>CAYRDV010000242.1:0-9532 GCA_964422885.1 uncultured Candidatus Sericytochromatia bacterium
AGGAGGCCAGTTAACCGAGTTGGAAAGACGTAAGCCATATTCAGTAGTATTGTTTGATGAAATTGAAAAAGCACATCCTGATGCTTTCAATATTCTACTGCAAATTCTTGAAGATGGTAGGCTTACCGATTCCAAAGGAAGGGTAGTAAGTTTTAAAAATACTATTGTCATAATGACATCCAATGTTGGTGCCAGAGCACTTGAAAAAGGAGCATCAATGGGCTTCCATACAGCAGGAGTTGATGATCGCTATAAGAGAATGAAAGATGTTGTTATGAGTGAAATGAAAGAAAACTTCAGACCAGAGTTTATTAACCGTCTGGATGAAGTAATCGTCTTCCGTCCTTTAAATGAGGACGAAATTACTCAGATTGTTGACATTATGCTGAAAGAAGTTAATGAAAGACTAAAAGAACAGGATATAACTATGGAGTTTACTAATGAAGTTAAGTTAATGCTTGTAAAAGAGGGCTACAATGCAACTATGGGCGCAAGGAACCTCAGAAGAGCGATTTCAAAATTCATTGAGGATCCTCTTGCTGAAGACCTTTTAAGTGGTAGTATTCCTAAAAATGAATCTTTATCTCTTAAAGTTGGTGAAAATAATAAAATATTTTATGAAAAGAAAATAGATATTACCAAAAAAGAAAAAGATTTGGCTGAGGCATCGTCCTAAGATTTTAGATAAATTTTATCCCTCTAAACGTAAATATTTAGAGGGATTTTTTTGTTTTTATTAGTATTAAGAATACCTCGGATTTTTAATCCGGGGTTTCCCCCAAATTCTTTGGGGCCGGGATTTATGACCGAAGGGAATGCATGAACAGTATACTTTTTAACTGATTATGCGCCCGGAGTTAATACTAACAGGGGCCCCTTTAGGGGATTTATTAATAAATGATATATTTTTTTATGATAAATACAGGCTAGTTAGATGAAAAAACCAAATTATTACAAAGAAGCTGCTTCAGAAACTTTAAATATAATAATGTTGATTAGCCTTGCCGTGACTGCTGTTGCTGGTTATCAATTTATTGCGCTTCCACTTTTATTGATTGAACTGATTTATATGATTGTATTGCCAAATATGTCGGGTTACAAAAAATATACAAATTTAAAAAAAGGCTGGCATGATGAAACCGGAAGCCTGGAAAAAAATTATCAGCAAAAATTACTTGATTTACCTTATGAGATTAGAGGGCGGGCTGAAAAACTGGAAAATAAATATAAAGATGTATTGAAAATGGCTGGGAAAAGCCCTGACCTAAAGACAATGATGGCAAAAGAATTACAGCAGCTTGAATTTCTACTGGAAAACTATATTAATTTTTTGCTTACCCTTTCCCATTACAAGGAATATATTCTAAATAATAATCTGGAAATTATTAATGATGAAATGAATAATATCAGACACAGAATAAAAACCTGCTTTGATAATCTCAAAGATAATAATGATCTTGATCTTATTCATAAAAGGATGCAAAAGAAAACTTTATTACACAATAACCTGTCAATTCTTCAGAAAAGAAGCGAAAAAATAAAACAGATACGTGGGGCAATAGATACTTTACAGGTGGAAATTGATGTTATTGAAGATACTTTCTATCTGATAAGTGATCATATTGCTACATTTACTCCCGGTGACTCATTGAATCTGGATCTAAACAGTATTGTAAATAGTGTTGAGAATACAGAAAAAATTGTCAAAGAAACCAGAAGCGAAATGGATAAACTAAAAAATTTAAGTATCCAAAAAATTCTGGAATAGCTTTTATGTTTAAAACATTATTTTTTCATTGTATATCTGGAAGCATTTAATAATAAGCCCATACTAAAAAGACTAATTATCATGGATGTTCCACCATAACTAATAAATGGTAAAGTTATTCCAGTTGTTGGGAAAAGACAGGTAACTACTCCCATGTTTATTAATGCTTGACCACAAATCATTACCGTTATTCCAACAGATAAAAGCTTAATAAAAGGCTCATAAACATTTATAGCAATTTTAAAACCAGACCTGGCAAGTAGTAATATTAATAAAAGCATAAATAAACCACCAATTAATCCTGTTTCTTCGCTATAAACTGAAAAAATGAAATCAGTATGTTTTTCAGGTAAGTAATAAAGTTTCTGAATACTGTTTCCTAATCCTTTTCCTGTTAAACCGCCTGAACCGATTGCTAATAATGATTGTACTAACTGATAACCATAGCCTTTTTCGTCCTGCCATGGATCAAAGCAAATAGTAAGCCTTGTAAACTGATAAGGGTTATATAAAACAAGATAAGAAAAAGCTGTTATTAATATTGAAATAACGCTGAATATTTTTAATATGCTAAGACCTGCGATAAAGTAAATAGAAAAAACTGATAAAACTATTACTGAAGCATTGCCAATGTCCGGCTGAAAAACTATCAAGCCAAGTATTCCGGCTGTAGGAAATAAAGTAATAATTTTTTCGATTAATTTTAATTTTTCATATTCAGGGTTTGATAAAAGGTTTGCTGTAAAAATAACTAAAATTATTTTAGCAATTTCAGCAGGCTGAAATCCGAAATTAATTATTGGAATACGAAGCCAGCCACTTGCTCCATTTACAGTTGTTCCTCCTAAAAACGGAACATATGTTGCAAATAATAAAAATGTTAAGATATTCATTGCTGGTTTTAATCTTTTTCTTAAACTATAAAAATCTATTCGCATAGCTATAAACATTGCAACTAAACCAACAAAAATATTATTAATCTGTTTATAAAAATAAAAAGTACCTGATGTATATAAGGTAGTACTTAATAAGGTAAATAAGCCTAAAGAAATAAACGCCATTATTAAAAGGAAAAGAGATTTATCATATTTATACTCAGGCTGAGATTTATTTTTTTTTGACATTTTAGAGAATATTAAAGCTGTCCATTTTTACTGCTTTAATACAGATGAAATAAAACTACTTAAAGAACCTGTCATATTTATTTTTGCTTTTAAAAGTAATAATATTGAAGAATTTAAGAAAATCTACCTTAAAAATATTATTTCTATACTGAAAGAGTTCATAGATTCGTATTTTAAGGAGCAAGAAATTATTAAATTAAAAAATTTGCATGAAAGAATTTTTGGAATGTTAAATCATTCAATAATAGGTGATGGTATTGCTTATAAGGAAAATCTTGAAAAAGTTTCAACTTTTATAAAACAATTAAGTAATTTAAAAAAAATAACTTATCACAAAATCTTATTTGTTAGGGCGACCCGGCGGGTCGCCCCGACTATTAAATATTATTAGTTATGTCTTTATTTTCCCTAAAATTTTCCTTTGAAAAGAATACTTTAAATAAAAATGAAATTAAAAAATTAGAAGCTAGGTTAGAATATGTTATATCAAGGGTTGAATATAGAGAAAAAATTTTAAGTGCAATCAAACCACTTTTAATTCCCGGAAATAATTTTTCACCTAAAACTGAAAATTTATATTTTGAGGAAGAATTAAAATCTGAAATTGAAAGAACAAAAATACTTAAATCTATTTTAGCTGGTTCTGATGAAGTTTCTACAAAGTGGAAGGAGTTTCAATATACTTTTTATTTAGATACGGACGAAGCTCATATGCTCATGTACGAAGAAGCAAAAACATTTATCAAGGTTCTTATTTCAAAACTATTTATTAATGCAGTTACCCATTCTAGCTCCTCAAAAATTGAAAATCATGAAAAACTAATTATTGTTAATAATTTAAGTGAAATAGAAATAATCCCTTATAAAAATTATATTGTGTGGAAAAATGGATTAAAAAAGAAAATTTCTGAAAGTTTATTCATTACTGAAAATAAAACTGAAATTTCAAATTTATTTTCAGATAATGTTCCCGATTCTCCTCTTATTATTACACCTGAGCAATTTAGAAAAAATGATTTTCCTAATGAACGAATTTATTATTTTTATATTAATCATGATAATTTACCCGAATACCCTAATACAAAGTTTGAACCAGTAGAATTTTATTTCAAAACATATAATGAAAACATGATTGATAAATTACAAATATCTGTTCTCAATAGACTATCAGATAATGATAAAAAGTTTTTTTCAGAAGAAATTAACCTTAAAAACATTTTTGAAAAAGGAAAAAGGTCTGAAAACACAATCAATCATAGTGGTACAGGTCTTGGACTCTATATAATCAAATATATAACAGAAGAAAGGTTTAATGGTAAAGTTGGAGCAAGAATTATTAATAATGATAAAATTGAAATAAGTTGTTATTTTGATATTAAATATTTATATAAATCTAATGATAATAAAGAAAGAGGTCTAAAATGAGTACAAGTGTTATTTATTCAAGAATTGAAAGTAAAATTATGGCTTTTTTGAAAAGTAAAAAATATGTTGTTTTATTTCATACAGGAGATGCCAGTAAAAGAGGTTCTATTATTCAATTTGCAACAACAAAGTTAAAACAAAATGGCAAATTTGATAAAAATAAAATTCGGTTTGAGATTTGGGGCCGAGAAAAAGATGGGATTAAATTTATTGTAAAAAAGCCTGATGATACTATTTTTAGGGAATATACCAAATCAGTAGTAACTTCTGAAGAATTTAAAAATTTGTGCATTAATATTAGCAAGGATTCTTCAGGAAAAAAGCTTGATGAAGTTTCTGTTCATGTATATGAATTATTTCAGAAAAAATATGAAACGAATAAAATTGATGAACATATACTTAATATTGAAAATGAGTTCCTTAAATAAATAATTTAATTTATCTGAATCTTGCCTTTACTTATAGGCTTTTTTAAAAACCAGTTTCTTATAATTGCTACAACTTTTTGTTTATTTTCTAATTTAATTTTTTTTAAAGGTAAAACGATTATTTCATTATTTTTTGTTTTTAATGGTTTTCCACAATAATCATTAAGCTGAACAGCATCCAATAAACTATTAAGGAAATCATTTTCTTGGGAAGTTAAAGAAACATTAATAATAATTATAATATTTTGTAGGTTAATATTTTTCATATTTTTATCCCCCTTCCAAAAAATTCGCCGCATTTATTACTCAGTTTTATTTTTGTGAAAACTTTGCAGACAAATGTATTAAGTAAATATATCCAAAAATTTTAAAATTGTCTCAAGTTGAAAAACATAGAAATTGTATTTTTATTATTGTCAGCTATAATCATTATAGTTACGTTTTTCAAATTTTAGGGCACAAAAAACAAGCAATTAAAAATGAGCCAAAATTTAATAGCTATTGCAATAAACAAATTAATGCCTCTTATAAATCAATGTATAGAGTATGGTATAGGTATAACTCCAGGCGGAAAATTATTAAAAACAGTTTCTTCTGGTCATAATGACAGAATTATTATAGAACGAGAATATTTAAATGCCCTGACAAACGGAGGTATTTTTGTTCATTATCATCCTAAAGGATATTCTTTATCCTTTAAAGATTTTGAAACAGCCCATTATTACAACTTAGCAGGCATTATTGCATTTGTTACAAACGGGTATAATGGAAAGGGTATTTATGTAATTAACAACCCAAGAAGTGTGGATTATTCAAGGATAAAGAATTTATTTATTCGTCTTCACTTTCATGAAGTAAATATTTTAAACATAAAATGTCAGAAAAATGCTAAACTTAATTATAGTAAGGAATATAAAAAAATAGACCGAAAGGTCTGGCTTAAGATCTCAAAAATAACTAAGCTTAATTATTACTGGATTAGGTTTTAAAATATGATAAAAAAAATAATAAACGGAGAAGAGGTTTATTTTACAGAACCAGACGATAATAATGTTGTTATGGGTCGCCAGCTTGAAGATGAACTATTAGGGCAAGGAGCCTTATATTACAAACTAAAATCAGAGGAAATGGTTGCTGGTGCTGATACAAAAAAACCTGAAAGTAATACAAAATATCAACCACAAAGAAAACCCTATAATAATTTAATAAATTTAAAACGGAATTCAATGGTTAATATAGCTAAAAGTATTGATACAAGTTCAATTAAAACAAACAAATAATATTTTCTTTTTTTATATTGCAGACAATGATGTATATGTAAATATATCCAAAAATTTAAAATTGTGGCAAACTCTGAAAAATAATATTTTTGGAAATTGTATTTTTATTGTTGTCAGCTATAATCATTATAGGAGCTTAATTATAAATATTATCACGGTAGTGGAAATTAATTATAAAAATGAGCGTTATTTTTGGTACTCCAAAAACAGGTCTCCAGTACTCTGGAGTTATATCTTTTGAAATTGATGATGAAATTGCCAAAACAATTGGTCTTAATTCAATAAAAGCCTATATAGAAAAACAACTTTCTTTATTAAAACTGGAATATTTATCAGAAGAAATAGGTAAATCAATTAAAGAATCTGGAACGAACCTTGAAGAAGAAATGGAAAAAGTCAGAGAAGAGGTTTGGCAGGAAAATAAAGATAAATATTTAGGAAAAATTCAATAAACATGAATCGTTATGTTATTGATGTGAATATTTTATTGAAAATAAAGAAGTTCCCAAAAATTATAAAATTTTTAAAAAAACATGGAACTTATTGAAATATACTATTTATCTATATTTTAGCCTATTAGATGAAAATGCAAAAGGTTAAGATTTGGTTAAATATGAAAATTTATTCAAAAATAATGGAACTTTTTGCTTTCTCATTACGTCTATATATTAGGAACGAGTCGATATGGGGATAGCTAAAAAGTATCCCCTCTAATTTTTTGTACTACTTTTTGCTTCAAAAGAAATTTCCTAAAAAATTTAACTGTTAATTTTAAAACTTCAATAACTGCTTCTGATTGATTTAAAACTTTTTATAAGGGTATAAATTAGATTATATTCACTTATAATTATTAATTGATGGGAACCAATATTTCAACTAATCCGGTTAATACCGGAGAAATAAAAATAACCGGGAAAAAAGAAAATACCCGGTTAAAAGGTTCTGCTGTAAAAGAAAAAGTTCCGTCAGGAATGTCTTCGGGTGAAAAGGTTTCATTAAAAAAAACTAATAAATCAGGCATACCTGCTAATATTTTAGCGGGAACGGAAAAAGAAGTTACAGGTCTTTTAACAAAAGAAGGCTTAATAAGTTCGTCAAAGAAAATTGCCCGGGCTGGAATAACAGGTGTTCCTCTTGATGCAGCATTTAATATTTTTAAGTTTCACTCAGGAAAAATAGATTCCAGGCAATTTATGGCAAAATCTTCAAACGGATTATTTAGCTGGGCTGCTTTTGAGACAGGAATGATTGCTACAACTGCTGTGGCAGCCAAAGTTACTGGTACAAAACTTGGGCCTTTGGGAACCCTTGCACTTGGAGGAGGTATCGGAATGGTTACATCCTCTCTGTATCATAAAACAGTTGGCCACAAAGTAGAAAAACAGTTACATGATTTAATACCTGAAAAAGTAGCTGTTCCGGTTGCAAAAACACTGGATAGATATTTTGCCAAACCGATTGATAAATATGTCCTTACTCCTATAAAGGAAAATCCGGTTGAAGCTGGTGTGATAGGTGTAATTGCTACAACAGCATTAGCAATAAAATACCCTCTTGGATTTGGTAAAAATATTTTACTGGCAACTACAGGTGCTACAGCGATCAGCCTGACAGGAAATTTTGCCCTGAATAAATTATTTGATTCGGACGAAAATACAAAAAAAGAAATTAAAGGAGTCTCCGTTAATAGTATTAGTGCGAATAAATGGAAAATCCAAAAACCAGCTTTAGTTCTTCCTTCAATTAATACTCCTATAAGTAAAGAGGAGTTGAAATGGGCTATTTCATTAGAAAAAGCGTTTAAGTCAGATAAAAATTCTATTTCTGATACAGATGTTGCAAAATATAATAATATTCTTGCCAGAAGTGAAAAAAGTAAGTAAAAAGCTATTTTTCATCATTAATATCTGTAGCACAGGTTTTAAATCAATAAAACAGCTAAAGATGCCAGGATAGTTATTAGATGAGTTAATATAGATAATGACCATATAATTAGTATTGTGAGCCTTTTCTTGTCATTTACTTTAAACGGGATATCGCTACTTGAAATCCCAGGAAATAAAACCAGATAAATTATTCCTGTCAGAATTAGTATCGTTACCATCACCTGTGGAAAACCAGCAAATTCAGATAAAAGAATAGCAACTATTACTGAAAAATATAATACAACCGAATAATCATGAAACTCTCTTAGACCTTCAACAAATTTATTCAGGTTATTTTCAAACCATGAATTTTCAGCGAATTTATCTGGTTCACTAATTGATACAGGTTTATTCTTAAAATTTTTAAAGCGTTCTTCTAATTTATTGCTGCTAAAAACATTTACCAAATCCTGATTTTTCCAGCGTTTTTTTGAGGCAACCCAACATTGAATACGGATTAATTCAATAGCAGTCAGATGTTTATGGAAAAAAACCAATGCTTTGTTGCTTAGTGGCTTTAAATTTATAAAATTTTGCCAGGAATGGATAAATCTTTTTTCTAATATTTCAATTGAATCAATAATATTTTCTGATCTGCCAATATTTTTAATATAGTCAAACAGAAGACCTTCCCAACCTGTTTTTTCATCCAAAACCAAAACACGTTCTAATTCCTGCTCAGAAATTTCTTTAAGTGTTTTTTCTGAAAACTCGATACTTCTCACACCAATAAATCTCAGATATTCAGGCAATAAGGTGTTTTTTCTGTAATTGCAATAATAAACAGCAATGCCACCGCCAAAAAAAAGTAAATCTAGTCCATAAAGATAATAGGTTTTTGAAATGTTTAAAATTGTATAAATTACTGACCAGATTACGATTAAAATAACTGTAACAACAATGGACAAAAATATTTCTGAAGTACCTAAACTTTCACTTTCATAATACATTTGTTCAATAAATTCTTCTTCAGTACTCATTTTTGCCGGTTCATTATATGTGATAAATACTGAAATATTAACAAATTTACAGATTTATTTTTTAGCAGTTTTAAATTTCTGGGCTACTCTTGCTCCACCGCCAACAAGCCTCGCTCCATAACCCTGAGCAGTATCACCATCTTTTGTTATTTTTATATCATTTGTATTTAAGATTTTTTCATCAGGAGTTTTTATTGTTGTATATTTGGGAACCAGAGGAATCATTAAATTACTGTAGCCCGTATCAAAAGCTTTTTTCCCACCAACTACCGGCATTTTATCAGTTCCTATTTTGATATCTTTCCATCTTTTTTTGAAATCATCAACTTTTTCAGAATAAGTATACCCACCGGATGGATCGGAAATATTTAGGCTACAAACCTGACCTTTATCATTTTTTTCATATCCTGAAACAACACTATAATGCAGGTACACATCAAAAGGGTTGGCGTCTGGATCAACAAGCACTACAACAGGAACTCCCTGATCAATATAACTGGTTAAATTCTCGATAGTTGCATGATTATCAAGGCCAGCATTAAAACCTTTACTTTTTGAATATTTGACAATATCTCCGGGAGCAGTAAAGAAATCAAATTCAG
>CAYRDV010000243.1:0-9498 GCA_964422885.1 uncultured Candidatus Sericytochromatia bacterium
ACATTTTGATTTTGCTTTGAAGCACCAAAATCATAATTAGATTTGCAATAATTAGCTAAAATAGTAAGATTATGATTAAATTCAATTAAAATAATAATGTTTAATGTAGCACATTAAAATTAAAACTTATGAAATTCTCTTTCTCTACCAGGGAAATTTTCATGAGGTACAAGTTTTATATTTGCAGGAGGAGGTACTTTCATACTTAGATCACCAACTACTGCAACCAGTAATTTTGTGCCTGAGGCCAGATAATCAAAGTTAATTGTTTCATAAATATCTTTCTTTTGATGATAGTAAGGTGTGGTATCATTATTTACCCATTCTTCTGATAAATTAAGAGATGGAAATCCATTTTGATGAAATGGAACATGATCAGATGAACCTGTACTAGTTCTTTCCAGAGGAATTTTTAAATTATGTTTTTCATTTACCATATTATAATAATCCCAGAGAATGCCGTCAGGGCGGGCAAGCTCCACGGCATTATCACCATCTTTATCCCATCCCATCATATCGATAGTATGAGCAGAAGTAATTTTTAAACCCTGCTTTTTATATTCGGAAGCTAAAGACTTACTGCCAATCATTCCTAATTCTTCTTCATCAAACCAGCTAAAAATTATATTTACCTTGCGGTCATTTAATTTGGGTAAAACAGTAGCAGCTTCCAAGACAGCTGTTGAACCAGAACCATCATCATCTGCACCGGCATTATTTACCGAATCCAGATGAGCACCAATCAAAATATACTCATCACTAGGAGATTCTGACATCAGTCTGGCAACAATATTTGTGCCATTTTTTCGGTAATTGTTTTGTTCAACTTTATAACCTAAGGCTTCAAGTGTGTTTATAAGAAAAGTTCTGGTAAGATTTCTACCCTCAACAGAACCACGTTCACGAATTAATATGTCATTTATAACAGGCTTTTTACCGGTTAAAACAGCCATATACCCTTCCATCCTGCTACGATCAACCTGATCTTCAACCCGATTTACTTTAACAGTGGAAATATTTATTTTTTCAGTAACCATAGTATTTTCAGGTTTAGAGCAGTTATTCAAAAATGCTAGGCTAAATAAAGCAACAACTAATATTTTATTTTTCATTTAAAAACCTTGTTTACAATTTACTTTTAAATTATAGTGAAAACCGAAAGGAACTTGTTATAAATTTAACTTTAATTTAAATTAAAGTTAAAATCCCCAAACCACATCAATATATGGTAACGGAAATGTCCTTATATCCTGTATCATCGGATATATAAAGCCAAGATCAAAGCTTGAAGATTTATCAAAAAATCTGAATCCAAAAGAAAACATATATACAGGCTTAGGTGTAACTGAGTTAAAAATTGCCCAGTTTTCTGAAATAATTGAAATAGTTTCAAAAAGCCTGTGCATTCCACCAAGCATTATAATTTGAGCATTTGCCCCATTACTGATTTGTTGCTCACTGATTGGTTTAAAAGGACCGTTTTTAACAATATTACCATAGGCAGCTCCCAGGCCGAGAGTAAAATTTGTATCGGAATTACCAAAAGTAGTTAACTGATAAGCAACACCCATCTGAGCCAGCCCACCACCGCTAACATACATAAATCCACTGCCAATACTTAGATTATCATTAACATTCATCCCAATTTTGGGAGTAAATGCAAGTAGTTGCTGACTAACATCTACAAATGGGATTAAGGAAGCAATACCACCAATCGAAAAATTATCTGAGATACCATAATTTGCAGCACCAACCACAACCGCAATATCCTGAAGATAGCCTTTACCAGCGCCGATTGGTTTTGCCGTAGGTGCAAAAAGATAACGGGTATCATTTGGATTTCTGAACCAGCCTATTTTATTTCCCTTATTTAGACTTTCAACATGTTGTTTAGCTTCTTTAATTTCAGCCTCGAGCTTCTTTTTTTCACTTATTTCACGCTCAAGTCTAAGCATTCTTTCTTTTTCCTGCTCAAGATTTCTAATTTGCTCACTACCTTTTTCGGTTGAGTCCCTTATTTGAGATAATTGTTTTTCCTTGATCTTTTCAACTTCAGATAGAGGAATAAAAATTTCACCAATATTCTCGGAAAAAATTTTTATTCCCTTATAGCTTTTTTCTAAAATTTTACAGTAAATTACGGTTCCATTTTTTAGGGTAATGACATATTCCTTTTCATCAGGTTGCTCAGTGGTATTAGCATCCGCAATGGTAGAATTCTGTTCCTGCTTATTTTTTTCCCCGGCATAACTTTTAATTGTAATAAAAGAATTTAGGCTAAGTGTAAAAGCTGTTAGAGCAATAATTGGTAAAATTCTGGACATATGATTCCTTTTGAAATAATAATCAGGTACAAATATATTTTAAGAAAATAGTGTTAAATTTTCAAGTATTTTGCTTATTTTTATATAATAATTTACTTATTTTTTTAGTTTTAACTACTTTTCTAAGAATTATTAAAAAGGTTGAATTGATTTAGTAGTTAAAGGATGATGAAAAAAGTTCTCTAATATTTTTAGCATAAAAAATTTAGTTATTTTAACTTTAAAAATGGTGGATAAGATTTCAAAGAATTAACCTGGAAAAATTTATGGCAATTTAGGCATTGGTATCAGTTTTAATTTTGCATCTTTTAAATAACTTAAGGCATGTTTTTCAGGGTTTATACTATAATTATCTTATGAATATTTCTTAAAAAAATTTGGGTGTTATTTTTTATGAGTACTATTGGACAATCTCAGGCTTTTAATGATTTTCGCAATCTTGTTACTGAATCAAAAAAGGCTTCTAATAATGAGGCAGCAAATGTCATAAATCCCGAAGAAGCTACTGCCATAAAAAATAAGCTTGTCGAAACAGTAAAAAACGGGAATATGACCGAAGGACAGGCCAAGGCTTTTATGCAGGAAGCCGAAGCCTTCATGAAATCTGAGTTTGTTGGTTCTACAAATATTAGCAAAGTATCTGTTGGTATTACTGATGGATGTATGAGTCTTGATCTGGGAACTGATTTTAATATTGAACTTGAAGGAAAAATTGATAATCCTGTAGATAAACCTAAAATAGAAGCGAATGCTAAAGTTACCGATTATGAGAATAAAGCCTCTAAAGATGCTTCTGAAGGAAAGGATCAGCAATATCAGGTTTTAAGCAAAAATAAACTTAATTATATTCCTTATGATCCACAAACCGGTAAAGTAACAAATATCCAGACCCAAAACGGGAAAGTACCTTTTGAAGGTAATATGAAAGATATCATTACCAATGATTTCAAAAAATATGCCCAACCTTCACTTAGTGAATCTTTTCCTAATAATGAAAAAGGAGTTACTGATTTTAAATCGGCTCTGGAAAAATTACCCGGTGTAAAATCACCTGTAAAAGAAAATGATGTCAAGGAACTTTTAAGTTATATTCATACTGGTGCAGGCTCTGAAGGAAATGTTAACGTAAAAAAATTACAGGTTTTACTGGAAAATCTGACGGGAGATATGGGTACTAAAATAAGAGAAAAGAATACATCAACTGGTGGTGATGATCATTACGGCTATGCAACAACTTTACAGGTCAGATCTCTTGCTGGTGCCGTAAATGAGCAAAAACCAGAAATAAAATCAACTCCATTTTCTGCTACTGGTGAAGTATCAGTAAAAGATACCCAGACTAAAGGTATTAAAACCTGGATGATGGTTGGGGACAGCAGTGGCAGTATGCAAAGTAAACTTGATGTTTTCGGAAAACTTTTTGCCAATAAGGAAATCTTTGAACCAAATGCAAAATTTAATATTGGTGCATCCCAGGATTTTAATCTTGATACCAGAATAATTGGGACAAATTTGGATAATTCTCAGGCAGCTAAAGCGCTTAGTAAAGAGGAAGGTAATTTCAAAAGTACAGGTGCCAGTATGAGAGAATCTGGTTTTACTATGGCTGTTGATATGCTTAAAGCTCAAAAAGAACCTGTTAAAAACCAGCCTGCGGCAATAATGGTTATTTCTGATGCCAATGAGCAAAATGCCAATAAACTAAGAGAACTAGTAGATCTGGCAAAACAAAAAGGATACTCTCAATTAAATATTGCAGCACTTCAGGGTGAATCTGGTTATACTCAAAATACAATGATTACGATTGATTTAAAAGATAATAAGCAGGTAAATGCTTTACTGGCAAAAGTTGATCAGAATGCCGGTGTAAACCAGAGTAATTCAAACCTGGAAAGGTATAAAGGAATGACTTTGGATAAAGAGACAGGACTGGCTAAAAATCTACTCATTAAACAGTCACTCTTTGCTGAAAAAGGTAAGCCACTTGGTAATAAAGATCAAAAAGCACTTGATGAGGTTATTCAGCACCTTGAACAAGGTGGACGGAAAGAAGGAATTAATAAAATCAAGACAGAAGTTTCTGATTACATTTCTAATTTGAACAAAGTACCAAAATATGCTGAGACTAAAAAGAATGCAGCCCTTGAAACAATTGATGATAAAATTGATGCCTCCAAACAACAGGTAAGTTTTTATCAGGGCCTGGTTGAAACCCGTGCCACCAATGTTGAAAACAGTTTAAAGAAAGAAGGAGTTGGCTTAAACTGGCAGGCTATTCTTCCTGATTTAGAATCCGAAGGAGCCAAAGCAACTAATTTTAATTATTAAATCTAATCCTACTTTGAACAAAAAAGAGAGTAGGAGTAATTAAAATTTAATGAATTTTTTCCTGATTATAGAAATACTTGCTGCTTTGATCATTACCAGAGGTATTTTAATTAATATTCTCTATAAATTTGGTTCCTATTTTTCTGAAAAAGAAGAATTTCAAAAAAGCTTATCTATCTTCAAGTTTTTAAACATCGTTAATCCGAATGATTATATTGTTTTAGACTGCCTAGGTGATACTTTTTTTGATCTAAAAGAATATCATTCAGCAATAAAATTCTATAAGAAATCACTAATAAAATTTTCTAATAACCCGGAAACAAATAAAAACCTTGCCAGAGCCTATCTTGCTTTATCTGAATGGAATGAGGCCTCGTATTTTTTTGCAGCAGGTAACAGTTTAAAACGGGGAATCCCCTGGAATGAAGGAAATAAAGATATTTTAACTTTTGAATATAAGCAAAAAAAATTAGTTACTGGTCTACATAAGTTAAAACATGATATTGAGCAGTTTGAAGGTTTAGTAGGTAAAGGTTTTCTGCCTGAAATATTTATCCCATATATAGAGGGCTATAAAGAGCTTTACAAGGAACTTTATCCTTTAAAAGTTCAAAATAGCCAAATCAATTTAACAACTGACCAATATAAGAACATTAGTCCCTTATATGAAAAAAATATTTATCTGATTAAAACGAATAAAACAAATTTACCATCTATTAATAACTCACTAAATGCAGATACAATTCAAGCTGATTTTTTTGAACAAAAACCTAATTTTGTTTATTTTGATGATTTTCTTTCTAATAATAGTTTGGAAAAAATACAAAATATCTGTCTGTATTCAACTATATGGAATGGTTATTCCAAAAGTGGGGGGTACCTGGGAGCATATCTGGATGATGGACTTGATGACAAATTATTTTTACAAATTGCTGGCGAATTAAAAAGAAATTTTCCAAAAATATTTACTAATCTGCCACTTACGTTTATATGGGCATATAAATATGACAGTGAATTAAATGGTATTGAAATTCATGCAGATAAGGCCTCAATAAATGTAAATTTCTGGATAACTCCAGATATTGCCAACCTTAAACCTGATTGTGGCGGACTAATCTTATATGATCTTGAAACTCCAGGCAATTGGGACTTTAACCAATTTAATTCTAATACATCAAAAATTCATAATTTTATTAAAGAAAAAGATCCAAAAAGCTTTGTTATACCATATAAATGTAATCGAGTAGTTATTTTTAATTCAAATCTGTTTCACCAAACAGATAATTTTTATTTTGATAATAGGTACGAAAACCGTAGAATAAATATTACAATGTTGTTCGGGTAAAGGAAAAAATGACAAAATTTTATTTAATAAGGCATGGAGAGACCGAGTGGAACGATAAAAGAATCCTGATGGGTCAAACAGATATACCAATAAATGATAAAGGACATACTCAGGCAAAAGCTTTAGGAGAGTATGCCAAAAAATTCGCCTTCGATTACCTCTATAGCAGTGATCTTTGCCGGGCAAAAGTAACCGCTGACTATATAGCTAATAGTACAGGAATGGAAATTATTACTGATAAAAATCTGAGAGAATGTTCCGCTGGAAAACTTGAAGGTTTAACCTATGAAAATATGAAAATGCATTTTCCTGATCAAATTAAACAATATAGCGAAGATCCGATGTTATATTTACCACCGGAAGGAGAGGCAAGGAAAGATTTTATTAATAGAGTAAAAGGATATTTAATAGGTCTTTCAGAAACTAATATTAGTAAAAACATTGCTATTGTTACACATGGGGGAGTTATTCGAGCTTTTTTAAGTTATCTTTTAGCATTGGAATTTAAAATGCCTGCACCCGAATTTGCTCATTTGTTTAGAGTTGACAATTGTTCGGTAACAATGCTCCAGCACAGGGAAAAATGGGAAATTACCTATGTTAATGACACCCATCATTTAAAGCAGTTATTATAATTTTATACTTTTTCAGAAAAAGTGAGCAGAAAATATCCTGATAAAAAAACATTTGGAAGGTAAAATAATAATTATATTATGTTTAAAGTTAAAGAATTGATAGCAATATTTAAGAAAAAATAACCTATAATTTATTAAGAAAATGACTCGTTTTAAACAAAAAAAATCGGGTATAGAGTAATTAGTAGTATAGAAATTAAGAAAGGGTTCCAGACATGTCTGATTTAGCAGTAAAAGGTTCTTCTTCAACTCCCTGGGAAAAAGTTACAGGCGTTCCTGTAAAATTTGCCAAGGAAAACCAGGCTGTAGCAACTGCCGGTGTTGGTGGTGCCATAGTCTCCGCTAAAATGATTGCTGATCAGTCAGCAGTTGGAGCCATGGCGGTTAAAAAAGGCCTGGTACCTGTTGCAGGTATTGCCCTTGCCGGTGGCGGAGCTTTACTGATTCATGATGCCTTTACAAATATTAAAAAGGATTCAACAAAAGAAAGCCTGGTTAAAACTGGTGCTGGTTTTGCTATGATGGCGACAGGTTCAGAAGTGGTTGGCCGTTCTTATGGCATCCAGAGCCTCCAGGTTCTAACCGCAACTTCTAAAGCTGCTATCGCCAAAAGTGCAACCATCGGTTATGGAGCTGCTTCAATTGCCACAGCAGGTGGGGCAGTCTACGCTGTCCAGGATATGAAAAAGAATGGGATAAATATAATGAACTCAGCTGTTCTTACCGGAACAGCAACAGTTTCAACAGCAGCCCTTGCCAAAGCAATACTGAAAGCAAGCCCTGAAAGTCCTGCTGTTCAAGCTGCTGGTAACTTTGTAATGAGTAAAGGAGGCCAGTCAGTTGCTGGTATTGGTCTGGGAGTAACATCATATGCCCTGGCAAAAGATGCTGTTCAGGCATACAAAAAAGATGATGGCTGGAAAGCACTGGGGTTAGGAGTTGGTTCTATCGCTTCTGCCGGAACAGCAGCTCATTTACTTGGTAATGCCAGCGGAGTTGCTTCATTAAGCAATATAGGCCAGAAAGCAATCCAAAACCCTGTACTTACAGGAGCTTTAGTAGCGACAACAATAGGGGCAGGAGCCTTATACGCTTATGCCACAAAAGATGAAGCAGCTCCCAAAAAATAGAAATATATCAAAAAAAGCTGGTTCTCCGAGGAGAACCAGCTTTTTTTTTCTTTTGTTAATGACTACTTTCTTTCCATTCTTCATAGCTGATAAATGGATAATCAGGGAGCTTCTGAATATCATTAATTAATTCACGAATAATTGCCCTGTTACCTACTAATTGTTCCAAAGTTGCTGTATTAGTTAAAATATTTAAAGTAATTTTCTCACAGGATTTTAAACCAATTCCTGGCTTGGTTATCCCTTTGTATTTATTAATTAATCCAAAATAAAGCTCATTTTTTCCGATAAGATACCTTCTCGCTTTTTCAATTTCCTTTTTTAAATATTCTTCTTTTAAGGCTTTTTCCTGCTCATATTTTCTTTTTTCTGCTTCAACTTTTTGTAAAAATACTTCTATATTTTTTTTGTCAGATAAAATATCAGGAAATACATTGGTAAGGTTTTTTGTTTTTTTTGTTTCGCAAAGTTCCTTAAGGAAGATTAAGTAAGCTTCAAGAAAACAAAAAGTAATACCAGCTTCCTTTAAATACCCTGATTTACTAGTGATTGTTTCCACTGACAATTTATTATCCTGTATAAATTTTACCAATTCAGTATTAATTATCCGATAACCTTTTATGATTAAATTGTTAGGCTCTGAATTTTTTTTCTGAACATCAATAATCTGCTCTGCTATTTCTTCATAATGTAAACTCCAAACCTTCATTAAAATCCTCATTTTATTAGCTGAAGTAACACTCTCAAGTCCCTTCATATTTGAAAAGCTTTCTTTTTCATCAGGAGTAGCCCCAATTATTTCAAACCTTACCCGGTTTGGATTTTCATAATAACGTTTTACCCTTTTTGCTACCTTTGCAGGGTCTTCTTTTTTTCTCATTTTTTACCTGTAATTAATTGAAAATAAATATTCTTTAGTTATCGGATAACGTGATTATACCATTTTTAATGAATTTTTGAATTAATTTTAATAAATTTTATTGGTAATTCTAAAAAATATACTATTAATATTAAGAAAATATACAAAATTATAATTTAGATTTAATTAAAAATTAGACCTAAATTAGGTTTATATTAATATTATTTTTATATAATGTAATTAATTAAGGTAGATAATTAGAGGTTTTTAGTTTTGTCAATGTTTAGTTCAGGCATAGAAAATAGCTTTCCAGCAGCAAAAGCTTCCTTACCTATTGGCCAAAAAATCCAGAAATCAGAAATACCTGAAAAATTAAATTCTTTTATACAAAATGATACAGGTATTAGCGCGCCCAGAAATAATAATATTTTTTCAGAAAGTGATAGTCAATCCAAAGCACTGGCAAAAATTAATAATACAAATATGTTGTCTTCAAGAAATTATCATATGATAGGAACCCCTGATTTAGATTTTGTTTTAACCAATGCGCCAAAACAAACCAAAAATAATGGTGTAAAAAAACCAACCAAACAGTTAAAATCAGAAGATAATACCTTAGCTCTTGAAACAACCTACGGTAAAGCAACAACTACCCTAATAAAGAAGTTTTCAGCAGATCCATCACCACCCTATCCCAAAGAATACCTTTGTAATCCAACACAGGCAATAATAACTAATACTAGTCTTATTTCTGACTGGGAATGTTCTGCAAATTATGCCAAAATGCCGATTCATCTGGCAATTGATATTTTTAATTTACCAGAAATTAAAAATGATGAAGAATTAAAAACAAAAGTTTCTGCTTTTATGGGATTAC
>CAYRDV010000244.1:0-9478 GCA_964422885.1 uncultured Candidatus Sericytochromatia bacterium
TTTACAAGGATCAGAACATGGGTAAATTTTTCTTCGGGTAAAATTCCAATTCTTAGTAGAAGATCCTTGTCCAAAGCAAATGGTGTATTTACAAATTCATCTTCTATATCCTGAATTAATTTTTGGTTGTCCAAGATTGTTATTGAAGGTTTTTTTTGGCGAACATCTATCTTTTGGAAAAAATCAAGATAATTTTCTTCTTTTATTCGGAAAAAATTTGCATTTAGCAGATTATGCCTGTTTATTAGATAATCTAAAGCCTTTTCTAAAACTAAAATATTTATTTCTCCTTTAATTATCTGCCTTTGGAAAGAGTAATTACAAATTTCGGAAATAGTTTGAGCTCTATAAAACGAAGTCTGAACGGGTGACAAACCAAATTTGGTTGTATTACCTTCTTCTTTTTTTTCTTCAGAGTTTAGTAAAATGATGGGTGTTTCTGCAAAATTTCTGTTTAATAAAAAATTAGTAATATCTCTGATCGTCTGGTATTCAAAAAATAGTTCAAATGGCAGGTGTTTAAAACCGTTTTGTTCCAATGCAGTAGTTAACTCAATTGCAGAAAGTGAGTCAATACCAAGATCCAATAAATTTGAATCGATATTTATTTCTTTAACTTTTCCTGAATTTTCCAGTTCAGTTTTGAGTAAAACAAATAAAAGATCTTGAATTTCATGCTCTGAAAAGATTTTTGTATCTACAATATTTTTTAAATATTTTGTTTTACTGACTGGTAAAAATTTTAAATAATTTTCAATATTACTCGTAACCTTAACAACAGTTGCTGAAGATAAATCCGAATCCAAAATTTTGTGAAAAATTTCCACTCCTTCTTTTATTGTTATGGCTTTTATTCCCTTTTCTGACATTTGTTTTAAAAGGATTGAATTTGCACTCATCCCCTTTTCTTCCCATGGCCCCCAGTTAATTACCATAAAACGGGTAGAACCTATAAATATTGAAGCTAAAAATTCATCCAGGAAAAAATTAGCTGTTGCATAATCACTTATACCTCTAGCTATGCCTGGAAATATTGATGAAATTGAAGAAAAAGCAATTACAAAATCAGGACTAAAATGATATTTTTTTATTTGTTCTACTAAATTTTTTATTCCGGAAACTTTTGGTGCTAATACTTTTTCAAAATCATCAAGCTGTTTATTTTGTAATGTTGCCGGATTAGCGATACCCGCTGCATGAATTATTCCATCAAGCTTGCCATATTTTAAGGAAATTTCATTAAAGAGTTGGGCTACATTTTCTTCATCGGAAATATCACAAGAAATGTATTCAGCAATTGAACCATATTGGCTAATAGTATTCTCTAAAAAAGCCCATTCATTTAAATCTTCTTTTTTTCTTCTTCCTACACAAATCAGAGTGACTTTTGCTTTTTGGGAAATACTCAAAACAATTTCTGAGCCAATTCCGGTAGCTCCACCGGTAACTAAATAAACACCATGATCTTTAAAAGAATTCATTTCAGTTTTTTCAAAAATTATCGGTTTTAGATTTCTGATTAGTCTTTTCCCATTTTGATATTTTATTAAATGCTCATAAGAGGAATTCCTAAACTCATCAATAATATACCCAAACTCAGTTTCAGGATTTTCTGTATAAATATCTATAAGACTTACTTTGGAAGTATAAAACTCACTTACTGCCGAAAAAGTAAGACCAGAAACAAGGTAATTCTGTTTGTTTATTACCCAAATATGAGAAATATTAGTATTAGAATCGGATAACGAAATTAGTTTTAATTGTTCTAATAATTCGGAGAAATCTGGAAACAGAAAAATAATTTCCGATTCTGTTTCAAGTTCGGTTAAATCTGAAAAACTTTGAACTCTTTCCGGATTGGTATCGTTATTTTTTTGAAAGTATAAAGCTAAATTTTTAGCTTCATCAACATTTTTGGAAATAACAATTAATTTTCTGGAATCTGTATTTTTGATTATAATTTCTTTTTCTTCCCAAATAGGTTTATAAATTGGTATATGCTTTGCTTGATATTTTGAATTTAATTCTGTTTTAATTGGGGAATTATCAGGACCAACCCAGAACTCTCTTTTTTTATAATCTGGTGTTTTTTGCTGGAACTTTGTGTTTTTACATGTTTCATCCAGGTGCTCCTGTAAAATTATATGTGCATTTGTACCACCAAAGCCAAACCCATTTATACTACTAATCATTGGTTTATTTTTAGAAATTTTTTCTGGTTTTGTATTTAATTTAAAACCTAAAAATTCCAGTTTAAGATTTTCTCTTGGCTGTTCATAATTGATTAATGGCGGTATTGTTCTGTTTTTAAAACAAAGCAGGACTTTTATAATACTGGCAATACCAGCTCCACTTAACAAATGTCCGATATTTGGTTTTACACTACCAATAAATGGTTTTTCAGTATCTTCAAAATTATGAATAATCGACTGAGCTTCAATAGCATCACCCAAGGCTGTTCCTGTACCGTGTGCTTCAATATAATCTACTTCTGATGGATTGATACCAGCATTAATATATGCTTCTGCAATTACCTGTTGTTGCGTAATTGGACGTGGTGCCATCGGAGAGATACTTTTACCATCATTATTAATGGCTGAGCCTTTGATAATACCAAGTACCGAATCTCCGTCTTTTAAAGCTAGGCTAAGTGGTTTTAAAAGGATTATCCCTCCTCCCTCACCCATAAAAAAACCATCGGCTCTTTGATCAAATACAAAATATCTGTTTCCCGAAGATAAGGCTCCTGCGGCTGCCATTCCTAAATATGGTCCGGGAGTAAGGTTTAGATTTATACCACCTACTAAAGCCATCTCACAGGTCCCTGAAAGTATACTTTCCCTGGCAATATGTAAAGAGACATGAGCAGAAGAACAGGCTGTATCAATTGTCATTGAAGGGCCACAAAAATCAAACAGATTGGAAATTCTGGAAGCAATAAGATTTCTTAAAACACCTATTACTACGGTATTTTGTTTAAGTCTTCCGGTTAACACACCTTCCTGTACAAAATCCATATAGTCCGATTTTGTAATTCCCAGGAAGACACCTATTTTTTTTCCTGATAAATCTTTAATTTCATAATTGCTACTGATTATTGCTTCATAAGCCAGATCTATCAGGATTCTTTGCTGAGGATCCATGATCATTGCATCATTTTCATTTATATTAAAAAAATCCGGATCAAAATTCTTAATATTATTCAGAAAAGTACCGAATTTGGTATTTGCTTTTCCTGGAGTACCTTTTATTGGATTATAAAAACTTTTAGCATCCCACCTATCCTGTGGTATATCCTGAATGCTTGATTTGCCTGATACCAGATTTTCCCAGAAAAGCTGAATATTATCAGCATCAGGAAACCGGCATGACATTGAAATTATAGCAATATCCGTATTTTTCAATTTTGTCCTATTATAATTTTTCATTTTATTTTATTAATAATACCTCGAAGCGGTGACTGAAAGGAATCCCTTCAGGGACTTCGGGGTTAAACAAAATGAAATTTTGTTTCCAAAGCTTGTGACCCTTGGGAATACCTTCAGGTACTTTGGTGTTAATACAAACAGGGGCCCCTTTAGGGGATTTATATACTGTTAAATTTTACTCTTGTACCCATTGAAAACAAAAATTTTTAATCTCACTTTAAAACTTTACTTTTTAGTAAATTAATTTCTTGACTTTTTAGTAAATTAATTTTATTATTAAAATATGAAATTAAATTAATGAGGTATTTATATGAAACGAAAAAATCTACTGGTCTTTTTATTGCCTTTAGCAATACTTACAGGTTGTGGTACTACGGCAACAAATGATTCCATCCAGGCTCAATCAGAGCAAAAAGCCTCAACTTATCATTCGCCACAATATTATACCCCTAATGATGCAAATATGCCTTATCCGATGGCAAGCTCCGCTGCAAGCACAGCTCCATCAGCTCAGACAGGAGCCGCATTATCCGATTCAAAAGATATAATGCGTGAGAAACCAAATACCGAAGAATATTCCCGGATTTATGAAAATCAGTTTTTGGAAGTTAAAAATAATCCTCTCTCCACATTTTCCATTGATGTAGATACTGCTTCCTATAGTAATATCAGAAGGTTTTTGACCAGTAACTCACTACCTCCTAAAGATGCAGTAAGAATAGAAGAAATGATTAATTATTTTACTTATGATTATCCACAACCACAGTCAAATGATCCCTTTTCAATAAATCTTGAAATGTCCCAGGCTCCCTGGAAAAAAGAAAATAGGCTGGTACATATTGGCTTACAGGGTTTAAAAGTCGACAAAAAAAATATTCCAGCCAGTAATCTTGTCTTCCTGATTGATACTTCTGGTTCTATGGCTTCGGAAGAAAGATTACCACTTTTAAAACAGGCTTTTAAATTACTGGTAAATGAACTAAGGGAAGAAGACCATGTTTCTATTGTCGCTTATGCTGGCTCAGCTGGTCTGGTATTACCTCCAACTCCTGGTTATAAAAAAGAAACTATTATTTCTGCTATTGAGCAGCTTGGTGCTGGTGGTTCAACAGCAGGAGGTGCAGGTATCCAGTTAGCATATAAAGTAGCATTGGAAAATTTTAAGAAAAATGGTAATAACAGGGTTATTCTGGCTACCGATGGAGATTTTAATGTAGGGGTAACTGGTGGTGATTTAATCCGACTGATAGAGCAAAAAAGAGATGAAGGAACGTTTCTGTCTGTATTAGGTTTTGGAACAGGAAATTATAAGGATTCGCAGATGGAACAGCTTGCAGATAAAGGAAATGGTAACTACGCCTATATCGATAATATTAAAGAAGCTAAGAAAGTTTTTGTAGAGCAGATGGGTGGAACTTTGTTACCTATAGCAAAGGATGTAAAGTTACAAATTGAATTTAACCCTGCTAAAGTAAAAGCATACAGGTTAATTGGCTATGAAAACAGAGTATTACAAAATGAAGATTTTAATAATGATAAAAAAGATGCTGGTGAGTTAGGAGCAGGAACTTCTGTAACTGCATTATATGAAATCCTACCTGCAAATTCTGAAACTCAGGTTTCGGATGTTGATAAGTTAAAGTATCAGGAAAATGTTATTAACGAATCCTCTTTTAAAACTAATGAGTTACTGACTGTAAAATTCAGATATAAAGATCCAAAAGAATATACAAGTAAGTTAATTGAAAAAACTTTGGCTGATAAAATGACTGATTTAGCGATTTCATCTGATAATTTTAAATTCTCTGCTGCTGTTGCAGGTTTTGGTTTACTTTTAAGAGATTCTCAATATAAGGGCAATTTAAATGTTCAGGATATCCTGAAGCTGGCAAAAGAATCAAAAGGCGAAGATAAAGAAGGTTACAGAACAGAGTTTATGAAGCTTTTGGATACATACCAAGCGATACAGATAAAACAACAATGATCTCCATCTAAGGTTCTTGAATAAGATAAACTCAGAAAAAATCCATGAGTTTATCTTTATAATGTTCACATTCTTTAGACATGTTAATGAAAATTTTTTCATTAACATGTTTTTTTTTCCCAAATTTAAAATTATACTTTTGCTATGCTTTATGATTTATAATTTTAGAAGGAAAATTATTTTAAAAGTTAAATAATGTCTAAAAAACTACCAAACTCAAATATAAATATGTCTAATCAGGATAAAAAACTAACTGATAAGGATCTTGGCAAAAACATTGAAGCGCTTTATAAAAAGGGGCAGGAGTTTTTTAAGGAAAAAGAAGTTGTAAAAGCAGAAAAGTTTTTTAACCAAATACTTGAGTTAACTCCTGAACATAAGGATTCTTCATTATACCTGGCAAAACTAAATATTCATAAAGGTGATTATGAAAAAGCTATTATTCTTTTAAAAAAATATTTAAATGAAGAACCAAATTCTTTTGAAGCTAAACTTAGGCTTAGTACTGCATATATAAAAATAAAAAACTTTGAATCAGCGATAGGAATTTTAACTCAGTTAAAAAATACTCTCACAGATAATAAACAACTATTAAAAGTTAAGGAAAATCTTGTAAAAGTATATAATTCTCAGGCAATATTCTTTAAAGAAAACAAAAATTTTAAAAAAGCTCTTTCTTCCTACGAACAAGCGGCGAAATTTGAAAAAAATGAAGAGAAAAAGTTATTAAATTTTGCACTATGTTATAAAGAAATGAAAAATTACCCAAAGGCGATTGAATATTTCCAGGAAATTTTAAAGATAGATAATAAAAAGGATAATTTTGAAATTTACTTTCAACTGGGTATTATTGAAGAAATACAAGGTAATAATGGCAGAGCAATCAGAGCTTATCAAAAATATAATGAAGTAAACATAAATAACCCTAATAGCCCTTTTTTCTATGGAAAAATAAGCTTTTTACAGCGTAATTATGAAAAAGCAATTGAGTTTTTTATAAACTCTCTAAAAACAGAAGAGAATTTAATACTAAAAAAAATTGAATTGGCAAAAACATACTCAAAATATAAAAATTATTCTGAGTCCTTAAAAATTTATCAGGAGATAATAAAAACAGGAAAGGAAACTCCAGATATTTTACTCGATTTTGCTTTTACAAAAATAAAATTAGGTGAAAAAGACGTTCCTGGTATTTTAGAAAAGCTTGGTGGTATTCCTTTAGAAGAAAATCCAGAAATTGCTAAACGTTTGGGAGAACTATTACTGGAAATGGGGTTTATCCATGAAGCTACTCAAAATTTACTCATGGCAAAGGATTTGCTACCAGATGATCCCGAAGTAAGAGTTTTTTTGAGCCAATGTTATAAAATTGCCGGAAATACTGAAGAAGCCGAAAAAGAGATCCAAAATGGTATTAAAATTTCTCCAAACAATGTTTTGGTTTTAAAAGAAATTGCCGAATCTCATCAAGACAGTGAAAAAGCAATTGAGATATATAAAAAGATGCTTACTCTGGAACCAAGGGAAAAAGAGCCATTAAGATTTATTGCCGAAGTTCATCTTGTAAACAAAAATTATAAAGAAGCTATTGCCAGTTATAAAGAGTATCTCCAATATTATAAATGTGATGCTGATGCGATTTATAATTTTGCTTTATGCTATTTTGAAAGAGTCGAAATGGATAATGCTGCCAAAGAATTTGAAAAATTGGTGGAAAATCATAAATATTGTTTTTTTGCTTTTTCTTTTCTTATTAATATTTATATAAGTAAAGGCAATATGAATAAAGCAATGGCATATTTACAAAAGAGTATTCAAAATTTCCCTACTTATTCCGATAATTATCTTAAATTTGGTAAAATTTGTATCCATATAGGACAAATTACCCGGGCAATTGAATATTTCAAAAATGCCAGAGGATTGGAGCCTGATAATGTTGAAGTAAAACAATTGTTGGAATTTTATTCAAAATGAAACTTAAGGATATAAAATATTTCAATTTTGAAAGTGATTTAGTTACTTTATCTAAAAAGGTAATCCATAATTTAAAAAATGATACGGGTGTTTGTGTTATTAAAAATTTTCCAATTTCTGAAAATGATTCTGCTTTAATATCTTTTTCCGAAGTTTTGGGAGAACCATTACATGAAGAACGAAATATTGATGATAAGACTGTTTATAGGGTTGAAATAAATAAAAGTCTGGATATTCCTACTTATGCTAACACTGAAAATGAATTCTGGTGTCATACAGATTGTTCAGATTTTGAAGTTCCTCCCGATACTGTAATGCTTTTATGTGAAAGACCATCAATTACAGGTGGTGAAACTTTTGTTATTTCCGTAAATGATCTCCTGGAAAAATTTTCAAATAATGAGCTTTTTATGCTAAGCCATGAAGTTTTTCCTTTAAGAGGATACTTTTACCCAATTTTAAAAATGGAAAATGATAATACGTTTAGTGTTAGATATAACAGAGCTTCGATTGATATATCACTTGAAATTGGTAAAATGGAACTGGAAAAAAATTACCTTGAAGTTATTAATAAACTGGATTGGATTATTAATGAGAATAAACTTACATTTAGGTTAAATTCAGGTGAATGCCTAATCACAAATAATAATACAATCTTACATGGAAGAGCTGAGTTTCCTGAGAATAGTGACAGATTAATGAAAAGAATCAGGTTATATTTATATTAAAATTTGGTTTTAAAAGCAAGAACTAAAGAAAAAATACTATAAAACTTTGGTACGATTTAAACCCCAAAGGTAATACTGATGAGTGATTTAGCCCTCCAACAAACATCCCCACATATTAGCTTTATTGAGTATTTAAAAAAAGATCCCAATTCAGAAAAAAACAATGTACAAGATCCAGAAAAAAATAAACAATCCTCAAATACTGATTTGTCCAAAATTGGTATGGATGGTGGTGGGAGAGCTCGTTTCAAAGAACAGGAAAAAGTAAAAGAAATTAAACCGGTAAATATTAAAGATATTTATGTTGGTGGACTTGATGGTGCTGGTCCTGCCCGTTTCAGAGAACAACAAAAATTAAAAGATAAAACAGTGGAAATTGGTGGCACTTTATTTCCACCAGATCCTATCAAGACTGCAAAAAATATTTTAAATGAATCAAATCCAAGAGCCCAACTAACCTTACTGATGGGTTTTCAGAATGAACTTGACAAAATGAATAGTTCTGAATTAAATCAGTTAAAAGGGTATCTAGAAGCTAAAAAAGAAGAGTTATCCCCTGATAATATTAACAAAGGCCCTTTTTCAAAAAGTGAACTTATTGACTCATTGCTTAATACTGTAAACAGGGAAATCCTAACAAGGAATATTAATTTGAGAGAGTTTGAGCCAGTTATAATAAATCCAGTAAAATTTAAAGTTGATTGAATTTAGAATAATATAAAAATCCAGAGTAATATTTTACTCTGGATTTTTTAAATTGATATTAAATCTTCTGTTATCCCGATGACCTTGCTCATCTACCACTTCAAGGCTATGCCATCCTTTATGAATTTCCAAAGATTTTACATGAGTTTCCCTGCTACTTCCGATAAATCTATTATCAAGATACCAGTAAACTAAACTTGATTTCTGGCTATGAGCAACCCGAACAGTAAGCTTTTGTATCCTTCCATCAATATCTTTTGGTAACCAGAGTTTCGCTTTTTCTTCAGGATATATAATTTTTACTGAAACAGCATTGCTGAGAGAGGGGCAATTTTCTTTATGTGGTGGAATTTCAGTAATAATTTGTCCTCTTTCTCTGAGGTACTGTAAAATATCTGGAGGAAAAATTATTTTATTAATTTGTTTATATTTACCCTGCTCCCAACATAGAGAGCAAACCTGTCGTGATTGATCATTTGTGACAAAAAAGTTTTTATGATAGGGACAAAGCTTTAATGGCTTCATATTTAAAGGTTTATTTGTAATAATTTTATTTTCACAATAAAGCCCTGCTCTATAACCTGTTTCTTTACATATTTCAATCTTGTCCATTTCCTGAAAGGGTTTTATAAACCAATGTTTGTTATGGTTTTTGGGAA
>CAYRDV010000245.1:0-9468 GCA_964422885.1 uncultured Candidatus Sericytochromatia bacterium
AAAAATTCAAGTGAATTATCTTTTGAAGAATTACTCATTTTATAAATTTGGTAAAAAAGTTGGTATTAATTTTTTTTAAACCTGCATTAAAAAAATAATGTATAAATCACCCAAAAATAATGGATTTTTAATGTCGAAAAATGATAATTTAATAATATGATTATTGAATATACTTTTGTAATTTTTAAATTTAATATGAAAAAAGTAAACAAAAAAAGATATACAAATTTAGCTTTATTATTACTTATACCTAGTTGTACAATACCAGAAGGAATAAAAACTACACTTGTCCCATCTTCTAGTATTTCACCTAAGTTATCTGATACCATAGCTCCTTTAGTAAAAAAATCTGTTAAAAAGGTTGAAATAAGTAATTCTTCAATAAACATTCAAGTAAATAGAACTTACGATTTAACTAGTAAAGTTGTTTTAGGTAACGATGAAATAAGTACTGATGTAGGTTGGATATCATCAGATGAAAGTATTGTATCAGTATCAAATTTAGGTAGAATAAATGCGTTAAAAGTAGGAAAGGCAAAAGTAAAAGCTATATCATTAATTGATAATACAAAGTTTTCAGAATGTTTAATAACAGTTGGAGCAGACGAAAAAGAAATTCCTATTGTTGAAATAACAAATAAGGGTAAAAAACTTGATAATGTAGAAAAATTAAAAATAGGTGAAAACTTGTTATTAAATGCAATAGTAAAGTATCCAAATGGAAATTTTGACAATGATATATCATGGAGTAGTTCAGATAAACAAATAGCATCAATTAGCTCAAATGGGATGATGTTAACAAGTAATAAGGGATTCGTAACAATAACAGCTACATCAAATAAAAATCCTTCAGTGAGAAGCTCAGAAACCTTTCAGATAGAAGAGCAAATAGTTTTCAATTCAAATTCTCCAAGTCCAGATTTATTACCAACTTCTATATCAACATCATTACCAATAACAATAAATAGTATAGAAATTTTAGCCTTAAATACAACAAAACCTATTGTTGGTGAAAGTGTAACTCTTTCTGCAATAGTTACAATGTCTGATAATTCTAAAAATTCTACACAAGATATTATATGGTCGAGTTCAGATAAAACAATTGCAACTGTAGATAATACCGGCAAAGTAACAACTTTGAATGCAGGGAATGTTATTATTACTGCTACTATAGATGGAAAATCTAATTCTATAAACTTAAATGCTATACTAAAGTCAGTGTCTTCTCTTTCACTGCATAAAGTTCTACAACATGATGGTTTTATATATAAAACAGAATTTAATGAAGATGGTACACGTCTTGCTACTTCAGAGTCAGTATTTTCAGATGGTTATATTATTAATATTGTTTTATGGGATATAATCAGTGGTTCAAAAATAAAGAAAATTCATGTTAGTAGTGGTAAGTGGGAACCGGTTAGGTCATTAGCTTTTAGTGATAATGGAAATTTTATTTATAGTGGAAGAGAAAAAGGAGAAATTAAAGTATGGGACACTAATTCGTCAACTTTGGTTAAAACCTTAACAGGAGAAGATTCTACGGTAACTTCATTAAGTATTGGAAAAGGAAATATTTTAGCAAGTGGTTTTGAAAATGGGAAAATAGTATTATGGGATCTAAATAACTATACTCAAATTAAGACAATCCCAGTTAGGTCTTCCTCTGTAGAGTCTTTGAGGTTTTCTTCTGATGGAAAACTTCTTGCCTGTGCTCCAAAAGATGGAAATATTTTAATACTAAATGTTGAATCAGGAGCTTTGGTTAAAAGTTTAATTGGTGGAGAAGGTTTGACTTCCTTAAAATTTAAGCAAAATAATTTATATTTGGTAGCTAGTTCATATAAAAATTCATTTGATAGCAATTTATTTACTGTATGGGATATTAATACTGGAGCAGTAGTTAACGATTTACAAGTAAATATTAGTAATAAACTTCTTTCATTTAATTCCGATTTTAACTTACTTGTTTCCGATCCAAATGATTCACTCAATTTTTATTCAGTAGAACTCTGGAAATATGTACTATAAATTATTTATCAGTGTATACCTTATATGCTCATAATGTAGATATAAATAAGCTAATAGCTGAGTGATTTTCTTCCGATTTTTAGGAGTCAAAAAATAGAATATTTATGTTAATGTAAAAACCAAGGGGCTATAAATGAATAGAAAACATCATATAAAAAAATCTCAAGAAAAAGTGAAGTAGAATTTACCTATATTTAAATACTTTATATTAATTTTTCGTTCTTTTTCCCAAATATCAGAAAAATTAATCCGGCAAGTAAAGAATGGGCAAAAACCAAAGTATAACCTGTTGGGAAATCAAAATTATAAGATATTGTTATTGCCATTAAATTAATTACTGTACCAATAATCCAGGCATTGATTATCTGTTTCCCTATTTTAATATATAAAGCAATTAAAGCTGGGCCGATAAGTAAAGCAAAAACAACCAGAACACCTGCTAGTTTTACTGAGCTGGTGACTGTCACCGAAAAAGTGACAAAAAACAAAATTTCCTTTAAAAAACCTTTAGTTTTTGCCATAGTAAAATAAATAAATACCCCTAATAAGCTATAAATAACAGCAACTTTAAGTATTTCTGAATTGGCTGTAAAAAGAATATCAGAAGCCATCAGGTTTTGAAATTCTTCTGCACCATGAGGAGATTTGGAAAGTAAGATAAAAACACCTGATAAACCAAAGGCATATAAAAGGCCGATAAATGCCTCCAGGTTTTCTGTTTTGCGTGAAGCAAAGGCAATCAGAAGGCCACCAATCAAGGCAAACGATAAAGAAATAGGATATATATACAAACCATCAAAAAATAATAAAGAAGTAGCGGCACCTAATGCAGCCATTTGACCAACTGCAAGGTCGGTAAAAATTATTCCTCTTTTGATAATCTCTATCCCAAAATATGAATGAATGCCAAGTAAAACAAGCGAAAGAAAAAATGCTGGCAATAATATATCGACCATAAATTTATTTTGTTAACTCATTTACAATATAATCAAATAAGGAAAAAATATCAGTTACTTCTCTTATTGCACCTATATCCTGGGGGACGATAATAACTTTAACTCCTGTTTTTTGGCTAACAAATTTTGCTGCCTCATCCGGATGATAGACATCCTGAAAAATAAATTTTACATTTTCGGTTTTTACTGTCTTTATTACTTCCATCAGGTGCCTTGGGGTAGGTGGAATACCAGGCAGAGGTTCTAAAGCGATTACAAACTGTAGATGAAACCTTCCAATAAAATAATCAAATAACCGATGATACTCCACTACTTTTACACCCTTTAAGGCTTTTAGCTTATTATCCCATTCCTTTAATTTAAGAGCCCATTGTGAAGTAAAGTTAGTATAATTTGCTTTATAAAAAGCACTGTTTTCTGAATCAAGCTGGCTTAATTTATCGCTTATGGCTTTAGAAATTAAGGGGATATTATATGGATCAAGCAGAAAATGCGGATTACCCTGAGGATGGACATCACCTTGTGCTCTGGAAATCCCTGAAGGTACTTCAATTAATTTAATATAAGATGATAAATCCAGTAACCCTTTTGTACCAATCTGAATCTCAGGGTTATTTGCCTGTTTGATAATTTGTGGTAGCCAGCCAATTTCCAGTTGTGCACCATTTATTATTAATAAATTGGCTTTTCTTGATTTTGCAATCATCGAAGGCCTGGGAATAATGAAATGGGGGTCCCAGTTTCCATTTGCCAAAGCCATAACTTTTACTTTATCCTTACCTATTTTTTCAGTAATATCCTTTATATATGGATAAGATGTAATGATATTTACTTCTGCAAATGCAGGAAATGTAGCTATAAGTAAAAAGATAAAAGTAAAAAATATTTTTTTCATTTTATTTCTCCTGAAAATAATTAAAACGCATGGGCTCCATGAGCACCAATTGACATATTTAACTGCAAATACATTTCATTTACCGGGATTATATTCTCTGCGAATTTTGAACGATCATGATTAAACTGTAAACGAAACCTGGAAAACTCGGTGGCATCATATTCAACCATCGCTGAGTAGCGGGCTAAATTACCAGGACTGTTTGTATTTACATTTTTTTCAAAGATATCATTTTGAAGCATTAAGTCATACCTTAACCCTGTTCTCCAAAGCTCATTAAATCTCCAGATTAGTTGTGAGTATAAGCCTGACTGGTTTTTTGATACGGAAGTTATATTATTAGCTGAATCATAATTACTACCTGATAAATTTCTGTACATAAATTCAGATTGCAAAGCCAAATAAGTATATGAGGTCAAAAAATATTTCAAAGTAAGGTCTGCTCCGACAACCCTGGTAAAGCCGTCAAAGGCTGTTGAATCTTTTGGATCTTCGGCTTTTTCATTCTGCCTGGTTGCACCCTGAGCATAAGATAAACCACCAAGTAACGTTAAATTACCAATATCAACAGATGTTTTGGCAAAACCTAAAACAAGATTTGGCCTGTTAATCTCCTCTATCGTATTTTTCCCAAGAGTAAAGCCTTTTGTACCAAAGCTACTCTTATTTTCTCCCTGTAAAATCTCTGTACCAAGAAGAAGGTAAGTATCAAAGGGAGCAAGCCAGTTAAGCTGTACACCCGTTTCATTTAATTGTTCCCCGCCAAATAAAGCCGTATATACAACTGGTGGATCATTAAAATTCCAGGCATGTTCGTGCATCGAATTTAACCGCCCCCAACTGCTGCGAAATTTTCCGGCTTTTAACTGAAAACTGAAAGGTAAACTTCTGGTATTGATAAAAGCTTCTTCCAGCTCCACTCCTTCAGGAGTAACAGGTATCACTGCCAGCAAATCAAAATATGGATCTACTGTTGAAGCAAAAGATAATTCAGCATAATTAAGATTAAAACCATTTATCCCAAATTCTTCAATGCCATTAGTAAATCCAGGTATTTTTAAACTACTGAATGTTTCATTTGCAATATTTCTGTAAACATATGCTGAATCTACAATAAGAGAAATATCAGGTACAAAGCTTTGTTGTGAGAATGGTGAATTAGTTGTATTCTGACTATCCTGAGCATTTTCAAAAGGTTGCGGACTCTCAGGCTGGGCATAAACTTTTGATGTTAATATAACCGAAAACAATGAAAGGATTAATGCAATTTTTTTCATATTAGCCTTCTATTTTCTGCAATATTTTATTGGATAGATTTTCAAATATCTAACAGAAATTTACTTTATCACTATTGGTTATAAATTGCAATATTATTTCAATAGTTATACACTAATTTATATCGGATAAAAAATAATTATTCGATATAATGTTTGTTATATAAAGAGCTATAGTGATAATAAGGTTAGATGTTAACTAAATATAAAATTATTTTTTTGAAATGTTATTGCAAATATTGATGGGTTTTTCAGATTAGATAAAATAACCAGGAATTATTGAAATATCCTATTAAACATGAGCCTATTTAGGCTACTAAATACTTAAAAATTTAGGCATGAGCTTCTTCATGTTGATGATTTGAAAAATATTTCCAGTTTAAGATATGGGCAAAAGCTACAAGCATTGCTCCAAAAGGTGTAACAATATGTTCAAAACTTTCATCAACAAATAAGTGACCACCCAAAATGATCATAAAACCTAAAACAATAAAAATAACAGGTGATATTTTTTTATGATGCTTTAAATATCCTGGTAATAAAGATGCAGTCCCGATTATTATTGAAAATAAAATAATCCCCAGTTCTATCAAAGGGTTAGTTAAAAACTCCAGCTGAGATAAAGATAAAGTAGTAATAATCATGGGTAAGAAGGCACAATGAATAGCACACAGAAATGAAGCAGAGAAGCCGATTTTATCCAGGTTAATTTTGAATTTCTTCTTTGTATCATCCGGTCTTAGATATGTATTATCAGAGGAAATACCAGCAGAAATTTCTTCATAGAATCTGATTCGGTACTCTGAATCAGAAGCTCCTACAGGAGAGTTAATATTAATCACTTTATCAGGTCCAGTTTATAAGGATATCTTAGCTTTTATATAAATATATCATTTTTAATTTAGTATTGCAATAGTATTGTATTAGTTTTATAAAAAAAGAGAGCCTTAATTTTATGTATTCTTAGAGTTTTATTAGCATTATTAAATAGTTTGCTGAAAGATAATACATGTAATAGATTTCCAATCTAGTTGGGAATGACATATAGTATCAATAAAACAAGTTAAAACTAAGGTTTCTGGCAGGAGCTGCAAACACCATAAAATTCCAAAGCATGCCCTTCAACTTTAAAAGAATGTTCTGAGGAAACAAGGCGTTCAAAAAGTTCAAAACCAATACAATCAACTTCTTCAAGTAAACCACATTTTTTGCAGATTAAATTATGGTGGCAGGCATGATCATGAGTATTGTCCGTTTCTATTTTCAATTTACATTTAAGATATTTACCTGAAGATAACACTTTATGAACCAGATGATTTTCTTCCAAAATTTCTAAAGATCGGTAAATACCAACAACATCACCAGTCTCACCATATTGTTTTATTTTATCGGAAATTTCATAGGGAGAAAGTGGTATTTCAGTCTCTTCAAGAGCTTTTACAACAAACTGGCGGGGTTTTGTGATTTTATAACCACGTAACTTTAAAATATTAATCGCTTCATCAAAGTAGCTCATAAAATATCACTTTTTTATCATTTCATCATTTATTCAAATGATTGATTATTAAAATCATAAATTGAAAAAATATTTATGTCAATATTAGTATCATACTAACAGGGACCTCATTTTATGGGGATTTATTTTGTAAACAAGGACATTATCAGGTTGTCCCAATATTCTCCATTACCAATCTTTGCTGCTTTTTTTTCAAGACCTTCCTGCATAAATCCAAATTTTTTATAAAGGCTGATTGCTGGTAAATTAAGGGTAAATACTTTTAGAACTATTTTTTCAATTCTTTCATTTTTTTCAGCCCAGTCAATTAATGTTTTTAACATGGCTGCTCCTATACCTTTACCCCTGTATTTATGATGAACACTCATACCCATTTCTCCAACATGGGAAAATCGCTTCTTATGGTAATTATTAAAGTTTAAAACACCAATTATTTTCCTGTTAATTTCTGCGATCAGTAACAGGCTATCAGGATTATCCTTAAACGATTGAATCCAATTTTCCTCCTGTTCAACAGTGACATTAAATTCCTCTGGAACTGTCAATAAATATTCACTGTTCCGAAAATTATCCATTGCTAGATTAAGCATTGCCTGGGCATCTTTTATTTCTGCTTTTCGGATATTTAGATTTTCCATATTTATATTTCCTTTTTGGCTAGTCTTTTTTAATTTTAAATCTTTTCAGAAATTTTTTGTAATTTTTTATACTGGAAAAAATATTTGTTTTAATCAAAGAGATATTTTAAATAATATTTCTTATTCCATTTTAAATAAATGAACGTATTTAAGCTAAAAATAGAAAATGTGTGACATTTAAACTGTTAATACAATATCATTTGCTATAATATAATAAAATTATTAGATATTGAGATTTAAAATATATACTATGGCAAATGAAAATACCACCAGTGAATTAATTAGTAACCTTGATAAGGTTATTGTAAATATTGATAAATTAGATAAATTGCTATTAAAAGCAACAAAATTTTCGAATTTAATCGTTAGCTTTAAACCATTTGATATTGTAATGCAAAAAGTAGAATTTAATTTTGAGCAAATATTAAAAAATGCTGCTGAACTAGCAAACCTTAAAAAGAATGGTAATGCTGTCAAAGGTAAGTTTAAAACTACATATGAGCGAATGAATAAAATGTTAGCTAAAATTCTGGCGATTGACACAAAAAATATTTCGGCTCAGGAGATTGAATTTAGGACAAAACTGGTTACCCAAATAAAAAAATATATGGGTCAGATTGGAATATGGCAAAAAAAATTCTAAGTAACAAGGCACTGAAGCACCTTGTTAAAAATCTCTACATGATTTAACAATGGGCTTTAGTCCATTATCACATAGTTAAGGGCGATAACTTTTTATCACTCTTAAAAAATTTAAGCCAAGTATTTTTTTTATTCTTTCAGCACTCCATTTACGTTCAAGCATTTTTTGGACAAGTATCGGCTGATAAGTGATATCTTTTAATTCTCTGGGAAGATAAATCAGCCCGTCATAATCAGAACCAAGGGTTGGACAATCTTCACCAGCAACATTTATTACATGAGCCAAATGGTCAATAATGCTATCAATTGAGCAATTAACAATTGTTTTTGCCAGAAACTTGGGATGATAGATGATACCTACTGTTCCACCAGTTTCGGAAACAGCCTTTATCTGCTGATCATCAATATTACGCCAGCACTGATAAACACCATTTACTCCGGTATGGGTAACAACAACAATAGAATCAGGAACAGCTTCAAGAGCATCAAAAAAGCCTTTTCTGTTTATATGTGAAAGATCCACAAGAATTTTGTTATCAACCATTTTTCTGACAAAATCTTTGCCAAAATCACTTAGACCAGTACTTTTATTTCGTATATCAGCATTACTGGCACCAATTTTACTTTTTGTAAAATGAACAAGGGTAATTCGATGTATTTCAGGAATTTTATCAAGATTATCCAGGTTATTATCAATAGCCTGCCCACCCTGAATGGACATAAAACAGGCAACTTTATTTTTTTTGTATAGGAATGAGTAACAAATATTTGATTTGAGGTTGTTGGCTTGAATTCAAAAGCGGAACGGTGACTTAAAACAGCACCGGGATATAAACTGCCCAAAATTTCGAGAATATTTCTTTTGACAATTTCGGAAGATTCTTCTTCAAGATTTGTAGAATAGATCCTTGGAGCTATCTTTCGAATTTTCTTCTCTTGAAGCATTTTAGAGATTTTATAATTCTCTTGCCGGTTTGCAGAAGCAAATATTAGCTCACTCATTGTCCGTCTCCGTTTTATGTCTTAGCTAAAGTGTTGTAAAATAAGCATTACGCCGGACAGGTAAAAATTTTCCAGAATAATTATTAATTGGTGCATAAATTGTAATAATTTTCCAATATAAGCAAGTTTATTTGTAATATTTTCCAGAAAAGATGAATTTATCAAAATTTTCAAGAATAAGTGGAAAAGAGAGTTACATTTAGGATTATTTTCCAGAATAGAAGATAAAATGATCAATAACACAATTAGGAACAATTCGTAAATTAAAAGTTTAATTGGAAAATACTAAATTTACGGAACCTCCAATAGATTTTTAAGTTTAATATCATTCTAATATGTTATAAACTACAAATATAATTTTTCCATTTTACTATTTTATATTTTCCCATTTTTTAATTATTTTATTAGTATATACTTAAAAAATATATTTCCTTTAAAAAGATAATTGACAATTTTGAACCTACTGGAATTCCTTATTTAATAATTTTATTGAAAACTAGTATATATATAATATCCT
>CAYRDV010000246.1:0-9467 GCA_964422885.1 uncultured Candidatus Sericytochromatia bacterium
TTCAACTCTGGAGATGGCACTTTTCGATTCACCGGGATTGCTCATTCCCACACAATTTCCACTTAATTTTAAAGATTTAGTTGATCATTTTAAGGATCTATTCCATGATCTTTTTGATACGGAGTTAGGCCTAACTCCTGATGATATAGAAGTTTATGCAGAACGCATCTGGCAGGTAGTCACAAGTTGTGAAGAAAGACGAATGGCAGAATATGAAAAAATAAGCTGGTGGAACTTTCTCGATGCTGATAACCACTCGACAGCCTATCAACATTTACTTGTGGAAGGATTATCGCGCTCTCTTCTGGCAAATGATCCACGTAAGGCAAATGCAAAAACTGTCGGAGATGTAGATTTACAACTAATGTTTGGCACTGTCTGGCCAGGCAGAAGTGGTGATAATATTTTAAATGGGCCAACCAGCGATGTATGGCTTAACCCCTGGTATGACCACATTACCGGACTAGGGGTGGATTATCATTTCAATTCTTTAATAGAATCTGTTGAATGTACCAATGGAGAAATTAATAGTGTTACAGTAAACGTAAATGGTCAGTCTACTAAAGTTACCGGGGATTATTATATTTTTGCAGTTCCGGTTGAAGTAATGGCAAGAATACTTCGGATGGGAGGAAAAAGCCTTTTGGACGCAGATCCGACCCTTAATAATATTTTTATTATTAGTGGAGATGTAGCCTGGATGAACGGTATCCAATTCTTTTTAAATACCAGGACTGATATTGTTCAGGGTCATACATTGTATGTTGATTCCCCATGGGCTCTTACCTCAATTTCTCAGGGTCAATTCTGGCCGGATCTTAATTTCCCTGATTATGGAAATGGTAAAACAGTAGACATTATTTCAGTTTGCCTTTCCAATTGGGATACTCCTGGAATTTTATATAATAAACCAGCCAATCAATGTACAAAAGAAGAAATTAAAGATGAAATCTGGGCTCAGTTAAAAAGAAGTATTAATGTTGGTGACAGGGAAATTCTAAAAGATGAGTACATAGAAAACTGGTTTTTAGACCTTGATATTATTGAAGCTTCTACACAGGATACAACCGCTCCATCAACAAATAACTCCCCACAAAGTGTGGCCCCTGTTTCGGAGTACCGAAATAAATCTCTTTACAGAAATAAAGAACCTTTACTGGTAAACCTTGTTAATAAATGGCAATACAGACCAATGGCCTACACAGCCATTCCCAACTTATTTCTGGCTTCAGATTATGTCCGAACCAATACGGATGTGGCATGTATGGAAGCAGCAAATGAGGCTGCAAGAAGAGCTGTAAACAGTATTATTGATGCATCCAGCTCCGAAGCACCATATTGTACAATCTGGCAAATGTATGAAAATATAGAATTTATCCCTTTCCGTATAAATGATAAAGTACGATTTGAAAAAGGCTTACCCTGGGATGGTAAAATACTTGAAATCAAATATGATTCTCTCAAAGATCTTGTAGGGGAAGTTTTAGATGGAAATAAAGGAGATAATATTTCAATAAATACACCACAAAATAGCGGTAAGGTGTAATTTTGTTAAGTATGCTCTTAATTTCAATCTCAAAATCAATCTGGGAATAAGTTAATTAACATAAAGATATAACAAGACATATGTATTAAATAAGGAGAAAACAATGTTAGAAGCAGATTTTGTTGAAGTTGGGGGGGAGCAATGCCATGCCCAGCCATTTTTATGCAAAGACATAAAGATGTATGGTTTTTTTGTAGATGGTGATATTGACAGTATTCAAAAAAATATTTGTGATAAGTATTTAAATACTCCTTCCGGTGGTGATGTTAATTTTAAGGCCCTTTCTTCCAAAGTCCTGATTACTTTTGCTTATGTAAAAGAAGGAAGTAGTGTAGATAACCCACAAAGCAACTTTGGCTTTATTCCGGAAACATCGGTTACTATATGGGTTCTTACCGCTTCTGTTAATACTTTACTTGGAGTCCCAATAGATAGAGTTGCCTACTTTGTTCCATATATTTTTGTTGATAATTCATACTCTATGGCTGCCGGGCGTGAAATATATGGTTTTCCCAAAGCGATAGGTAATATTTATATCCCTTCTGAGGCAAAAGATCCCGCTTTATTTACTGTTGATTCATATGTAATACCTAAATATACACCTGAATCTGAAGCAGAAAATCTTCAGGTTTTTAAAATAAAAAAAGCTGATGATGGCTCACTTGGAGAATTAACTGAAGACTGGAACGATGTTGCGGGAGCAATTAAAGAAATCGCCAAAAATATGTTTGAAGGAGATTCAATCTTTGTTGATGGTCTTGAAATTGCGATTAATATATTTGATTTTATCAGTCATGGAGGCTTACCTGTAGTATTTCTAAAACAGTTCCGTTCTGCTGAAAATTATCAGAAGGCTTGTTATCAGGCTATTATTCAGTCATACGTTGAAGTTACAGGTTTCAAAAGTGGTGGATTATTACTTGGAGATTACATTTTAGATCTTAAAAATTATGATAGTCACCCAATAATAAAAGATCTTGGCTTAAAAGAAGGTAAACAACCAGTATTTTTCTCATATTGGGTTAATTTCGATTTTAAGATTGGTAATGGGGAAGAAATCTGGAAAGCGCAATAAATAATTAATCAATCTGGGCAGGATAAAGTCCTGACCAGATTGTTATAAAATAAGCAAGGTAAAAAGCATGTGTGAAGTAAAAAACAAAAAAAAGATCGTAATATTGGGTGGTGGAGTTGGGGCAATGGCTTCTGCTTTTTCACTTACTCATGACCCTGACTGGAAATCAAAATATGATATCACGCTATACCAGATGGGCTGGAGACTGGGTGGAAAAGGGGCCAGTGGTCGTAATCAAAAAATAGCAGACAGGATAGAAGAACACGGTTTACATATCTGGTTCGGATATTATGAAAATGGCTTTAAAGTAATGCGCGAATGTTATGGAGAACTTGGGAGAAATCCCAGTGAACCACTGGCAACCTGGAAAGATGCCTTTAAAAAACATAGTCTGGTAGTAACTACAGAATATTGTAATGAAAACTGGGATTTATGGCCGATCGAATACCCTGAAAATAGTGAGGAACCAGGAGATGGTTCTACTCCAGGTATATGGGAACTAATTTCCAAAGTAATTGATTATATGCGAAACAGTATAAAAAATAATCCTTTAACAGTGAAGGAAGAAAAGGAAAATAATTTAACAGATTTACTGCCAGACTGGGTAAATAATCTGGTAAATAAATTTAATGTTGAAGTAAAAACCTCACTCGAATCTATTCACCTTGATATTGTACAAAAATTAGTCAATTCTTTTGTTATAAATCCTCAAAGTTTTGAATCAGGGAACTCTAATACAATTTTAAGCTTACTGGAAAAATTTATTGAACAGGTTTGGAAAACTGTAGAAAATAAATTTGAAGAAGAAATAAACAAGCATGATATTATCAGGCGTTACTGGGCAGCAATAGAATTATGCTTTGTAATAATTAAAGGTGTTTTAAAAGATGATGTGCTCAAAAATGGCTTTAACTCAATTGATGATTATGAATTTCGTGAGTGGCTGAAAATGCATGGAGCTTCGGATATTTGCCTGAATGCTGATCCTATCAGGGTAATTTATGAGACAATTTTTGCTTTTGAAAATGGTGATACAGCAAGGCCAAACCTAGCCGCTGGTACAACGATACGAGGTCTGTTACGTCTCCTTTTCGGATATAAAGGAGCATTAATGTGGAAGATGCAGGCTGGTATGGGTGACACAGTTTTTACTCCTTTATACCAGGTTTTAAAAAATCGTGGAGTTGAATTTAAATTTTTTCACAAAGTAAATAACCTTAAGCTTTCACCAGATAACAATTTTGTTTCAGGAATCGAAATGACCAGACAGGTTACATTAAAAGATAGTGAATATAACCCCTTGTATGATGTAAAAGGATTACCATGCTGGCCCAGCGAGCCTTTTTATGAACAACTTATTGAGGGAGACGAAATAAAAGCAAAAAATATTAATCTTGAGTCTGCATGGGCTGAATGGGGTGGAGTTGAAAATTTTACCCTCGAACTTGGCAAAGATTTTGATACCATTGTGATGGGAATATCTATCGGTGCTTTTGGTTTAATCACAAAAGAGCTTATTTCAGCCAATGAGTCATGGAAAAATATGGTTGAACATGTAAGAACAGTTCCAACACAAGCATTCCAGCTATGGATGAAACCTGAGCTGAAAGATCTTGGTTGGACTACCTGTAAATCATCACCCCCTGTTTTGGGTGGGTATGCCCAACCTGAAAATACCTGGGCCGATATGTCACATCTGATTAAAAGAGAAAACTGGTCTGAAGGAAATGAGCCAGGGTCTATTGCATATTTCTGCGGGCCAATGGAAGATTTGTACGGAATTCCTCCGGCAACTGAATATCATTTTCCGGATCAGGAATCTGACAGAATAAAATGGACATCCGTTCAATGGATAAGAGATAATATTGAATTTTTATGGCCTGAAGCGATTAATAAGGGTGGGTATCCTGGTGCTTTTAGTGAAGGGATAGATTGGGATTTGCTAGTTTCTACCGAAAAAACATCTGGGGTTAGTATCAATAAATTTAATACTCAGTTTTGGAGAGCGAATGTAGAACCAACCGAAAGATATGTTCTTTCGGTCAAAGGAAGTACAAAATACCGTCTTAAATCAGATCAATCAGGATTCGAAAACCTGTATCTGGCAGGAGACTGGACAAATAACGGATTTAATATAGGATGCGTTGAATCGGCAATGATGTCAGGAATGCAGGCATCCAGGGCTATATGTGGATACCCGGAAGTAATTTATGGCGAAGATTTTAATTAAACATTTACCAGTAAAAATATCTTTATAGGTATTTTTTTTATATTTAATGGAGAAAAAAATGATTGAGCTGGATGGATATAAAATAGCTAAGGAAATTTACCGCGGTACCAAATCAATTGTCTATAAAGGACTGAGAAATCATGATCAGATTCCTGTAATTATAAAAATCCTGAATGCAGAATATCCTGATCCGGAAAATGTTGCGCAGCTTAAATTTGAATATGAAATTACCAAAAAACTTAATTTTGATGGTATTGTTAAAAACTTTGAGCTAAAAAAATATAATAACGGGTTCGCTCTTATCAGTGAAGACTTTGGAGGCACTTCCCTCAATGAGATGCTTGGTGAAGGTTTTGAAATTAAAAAGTTTCTGGAAATAGCTATTTCACTAACTCTAATTTTAAATGATATTCACAAAAATAACATAATCCACAAAGATATTAAACCTCAGAATATTATTTTTAACAAAGAGACAGGCCAAATAAAGATAGCTGATTTCAGCATTGCCTCACCGCTTTTAAATGAAAAGGCAAATAATACTAATCCAATAAAAGTCAAAGGAACATTTGCCTATATGTCTCCTGAACAGACTGGAAGAATGAACAGGACTATTGATTACAGATCTGATTTTTATTCACTGGGTGTCACTTTTTATGAAATAATCACCGGGAAAAAACCATTCTATGCTAATGATCCAATAGAGCTGGTTCATTGTCATATTGCCCGTACACCTCCCAAACCATCAGATATTAATCCAGACATACCGGAAGTAATTTCGGATTTAATAATGAAATTACTGGCAAAAAAAGCAGAAGATCGTTATCAAAGTACCTATGGTCTAAAATATGATCTGGAAAAATGCCTTGAGCTTTTAGAATTAAATGGACAAATCGAATATTTTGTTTTAGGAACTCATGATATCCGGGAGCAGTTTGAAATCCCTGAAAAACTTTATGGAAGGGAAGAACAGCTGAATCTGCTGATGTCTGCCTATAAAAATGTTTGTCAAGATAAAAAGGAAATACTGCTGATCAGCGGCTATTCAGGCATAGGTAAAACATCTCTGGTAAATGAAATCCATAAACCAATAGCAAAAGAAGGTGGTTACTTTATTTCCGGTAAATTTGATCAGTTTAACCGAAATATCCCTTATGCCTCCCTAACTCAGGCATTTCAGCAACTTGTAAGACAAATACTTACTGAAAGTGAAGAAAAAATAGAATCTTTCAAAAATAAAATATTGAATGTGTTGGGAACAAATACAATAATTATGACTGAAGTTATTCCCGAATTAAAATTACTTGTAGGTAAACAGGCACCAGTTCCGGATTTACCACCGGTAGAGGCTCAAAACAGGTTTAACTCTGTATTACAAAACTTTGTCAGAGTATTTACAAATAATAAACAACCACTGGTAATTTTTCTTGATGACCTGCAATGGGCAGATCCGGCGTCTTTAAAATTTATTAATTTTCTAATGGCAAATCAGGAAATCAGCTCTTTTTTAATAATCGGGGCTTATAGGGATAACGAAGTAAATACTACACATCCATTATCATTATTAATTGATAAGATGACAAAAGAAGAAATAAAAATAGAGGATATTGTTTTAAAACCCCTCCATTTTTCTGACTTAAAAGAACTAATTGGCGATACTTTAAATAATAAAACAGATAAAATAATTCCTCTTGTTGAGCTTGTGTTTGATAAAACAGGAGGGAACCCATTTTTTATTAATGAATTTCTTAAAACAATTTATCAGGAACAAAAGCTCCATTTTAATTTTGATAAAGGTATCTGGGAATTTAATATAGAAGAGATTAAGGCAATGGAAATTACTGATAATGTAGTTAAACTCCTTGCCCAAAAAATTAATAAATTTTCTGCATCAAATATTAATATTTTAAAAATGGCTGCCTGTATCGGAAATACCTTTGAACTTGAAACTATTTCTATAATCAGTGAGCAAAGTATTGCTGAAACAGCACATGCTTTATGGGAATCAATAAAAGAAGGATTTATTATACCTTTGGGGAGCTCTTACAGGTTCATTTTTAATAATGACAATGATGACAGCTTTTTAAATGCCAATACTGAAGCAATTCTTTTTAAATTTTCTCATGACCGGGTTCAACAGGCAGTCTATTCAATTATTCCAGATACACAAAGGAAAGAATTACACCTTAAAATTGGCAGATTACTACTTAAGCATTCAAATCAGGAGAATCTGGAAGAGAAAATATTTTTGATAATAAATCATTTTATTATCAGTTCTGAATTAATAAATAACTCTGATGAGAGAAAAAAAATTACAGAATTATCTCTGATTGCAGGTAAAAGGGCAAAATCGGCTACCGCTTATGAATCTGCTGTAAAATACTCTGCTTTTGGTATGACCCTGCTCGAAAAAGATAGCTGGGGAAGCAACTATCAGCTTACTTATTCACTTTATTTCCTTCGTTCTGAAAGTGAATATCTGGCAGGCAATTTTGGAGTTGCTGAAGAATTATTTGATGAACTGCTTAAAAATGCAAATAACGATTTTGAACGCTCAAATGCTTATATTAATAAAATAGTTTTACATACTACTCAGGGGAAACATAATGAAGCCATTTTATGTGGAATTGAGGCTCTGAATAAACTTGGTGAAGAGCTGTCTATAAATCCCTCTCAGGAAGAAATTGGTAAAGAAATGGGTGAAGTAAAGGCACTTATTGGTAACAGAAAAATTTCTGAGCTGATAAATTTACCTGAAACTGATGATCTTAAATTCCTTTCAATTTCTAATTTAATCTTAGCCTTAGGTACACCAGCATATTTTTCCAACCCGAGTTTATGGATGTTATCTAATCTAAAAAATATGAAAATGGCCCTTAAATATATAAATTATAATTCAGCAATGATCTATAGCGGTTATGCCATTATTAATTCAGGACTTGGTGATGCTGATACAGGTTTTGAATTTAGCAAACTGGCTCTAAAAATAAATGAAAAATACGATAATAAAGAATTTAATTCAAAAGTATATATGATCATGGGTGGCGAGATTAGCCACTGGAAAAAACATGCCAAAGAGGACCTTTCGTATCTTTCCAATGCTTTTCAATATGGATTGGAAACAGGAGATTTGGTTTATGCAGGTTTTAGCCTGAGCTGCATCATTTATTGTAAAACGATAAAAGGTGATTTTCTTGACGAAATTTACAATGATGCATCAAAATACCTTGATTTTGCCATTAGAAATAATCAGACTGATATAATACCTATTTTTAAAACGACCTGCCTTATTATTTCAGAACTTACAGGTAGTAAGGAACACTCGCGGCTGTTCCCTCCAGAAGAGGAAAATGCTTTATTTGAACAAATGAATAATCTGACAATGAAAATTCCTGTTCATTGGTATTTTCTAAACAAGATGAAAAATTTATATATTCTTGGAGATTATAATGAAGCATATAAATTTGCCCTTGAGTCGGAAAAATTAGTGGAAGTCTGCTTTGCTTTGTTACAAATACCAGAGCACTGCTTTTATCATTCTTTAATCCTTGCAGCTCTTTATAATACTGTAACTCCTGAAGAACAGGGCAAGTATCTGGAAAAAATGCAGATTAATTCTGGAAAATTAAAATTTTGGGCAGATAGTTGTCCGGAAAACTTTTTACATAAATATTTGCTGATAGAAGCCGAAATAAACCGTATATCCGGCAAATTACCGGAAGCAATTGATTTTTATGACAAAGCAATTGAATCGGCAAAAGAAAATGAATTTATCCAAAATGAAGCTATCGCAAATGAATTACTTGCCCGGGTTTATTATGAAAAAGGCCAGAAAAAATTAACCTCAATATACCTGATGGATGCCTGCTATGCTTTTATCAAGTGGGGAGCAAATACTAAAGTAAAAAAACTGATAAAGGATTTCCCCCGTATTCTTGAAAAGTTATATGTTGATCACTTGTTAGACAGTGATTTTTTAAACAATACAACTTCTTCAAGCACAGGGTCTTTCCACCTTGATTTTCTAAGTATTCTAAAATCAGCACAAATAATTTCAGGAGAAATTAATCTGGAAAAATTACTAAAAAAACTTATTGATGTTGTTATAGAAAATGCTGGTGCAGAAAGAGGCATTCTGGTTCTTGAAAAAGAGGGAGAGCTTTTTATTGAAGCTGAGGGACAGGTAGATAATGTTACAACAATTGAAACTATTTTACTTAATGACGAGCATAAGGTTTCTTCATCAATTATAAATTATGTAGCCAGAACACATGAAAGTGTTGTTTTAAAAGATGCAAACACTGATGAAATTTTTATAAATGACAATTATATCCTTAAATATCAGCCAAAATCTATTTTATGTATCCCGATAATAAATAAAAGAAAGCTGATAGGCGTATTATATCTGGAAAATAATCTTACAACCGGAGCTTTTACACCTGATAGAATTGAAGTATTAAAATTATTATCATCTCAAATGGCAGTTTCTATTGAGAATGCATTACTTTATACAAATCTAAATGATGTTACCGAAGATCTTAGGGTAACAAATGACAAACTGGAAAATTATAATCAAACATTGGAATCTTATGTAGAAAAAAGAACTGTAGAATTAAAAA
>CAYRDV010000247.1:0-9444 GCA_964422885.1 uncultured Candidatus Sericytochromatia bacterium
ATTCCAGAGATAAATTAATTTATCTTAAAAATATTTTTACATTTATTTAACCAAAATTTAGCAAGTTCTTAACTTACTTAACTATAATATAACTATCAAAAATAAAATTTATTTTATAGGGGTATATTATATGAAAAGATTAACATCATTAATTATAAGCGGTCTTTTTGCTATTTCACTGGCCGGATGCAATAGCCAAGCCCCCAATACAATGTTTGAGCAAAGTTTATTAGAAAATACAGTTAATTCACAATCACTTGTAAATAAACCAGTTAGATCAGATGCAGGTTTACGTGATTTTGTTAGTATAATGCAGAAAAAAGTTTTTGATGCATATGATGCAAATCATGACAGATATGTTTCTGCTGATGAATTTAGCAGTTTAGGTGAATTCTTTTCAGAAATTGATCTGGATAAAAATGGAAAAGCTTCATACAAAGAAGCTATAGCAAGTAAATTTTTTGTTTTTGATACAGAGGCAGAAGAATCTTTTGAAAGACAGTTTGAGCAGCTTGTTTTTGAAAAGATGATTGATGCAGATAGTGATGGAAATGCTAGTAAATCCGAATATTTAGGAATTTATCTTTCTGGTAACCCTTCAACTTTGAAATCAAAATATTTCAAAACCCTTTTCACCAAAAATGATATTAATAAAGATGGAATATTAACTTTTGGCGAATATGAAGATGCATCATATCAGTTATTAAAAAGAGATATTGTTGTTGAACTGATTGATGGTGGACTGATTATTCACTTTAAAGGTTATGATAAGAGCTTGGATAAATCAATCGGTGACAGAGTTAGAATGGTTAAATAATTTATAAAGTAAAAAAAGAGGGCATAATTGATTATGTCCTCTTTTTTTTTAGAAAGGTAGATTAATATGCTTGATTTTGAACAGTTTAAAGTTTTAACTTTTGATTGTTATGGCACCCTGATAGACTGGGAAAATGGCATTCTTGATGCACTTAAACCATTGTTTATTAAATATGGTGTAAATATTAGTGATGAAGAAATACTGGAAAAATATGCTGGTTATGAAGCAAAACTGGAAGTAGAGTATCTTAAATATAAAGAGGTCTTGAAAAAAGCGACAGAAAGCTTTGCTGAAGAATATCAGGTTAGCCTAAATAGTGATGAATTAAATTTATTATCTGGTTCAGTAAAAAACTGGCAACCATTTCCCGATACTGTTGATGCTTTGCATATTCTGAAAAAAAAATATAAGCTGGCCATTATCTCCAATATTGATAATGATTTATTTCACTATTCAGAAAAGCTTTTAAATACTAAATTTGATTACCTGATAACAGCCGAGGATATCGGTAGTTATAAGCCTTCACTAAATAATTTTCAGGCTGCTATAAAAAAAATAGGGGTAGAGCCGGGAAAGATTTTGCATATTGCTCAAAGTATATACCATGACATAATACCAGCTAAAGAATCAGGTCTTTCCAATGTATGGGTAAATCGTCGGAAAAACAAACAGGGTTTTGGGGCAACACCTCCAGCTAAGGGATTACCAAATCTGGAAGTCACCTCATTGAATAACCTTGTTTATCTGATGGACCTGGGAGATAAAAAATTTAGCCCCCGCCTTACTGATACCGCCGGTGGAATTGTCCTCAATAAAAAGGGGCAGGTTCTTGTTGTAAGCCAGCATGGAACTTCCTGGTCATTACCCAAAGGGCATATAGATCCAGGTGAAGAAAAAATTGAAGCGGCAATCAGAGAAATTTATGAAGAATCAGGTGTGAATAATTTATCTCTGGTAAAGGAACTTGGCAGTTACAAGCGTTTTAGAATAGGGCTGGAAGGAACTGAGGATAATTCCGAACTAAAAACAATTTTTATGTATCTTTTTAAAACAGAACAGGAGCAGCTAGAGCCGATTGATCCTGAAAACCCTGATGCAATATGGGTTGAAAAAGATGAAGTGGCTGATTTGCTGACCCATTATAAAGACAAGCAGTTTTTTATTGATTATCTGGGCCAGATTTAAATTATTTAACTTTTGGACTGAATTAACCGGCAAATCTGTTCTGTCGTCTGACAAATGAGCTCATCGGCCCGTTCCATTGCTATTTCTGGGTTTAGTGGGCTGTTACAGATAGAAAATGCTGATGTCAGACCTGATGAATGAAGTTTTTCCAGGTTCCCGACACTTCCGGCAAGAGCAACAACAGGTATTTTTTGTTTAGCGGCAATTTTTAAGATACCAGAAATTGTTTTGCCATAAGATGTTTGTTCATCAATACTTCCTTCTCCGGTAAAAATCAGAGTGGCATTCTGAATTTTGCTTTTAAAATTTATTGTATCCAGGACAAAATCAATTCCTTTTTCCAAACGGGCATTAAGAAAAGCCATCAGACCTGCACCTAATCCACCTGCTGCACCAGCTCCGGGTATATTTCGGATATCTTTATCCAGTTTACTTTCAACAATATCATAAAAATTACTCATATTTTCTTCCAGAACTGGTAGTTCGTTTTTCTGTGCTCCCTTTTGCCTGGCATAAACATATGTTGCTCCTGTTACCCCAAGTAATGGATTCTCGACATCACAAGCCACAATAAATGATGTGTATTTGACCCTTGGATGAAGGTTATCAAGTGAAATATCAGCAACTATAGATGTTTTTTCATTACTCATAAAAGTATTTATTTTTTTCCCGATTTCATCAAAAAACTCGACACCAAGAGCCTGAGCCATACCTGCTCCACCATCAATTGTAGCTGAACCACCAATGCCAATGATGATTCTTTTGCAGTCATTATCAAGGGCATGTTTGATTAATTCTCCTGTGCCATAAGTAGTAGTATAAAGAGGATTTTGTTTTTTTTCAGGGATAAGGGTAAGACCACTGGCTGCCGCCATTTCAATTACAGCAGTCTGGCTGTTTCCCAGTATTCCGTACACAGCATCTATTTCATTGCCTAAGGGATCAGTTACAGGAACAGTAATAAATTTTCCTTCTGTCGCATTTACCAGTGTTTCGACAGTCCCTTCACCACCATCTGCCAACGGTAAAGAAATAACTTCTGCATCAGGAAAAACTTTCAGAATTCCTTTTTCAATTGCATCACAAGCCTGTTTTGCTGTTAAACTGCCTTTAAAAGAATCCGGAGCTAGTACAAATTTCATATTATAATTTTAATTCTCTTTCTATACTACAGGTTTAAGCTTTTAGATATTATGTAAAAATAAAACCTTTATCATCATAATAAGAGAGTTTACAATAGTATTCAATAAGCCATTATTAAATTCTTGCAATTTTTATAGGTTATTCTTTAACCTTATATGTTATTATTTTTTGTATTAATTTCAGCTTTTATAATGGTAAATAAGGATATTAAAATGCCAGATGAAAAAAAGATAGATTTCGGACCACTTAAAAATTTAATCGGAACCTGGGAGGGAGATAAAGGATTGGATATTTCTCCTGAACCCGAAGGAACAGAGGAAAGTAAATATTATGAAACAATTAAGTTTGAAGCGGTTGGTGATGTAAAAAATGCGGAATCTCAAACACTGATTATAATTAGATATTTGCAGATTGTTAAACGTAAATCTAATGATGAAACTTTTCATGATGAAACCGGATATTGGATATGGAACCCTGAAGACAACAGTATTATGCTTTCATTTTCGATACCCCGTGGTGTCTCTGTTTTATCAGGAGGTTCCTTTGAACAGCTAAAAAATGATGAATTAAAATTTAATGTATCAGCAAAATTAAATGCTCCAGATTGGAATATTCTTCAATCTCCTTTTATGAAAAAGAATGCTAAAACAATTGAATTTAATAGAGAGTTTATTTTTTCTGCTAAAAAACTTACATATTATCAGGAAACGGTTTTAGAAATTTATGGAAAAACTTTTAAACATACCGATAAAAATGAATTGATAAAAGTTGAATAATAATATTTTTTTTATTATTCAACTTTAAATTAATATTTTAATAAATATTTTCACTCTTTTTAAGAATTCTAAGATAGAAAATGCTAAATACTGAAAGAATTAGTAAAATAATTACGGCATAAGAGCTTGCCATCGCATATTCACCCCTTACGAAAAATGCTTTAAAGGAGAATGTAGCAAGTATATCAGTATGAGGATTATCCTGTGTAACAAGATAAATAATATTAAACATATTAAAGGTCCAAATTGCTCCCAGTAATGTTGTTGTTAGAGCAACGGGCATTAAAAGTGGCATGGTCACATTTCTGAATTGCTGCCATTTGTTTGCCCCATCTACAGTAGCGGCTTCATAAAGTTCAGAGGGAATATTTTGTAGTCCCCCAAGCAAAGTTACCATCATAAAAGGAAACCCCAACCAAATATTAGTCAGAATAACGGCAAACATTGACCAGAAAGGGTCTGAAAGCCAGGAAATTGAAGGCAGGCCAATATCATTAAGAATCTGATTAAAAAAACCATAATCAGCATTAAACAACCATCTCCAGGAAAATGCTGAAATATAGGTAGGCACAGCCCATGGGATCAAGAGGAAAAGCCTGTATATTCCTCTATATTTAAGAGGTTTATTGATTAATAGAGCTAAACCTAACCCAATCAGAAAATGAAATAAAACATTTAAAATTGTCCAGATAAAAGTCTGCCCCAAAACCTGCCAGAATGTAGGTGTACTAAGGGTATTTACATAATTATCCAAGCCAGTAAACTTTACACTTACTGGTTTTTGCTCATATTTATAATCAATATTGCCATCTGGTGTTCTAAAAGGTATTTTATATTCAATTTTATTGGCATTTTTCTGACTAATGTTTGTAAAACTATAACCAACGCCTATAAATAAAGGAACGTAAATAAGGATCAGCATTGCAATAAGGCTTGGTAATAAAAACAGATAGGGGGTATAGAATTTTACTCGCATTATTTTTACCTTATTTGCTTAATAATTTTTGCCATGCTTTTGCAATCTCGTCTAAAGCATTTTGTGGCGTTTTTTCACCTAAAAGAGCGGATTGGTAGGGCTGCTTAAGATCTACAAACAAAGCTCCACCTTCAGGAATAACAGGTCTGTTACTGGCCGCTTCAAGTACAAATTTAAAATCACTGATCAAATGGTTATTTTTAACTTCTGGTATTTCGTATGTGGATTTTCTTGTGGGTAAAAGATTATTGTTAAGTGCAAACTTAGCCTGATTTTGTGGTTCAGTCAGAAAATTTATCAAATCCCATGTTTCCTGTAAATGCTTTGTATTGGCTGCAATAACATAATTATGACCGCCAACAGGTGAAGAAAATCCTGATGGTCCAGCTGGTATTCTTGTTATACCAAGATTATCAGGATTTTTAAACTCAGCACCATCCAAAATATCACTGGTTGACCAGGGCCCATTGATAATCATTGCATATTTACCTGTTTTAAAACCTGTCTGCTGATTATCATAATCATTTGCAAAATCTACTACATCAGGCACTATTTTATGTTTTGTTCTCAAATCAATCAAAAATTGTAAGGCACTTACAGCTCCCTGATTATTTATTAAAATCTGTAAGCCATCAGAAACCATTCCCCCACCGAAACTCCAGAGAAAAGGCAAATACCAGTAAGGATCTCCACGATAAAAGAAGGCATATTTATTATCTGCGATATTTGTCAGTTTTTGTCCTGTAGTAATTAGTTCATCAGCTGTTTTGGGAACAGCTAGATTAGCATCTTTAAATATTTTTTTGTTATATATTAATGCCAGGCAGTCTGTTACTTGAGGAACTCCCCAGTAATGCTTATCATAATAATTATATTTTAGAGGGGCATTTAAAAAATCCTTTCGGTAATCATCTGTCATATACATATCAAGTGCCATCAGATATCCAAGTGATGCAAATTCAGCTGTCCAGGCAATTTCAGATCTGAATATATCTGGTGCATCTTTGGCCTGGGCGACAGTTTTAAACTTATTTTGGGCATCGGAAAATGGGACTTGCTGAAGCTGTACTTTTATCTCAGGATGTTTTTCTTCATAAACACTGATAATTTGTTCCAATGTTTTTGATTCGTCATCATTATGAGTATGCCAAAAAGTGATTTTCGTTTTACCATCACTGGAAGCAGAATCCTGTTTATTACATCCTGTCAGGTTTACCATGCAAAATATAATAATGAAAGGTAACAACAATTTTTGCACTATATAAAGCTCCATTCTATGAAAATTATTACCATTATACATTTGGTAGTATTTTTTTAGAACAGTCAAATTATTTTTTTTGTAGAAAAACCGGGTAATTTTTGATATAGTCATATATTAAAGGATAAAGAAAATGTTAGATAAAATTTATCAAAACTGGGCTGCAAAATCAATCTCTCAGGAGCAACAGATTGTTGACGAAATGGCAAAAAAGACCCGGAAAAAAGATGATGATTCCATACGTGAAGAGTATTTTGAACTTTTATTGCAGCAAAAAATTGCTGAGGAAAAGAACCAGTTGCAAATCCGCAAAAAAAATAAAAAGAATGAGGAAACACCGATACTTCTCATTCCTTTAAATAATATGTTTACTAATTCTGTTGAAACTCAGCAGATAAAAATGGCAAAAGATAAAAAAAACAGATGTATCCGTTGTGGAAATATTGTTTCGGCTGAAGAGTCAGTAGAAGTAAATATTGAAAAGCAAAGCTCTTATGTCTGCTCAAAATGTATGAATAAAGAAATTTCTGATTTTCTTACCTATAATTATTTATAGACTTATTTAAGATTAATTGTAAAACGTTAAAATTTTCTTTTTATGTTTAACCTAATTATTCGTCTTCACTTTATATATAGAATAAATTAATAAATACCCTGATAATATACCTATAGAATCAATAAGTACGTCATGATAAGTACCAACTCTGTTTGGAACAAATGACTGGTGCAATTCATCAGTTATGGCATATAGAAAAGTTAATATAAAGGAAATTGTATAAGTTTTTTTTAAGCTGTTTTTTTTATATGTATTATTTAAAGCATAAAAATAACTTATTGCCAGTATAAAATATTCGATTATATGAGCCATTTTTCTTAGTACAAATATGATTAACTCAATTTCTTCAGTTGTTGCTTTATGACTTGTAAAAAATCCAGTAATAGTTAAAATAAAATGTGTTAAAAATCTGGATTTATCCCCAGAGCCTGAATCATTAGAACCTAAAAATATTATTATCATTATAATCAGGGATGGGATCCAGTATTTAATTTTATTCATTTCTAACAACTTTACAAAATCTTTACAAAAGTTTTTCGCTTTACTAAGAAAGTTATTTAGTTTTGTTCCTATAATAAACTTAAGTTAATCTAAAATTATATACGATTTAACCGTAACATGGTAAACAGGAAAAAAAATTATGAGAGGTACGGTAGCAAAAAGAAAGTTATCTAAAGAGCAAAAAAATGAAATTATTGCGACTTATCATAAACTGGTAAAAAAGATAGCTTTGGGGTATGCAAGAAAAAGTACTGATCCTGCGGAGGATTTGATTCAGGTTGGGCTAATTGGCCTACTTGAAGCCGCAGAGAATTATCAGGAGATTCATAAAACATTATTTCAGACTTATGCAGTTCACTATATAGGTGGACATATCAGACATTATCTTAGAGATAAACAGAATCTGATGAAAGGACCAAGAGCATTACAGGAACTTTCATATAAAATGAGTCAGGTTTCAAAAAACCTTGCTCAAAGATTAGGGCGTGAACCAAGTAATGACGAACTTTCCAGAGAGTTGGATCTTTCACCTGCCCGTATAGATGAAGTTAAATCATATGAAAAAAGAATATCGGTTATTTGGTTAGATCAAATCTTGAATTCAGAAAATAATGATGATGACAGCAGAACTATTATCGACACTATTCTTGACCCCAAAACAGATCTATTGGTTAGTGAGCAATTGGAAGACAAGATACTGCTTAGAGAAGCAATAAAGAAATTAGAACCGAAAGAACAGGAGTTACTTGAGCTTAGATACTTTAAAGATCTCACTCAGGTAGAGCTTTCAAATATCCTTGGTATTTCTCAGATGGAAGTTTGTCGAAAATTAAAAAAGGCTGAAAAAGAACTTAAGTCCCTAATGGCCTAATAAGTTTATAAAAAAAAGCAGAGGTGCATAATTATGCACCTCTGCTTTTTTGTCTGTAAAAATCATAAAATTAAAAAAAATCTATACCCTGTATTTCAAAACACACATTTCCTGTATCCCAAATCACAAGGCTTTTAGACTATATTAAGATATATTAAGTTAATTTGCAACTAGTTGACAAAAAATATTTTGAGTCTTAAGATGATAAATATAAAGTTAATGAATTTAGTAAAGGTAATTATGAAAAATAGAAAAGCTCCCCTAAAAAACTTAACAAAAAATGAAAAATGGAGAAAATTACTTTCACTGGAAGGTTTAGGTCCTTTTCTAATTAGAAGTATTGTTAGTGAAAACAAAGAAAACCCTGATTTACAGGCCTTTTTCCAACCTCAGTTAACAGAGAAGGCAATTATTCATGAATTACTTAAAAAAGATTTTACGACTATTTTACCAATTGAATCAAGAGTCGCTATTCTTGATTTAATCAGTAGTTATTACTATGACGACCTAAAGGAAAGGTATCAGAGTTAGATTATATTTTTATGGAAATGCTGTTATTAATAGAAATTAATTTAAAAATTGAGGCAAAAATGAAATCAAAAATTCTTTATATTAAAGACCAAAGGTTAAATATTTCCTATACCCAGTTTATTGTAACCGGTTTTATGAAGAAATCTGAGATAGAGCTTTCTTATATTGATAATTTAGACTCCTATGAGTTAATTATTATTGACTTATTACAAACAGATGCAATTGGTTTGGAGCTGATAAAAGAATATTGCCGGTTTAATAAAGGCCCAATAATGGTTCTTACTATAAACACAGGAGAGTCAGATAGTTTTCTGGATTTGATAAAATTACCAGTTAAACAGTTTTTATTTAAAAATGAAGTTTCTGGTTCGCAAATTTTAAATTCTATACTCTGGACGATTGAAAAATATAAAGAAGAACAAAAATTGCAGGAACTTGTACTTGTCGATGAAATGACCTCTGTTTATAATCGCAGAGGTTTTAACGAGATGTCAGTAAGGCAGCTCAAAATGGCTAACCGGCTGGGAAAAGAAGTAAGCTTATTTTTTATTGATCTTAATTATTTAAAACAAATAAATGATAATTTTGGGCATATTGAAGGTGATAATGCGATAAAAGCAATAGCAGAAGCACTAAAGGCAACTTTCAGAGAAAATGACCTGGTGGCCAGATTGGGTGGCGATGAATTTGTAGTTATGGCAATAGGTGATTTTACGACTGGGCAAACTCTTTTATCAATAATTTCAAGATTACAAAAAAAACTTTCAGAAATAAACGAACAAAGAGCTTACCCTTATGAAGTTTCCGTAAGTGTCGGTTTTTCGAAAGTT
>CAYRDV010000248.1:0-9419 GCA_964422885.1 uncultured Candidatus Sericytochromatia bacterium
TAAATATTCTGGAAGAATTAAATTTTTATCTGTACGAATTACAAAAAAATATGACTGAGCAACTGCTTTATCAATTTCGTGCTCAATAACTGTTCCTAAATTGTTATATCCTTTTGACCTGAAAAGGATATCCCCCTTGTTAAGAAATTGTTCTGGATCATTTACAGTTACATCAACTTTAGCCAAATTATCTGAATCGAGGGTATTATCAGACTGAATATCCTTCATCTGAACAACTTTTATGCTTCCATTTTCTTTAGCCTGAAGCTGTTCCCTGAATTGAAACCCTGACCGGATTGATTGTGTAATATATTTTAGTTCATATTTTTCTATAATTTTCAAGAGGGATTCCTACCTTTACTTATAATTTGACCATAAACCTTCAGGTGAAGAATTTTGAACAACAATAAGCCATTCACTTAATTCATTAAGGTGTTCCTGAATTTGGTCATCAGACATTCCTTCTTCTTCAGCTTTATCCCATAAATACTCCATATAACCTCCAAGATCATGAGGATAATTAATATCATCCTGTTCAAGATTAGCAAATAGATATGGCTTGCCACTCTTATCACAATCTCCGCCTATAGCAATAAAAGCTATATTCCAGCCTGTGCCTGTTCTTCTAATACGGTAGGTGTCATTATGGCCCCTTCTTTTTGAAAAAACTTGTAAATCCACTAAGGACCTCCTTATAATAAAAGTGTGAATAATATGAGGAAAATGAGACTGAAATTTTTATTACAGTATCTCATTTTCTTCACTTCTTATAATAAAATAAATATATGAGCATGTCAAATATTTTTTTGCAAAAAACACTTTACTGTATTATGCAAAATTGTAAAGGGGTTTTATAAAATAGTTTATTTTATATGGGTTTTATGGAATTAGATTTTTCAATATATAAATATAATATCTTAATAATAAAAAAAAGCTTCGTACAAAAAAACAATCAGAAGCCACCCTTCTACCAGTAAACACTCTATCGAAATTTTTTATTTTAAAAGAAGTATTATAAAATGATAAAAATAAATTTGGAATTTACAGTGGAAAAATATGAGTAATAAATTTGATCAGCAATATTTGGATTTGTTGCAAGACATTCTTGATAATGGTTACCGGAAAGAAAACAGAACAGGGATTGATACCATTTCAGTTTTTAATCGTCAGATGAGGATTAACCTCACAGAAGGTTTTCCTATTCTTACTACCAAGAAGGTATTTTTCCGGGGAGTTTTTGAAGAAATGCAAATGTTTCTCAGAGGTGAAACAAATACCAAAACTATTGAGGAAAAAGGAGTTAAATACTGGCAGGGAAATACCTCAAGAGAATTTCTTGATAATAGAGGGCTAACCTACCTTCCTGAAGGTGAATTAGGCTGTGGTTATTCTCATCAGTTCCGAAACTTTGCCGGAGAGCATCCCTTAATACCTGCAACAAAAGGTTTAAAAGGAATTGATCAGGTAGCACAGGTTGTAGATAAATTAAAAAACAACCCCTGGGACCGAAGAATTATTATTAGCCTCTGGTGTCCGACTCAGCTTGATTATTCAGCCCTGCCACCTTGTCATCTTTATACTCAGTTTTACTGCAATCCTGACAAAAAAGAACTAAGCTGTTTCTTCCTGATGCGTTCAAATGATGTTTTTTTGGGTCTTCCAACCAATTTAATTCAATATTCACTGTTAACTCATTACCTTGCTGAACTATGCGGCTATACAGCCAAAGAACTGGTATATACTGGTGTCGATGTTCATATCTATACCAATCATCTGGAACAGGTTCAGGAACAACTGAAACGAGAGCCAAAAGAACCAGCCAAACTGGTAATAAAAAAGAAAGCAGAAACTCTTGAAGATATCTTATCTCTTCAATTTGAAGATGTTGAATTATCCGGCTACAACCCACACCCTGCAATCAAGGCACCTATGGCCGTTTGATTAATCTATTGATAAGTTTTACCATCAAACTTGATATAACCATCAGGATGTGGTGTATTTACACCGTGATGTGTCCAGTGAAGAACTTTTGGAGATTCATTTAAAACAAGGTCCCCTTTTATTTCTACTTCTGAGCCTACTTTCAAAGGTACATAGGGAGCATAGCTTGTATCATGAGCGATTAGAAATATTTCTCCGGTAAAACGATTTCCTGTAACTTTTATCTTAAATTTTTGATGTTTTAATCCTTCAAGATCATCTGGCAGCAATTCAGTGACAATACCCTGATAAATACCATTCTCAAATTTACCCGGCTTTTTTTTAAGTACTGAAACGGAATTATTTTGTTCTATAAAAGGTTGTACATCATAAGTTATGCTACTTATATCAGAACTACAGCCTGAAATTATTAAAAAAGGTAATATGCTTAATAATGAAAACTTTTTATACATGCATTACCATCCACTAAAATTAAAAACCTTGTGTTTTAATATATAGTAAGGTTAAGATTAAAACTTGTTAAAAACTTCTTTTTACAGTTTTAAAATTGCAGATAAAGATTTTGCTTTATTTGGTGAAAAGAGTTGATATGGAAAGATTAAAAACTATATTTTTTTCTTAAAATTTTTTTGAAAATTTTGTTGATAAATTAAAAAAGTTATGATAATATAAAATTATTGGATCGACATATCTCATTAAGCTAACTGCTCGAGAGTCGATCCTTTAACCTTTTTTAATGACCTTCTTCTGCCAATATCTCCTGAATAGCTGTTACTATCGCTTTGTTATTCGATATTTCTAAGTTAGACTGTGCAGTTCCTTCCATAATTTTCTTTGCTCTTTTGGCGACAGCATGGACAAGGACATACCTATTATCAGCCTTAGCCATCATTTCACTTAGTTTATTTGTTGTACTTCTACTTGTAGACAAGATTAAACCTCCTTTAGGTTCCTTTTGATTTTACAGTGTTCGGCAATAATGATAGATTTTACATTTTCCACCGAGTCCTCAACTGTATCATTTATAATTACGTAATCATATTCTGATATATATTCCAGCTCTTTATACGCAACAGCGAGACGATTTTGTATTGCCTCTTCATCTTCCGTATTACGGTCTCTAAGCCTACGTTCAAGTTCCTTGATTGTAGGTGGAAGGATAAAAATAAAGATCCCATCTTTCCATTTTTTCTTAATTTGTAATGCTCCCTGGACATCAATTTCCAGTATTACATCTTTACCATTTGTAACCTGTTCCTGTACATATTTCCGGGGTGTTCCATATAATTTGCCATCAAAAATACAGGCATATTCAAGAAGCATATCTTTTTCAATAAGCTCGCTAAATTCTTCAATTGTCTTAAAAAAGTAAGATAGACCTTCTGTTTCGTGAGAGCGGGGCTTTCTGGTTGTAACAGAGACAGATAGAACGATATGTTTAGGCTCTGACTTAATCAACTCGCGTACAATCGTTCCCTTTCCAACACCAGAAGGGCCTGAAACAATAATCAACAACCCTTCACGTTTTTTTAACTTCCAGTTTTCGTGATACTTCCCTAAACTTTGTATAGACATTTGATTTTTTGGTTATGCCTCTTCCAATACTTCTTCCTTATCTTGTCTTATTCTGCTTACAATGGTTTCAGGCTGAAGTGATGATAGATAGATTCTACCATAATCAGTTATTACAGCTGCTCTGGCTTTTCTACCCTGAGTAAGATCAACAAGGCCTTTTTCTCTTCCGGTAACTTCATTTTTTATGCCTTTTTCTTCCTTAGCTTTCTGTATTAGCCTTTTGATAGGTGCAGAAGCAGGGCTTACTATAGCAACAACTTCATTTACAGGAATAATATTTCCAAAACCGACATTCAAAAGTTTTAATTTTTTCATTTATTTATCCTCCGTTAGTAATTAAATATGGTGCACAACTTTTTTATTGGCTGCAATAATCATTTTCATAATTGTAAAACTGTTACGCTTTTTTTGCTTCAATTGTAGAATTCTCATCCAGATAAACTATTTTTCCATTATTCCACAATTTTTCAAGTTTATAAAAATTTCTAATTGATTCTAACATAATATGAACAATAACAGTACCCAGATCAATAAGAACCCATTCGCTTGTATTTAAACCATCAACATTATAAATTTTATGTCCTGTTTCTTTTGATTTTTCAAGCAGATAATTGGCAATACCCTTAATATGAGCTGTAGATGTACCTGTACAAATTATCATAAAATCGGCCATCAATGAGACCTGAGTAATATCTATTACTACTGTATTTATGGACTTTTTATCAAGAACAGCTTCAATTATTAATTCACAAAATTTATCTTTCAATAAAAAACCTCTCTTTTATATACAGGGATTAGTATAGGTAATTCAATAATTAACCTTACTACCCTACATGGGAAAACAATATTTTCCAGAATTATTTATCAAATCCTTTCATATTGTACAACCCCTAACATACTTAATAATACATTATTTTACCTTTAAATTCTGCTGCCTTGTTTGAGGCTTAAAAGCATTTTGTTTCTTGAACTGACTACCTGAGAATAGATGAGCTTATTATTTTCAATCAGATTTTTGAGAATTAAATTAAAAGATTGGATAACTGCCAGATCAAGGTCACGTGCCAGAGCAGATTTGATCTCGTTTATTTCTCCCAGATAATTATTATTTACGGTATTTATTTTATCTGCGACAAAAATTAATTTACTAAATAAGGTCATTTCATTTGCACCAAAAGTATGATGTTTTATAGCCATAATTATTTCATTATCATCAATCCCAAAAATTTCCCTGGCAACAGAAGCGCCTATAGGGCCATGAAGAATATCAACAGGAGCATCAAGAATAACTTCTGTAATAGGAATGTCAAAATCTTCTGCTCTGGAAATAAGTTCACCTGAATTATATATTTTTCCACAGTCATGTAAAAGACCTGCCGTAGCTAACCTCTCAGGTTCACAGCTATATTGTTTTGCAATACTCAAGCAGAATTCTTTTACCTGCAACGAATGGTTGAAGATTTCTGGTGATAACAGCTCCTGCAATTTTGTTTCAATTTTTTGTAGCGGCATATTCACGTCCTTAATTAGCAAAAAAATTATATCTGGCTATCTAAGATAATCTAAATATTTTTATTATTTTAAACCAATTTCTATAAAAAAGTTATACTAATATACGTTATTTTCATAAATATATGTAATTACTTTCTGAGGAACCAGATATTTTATACTTCTTTTTTCAGTTAATTTTCTTCTTATTTCAGTTGATGATATTTCAATTATAGGGAAATTTATAAAAATAAATTTGTTTTCTTCTGAAGTCAGGTTATTTCGTATCCAGTCCTGCAATTTGTTTTTTTCCCAGTGCTCTATTACCTCATTTTTAAAGATTCTTGGAAAAATTATAAAATTACAAAGATTAAGTAATTCTTCATATTTGTGCCATGTTTTTATATTTACCAATGAGTCAGCTCCCATTATAAAAAACAAATCACTCTTAAAAATCAACTTAAGTTCTTTGATCATATCGATGGTATAACAATAACTAGTTTTATTTATTTCTATTTCAGAAATTTCAAAAAACTGATTATCTTCAATGGCCAATTTAAGCATATCAAGACGGTATTTTTTATCTGTAAAAGAATTTACTTTATGTGGCGGATTACCATTGGGTACAAAAATAATTTTATCAAGATTAAGACTATCTCTTATCTGCTCAGCAATAATTAAGTGCCCTAAATGAATAGGATCAAATGTCCCCCCGAATATGCCTAATCCTGTCATTTTTTTTACAAAAAGAAAATTTTAACTGTTAATATTATGCAAAATGCTTTGGTTAACTATGTTACAATCGTTAATATTATGATTATAATATATTGTGGTGTATTTTACTAATTAAAAATGAAGATTTTATTTTACAATACAGTTCATTTTGAACCTATCTATTTTGCCATAACTCAGGAATTAATTAAAACTCATATCGCTAATGGTGATGAAGTACACCTACTGGACTGTAATTCATCTATACCAATATGTGAAATTAATTTTTTTAAAACAATAAACAATTGTGTAGATTGCATATCAAGAAAAAATAATGCCTGGGATTTATTAAATATCCCTGAAGAACAACGTCATAAACTGGAAGTGGGGAATCATCTTATTAATATGGATTTTCCTGAGTTCGCTTCAGTAGACGAATTGAAAAATTTTAAAAAAAATCGTGTAGATGTTGGTTCTGCTGTTGCCTCTTATTTAATATCCAGTTTTCAGGAACCAAAACCGGATGTAAAAAAAAAATTAAAGGAACTGGTTAATAAAGGGTTATTAACCTCGATTAGTATTTATGAGACTGTTCATAATTTTCTAAAAAATTTTAAGCCGGATATTTTTTATATTTTTAATGGCAGAGCTTTTACATTAAGACCTCCATTGAGGGCAGCTCAGGATTTAAGAATAAAAACTTATGTTTATGAAGCTGGTTTTCACATGTATAGAAGATATTTTTTTACGGAAAATACATACCCTCATGACCTTGAATATGTAAAGGAGGAAATTAAGGCTCATTATCAAAATTACCAGGGCCACGATAAATTATTAATTGCCAAAAATCATTATAGTGATCGAAGGAACAATGGTTTATACATAAAAAAGTTGAAAAGAGCAAAATTACCTGATAATTTTGACAAATCAAAAAAAAATATTGCAATTTATATTTCCTCTGAAGATGAATATGAATCAATAGATAAATGGACTGAAACAATTTATAAAAATCAATGTGAAGGAATATCTTTAATTTTAAACTCTATACCAGAAACCGAATTTCATTTTTATGTCAGAGTTCACCCAAAACTTTCAGGAGTAGACAATTCACAAACAAAAGCTCTTTATAGCCTTTGTTTTCCTAATTTGACATTTATTTATCCTGATGATGGAATTGATTCCTACAGTTTAATGGAAGCATGTGAAAAAGTGATTACTTTTGGCTCTACAATGGGTATAGAAAGCAGCTTTTGGGGTAAACCATCCATCTTACTTGGGAGATCTACTTATGAAGAACTTGGTTCATGCTATATAGCCAAAAGTCATGAAGAAGCTGTTTATCTAATAAAACAGGAAGGATTAAAACCATTACCAATAAAAGGCGCAATAAAATATGGCTACTGGGAAAACACCAGAGGAATTCCATATATACATTTTAATCCTTATAACCCAATATTTCTGAATAAACTGGCGGATTCCGAAATCACGGATAAACAAAAACTATCTGAAATTATCAAAGACGTTATCAAAAGAAATTTTAACTATCCAGAGTTCTTTACCAGATGCTTAATAAACGATAAACCTAAGGTTTTAATTATTCCTGAAAACGGAGAATTAACTCCCCTAAAGGGGCCCCTGATTCTGAGTACAGAATTAGAAATACTAGATAACAGTTATGATTTTATTGTAATTAAACATCAGATTTCTCAATCATTATTAAATAAGTTCGTCCAGTTAGATAAGATATTAATATTTGATATTATAAAATCTGAAAAAACAGATATTGAACAGATTGCTAAAGATTATAAACTGGAAATATGGTATAAAACTGAATTTAACTATACAAGCCTGATGATTTTAGCAAAAAATTCACCAAAAAAGCAATTAAAAGACAGGTTAAAGCCTTTACTATCGATCTGCTTATCAAGTTATAATGAAGTTAATTTGTTATTCTCTCTCACGGAATGGCACAAATCAGAGAATATTCATAAAGAATTATTAGAAATAATAATAATTGAAAAAAGAGCTTTGCCACAAACGCATGATTTCAGTAAATATCCTATTCCTGTTAGATACTATAATATAAGTGAAGGTGACTTTAATAAGCCATATAACCTTACTATTAATAACTCATCAGCGGATCATATCCTTTTCATTAATGAAGAACATTTACCCGGCATTAATCTGGCAGAAAAATATGTGAATTTTAATGCAGATAATGAAAATAATGTAATTAGTGTAAAAGAAATTATTCAGGATAAAATCGTTAAAACTAAATTTTTTAAAACTATCGTAGACTCAAAGTTAATTAACGAAAAGCTTAGTATTGAATCTTATCAGGTATATCACCTGAATTCCGCTTATTTACCCAATAATGTTAGTATGCCTAAAACTTTAATCAATGAATTTTTTGAATTATCATTTTTACTTAAAGAAGCAATAGAAAATTCTGATGGTAAGGATAAAAGTTTTAAATATAAACAATTATTTAAAACTTTAGTGTTAAAAGATGATGCTATTGTTTACAATAATCATAATTATTCTCCTGATGAATTTGTCAAAATTGTTGAGTTTCGAGGAATTTTAAGCTCATTTGAAATTACAAAAACACCAGAAGTAAAGGAAGTTTATTTTGGTAAAGAGATTGAGCTGTCTGACATTTATAAAAAAAATTTCCTCCTAGATTCTTTTAAACATATTGCCAGGTTTTATAATTTTGAAAATAATTTGCAGGAGCTGAATTATATCATGAGCAGCCTGCTCTGTAATAGTGCCTGTTACAAAGGCATATCCAAGGGTCTGTCATATTTTCATGGGTATGAAATAAAACTGGATTATCGTTTGCAGGATTCACCTCTTATCTCAATAATAATTACTGTTTCTATCCCTGATGAAAGTATTATTAATTCAATAAAAAGTGTCTTAAAACAAAGTTATACGAACTGGGAGCTAATCATTATTGATTTTAGTCTAAATAATGAACTAAAACAAAAAATTGAGCATTACACAAAAAAAGATGGACGAATAAAAATATTTATTACCAGTGAAATTAATGATAAAGCTGCTAAAAATAAAGCAATAAGCATTGCCAACGGAAAATTTATCAATTTTCTGAACATTGGATTTATTTTATTTCCTTATAGTCTGGAAATTTTTGCCCGAAATATTTCATTAATTAGTAATAATACAAAAATGATTTATGGTTATATAGTAAAACAGGATAATGTAAAGTGGTTAAAAGTTTCAGCAGGCTTATCATCAGCAGTTGTTGAAAAAGAAGCTTTGGAAAAAATAGTTGATTTTAATATGCTTTCTGACATAAATCCTGAAGTAGAGTTATGGAAAAGCCTAAACGACAAATATGAAATAAAAAAGCTTAATGAGAAACTCCCTGGAACTACGGAATTAATTATACCTGTTCCAATTGCTACATTTTCCGGCTCAAATCACTGATAGTATTTATTTTTTTCACTTAAGTAGAAACCTCCTTACTCTTAAGTTTTTGCATACTGGAAGCAATTTCCTGTGCTTCTGGAGAAAGTTTATTCCATCTTTCATAAATCCATAACCATTCATCTGGTTTTTCTTTAATATTTTTTTCCAGAATTTTATAAATTTCCTGAGAAACTTTATGAACTTCTACTTCCTTATCTCCATTGGAGTCAATGTGAATAACCGGGTGAAATATTATTTCATGACTGTCA
>CAYRDV010000249.1:0-9379 GCA_964422885.1 uncultured Candidatus Sericytochromatia bacterium
GATTTGCCTTAAGTGCCCTCTGAAAACAGGCGGCAGCTTTTGTGTGATCATCTTTAGAACTATTATAAAGGCCAATTTGATACCAGACTTCAAAACCATTGGGATTTAATTTTCCAGCTTTTTCAAAGTATTCAAATGCCTGATCCGGTTTACCACCTTTAAGAGAAAAAAGACCCAGATAATACATTAATTCATAATCGGGTTTACCCATTTTTAAAGCTGTTTTACAAAGTTCCAGACCTTTTTTGAGGGTTCCGGTTTCTTCGCATAAGCGAATAAAATTTCTGAGAATTTCTATATTCTGGGGATCAATTTCCAAGCCTTTTTCAAATGACATTATCGCTTTTTTATACTTTTTGATTGCATGGTAACATTTGCCCATTATCAGTAATAATTTTAGATTGTCAGGAAAAATATTAAGTCCTAATTTACAGGCATAGAGAGAATCATAGGGTTTCCCAACCAAAAAAGAGAGGTTCGCAATATTAAATAAAAGTTCATAGCGGGTATTATCTTCTTCAAGAATCTTTTCATAACAGGTTAAAGCTTCAGCATAATCTTCTATTTTCTCTGAAAGAATGGCAATTTCTTTAATGATATCTGCTTTTGGTTTAAGCGTATAAATTTTTCGATAAATTTGAATTGCTTTTTTATACTGGCTCCGGTCTTTATAAAATTTGACTAGTCGCTGCAATACGCCTAAATTATCAGGCTTTTTATTTAAGGATTCAAGAAAATGGTATTCAGCTTTTTTAAAATCATTTTTATTTTCATAAATTGTTCCCAGGCAATTGTTAATATCTGTAAAATTAAGTGAGAGTGATTTTTCTAGTGGTAATAACGCTTTTTCATAATCATTTTTATTAAAAAAATATTTTCCTATCTTATACCAGATATCTGGATTATCAGGAACAATTGAAACTATTTTCTGATAACAGTCGATCGCTAATTCTGAATCTTTATTTATTTCATAAATATCCGCTAAATCAGTCAGACACTCAATATGTTCAGGAATACTACGTAATACTTTGGAATAAATTCCAATAGCATTTTTATATTGTTTGGTAAGATAATATACTTTACCAATCTGAAAATATGTTTCCAAATCTTTGGGGACATATTTTAAAACCCTTTCCAGGTATGCCAGAGCCAGATCAAAATTCCTTACTTTAAGATAAAGGGTAGAAATATGTTTTAGGGTATAAATATCATTTTCTTTAATTTGCAATATTTTTGAAAGATATTCTATCGCTCCGGTTTTATCTTCAACCAGTTCATTTATTTTGGCAATTTTCATCATTACTGAAGTATTATTTGGATCAATTTCCAGATAATTTTTGTAATAACGAACGGCCTTTTCATACCATTCTTTCATGTAATAGGCATTTCCCAAACACAAAATTGAAGGAGCGTGAGAGGGGTGCAAATCAAGGGTTTTTTCAAAAAATTTAATTGCTTTATCTGGATTATTTTGTTTTAGAAAAATATTACCTAAATTAAATTGGGCCTGGTATAGTGATGGATTTAGCTCAAAGGCTTTGTTAAAGTTAATTACTGCATCATCATATTTATTTGATTTATAAAATATATTAGCCAGATTAAACCATGACTGGTAGTAATCAGGATTTAATTCTATACTTTGTTTTAATGATTTTATGGCATCCTGTGAATGTTCTGTTTGGTTATAAGCATTGCCCAGGTTAAAATAAAGCAAAAAATTTGCCGGATCTGTTTCAATTAATTTTTGCAGATTTTCAACAGACAGATTACTATGCTCATTTTTAGTTAAAACATGGTCCATGTCAGAAGTAGCACTAGTATTCACTTTCTGCTTTACATTATTTTTATCCTCAGGAACAGGTGTTCCGCCTGGTGAGGAAAAATCTTGTTCTGGTTCTTTTATCAGTTGTTCTTCAGCCATACTATCCTGATGAAATTAAGTGTCCGAATGACTCATTTTATTATTAACAACGTTTAGTTTAGTACCATTGTAACTTTTTTTTGCGAAAATTACAAAAAATAAGGTTATAGAGAAATAAAATTTATTTTATTAAACTAAAAAAAAATTAAAAGGTATTTTAATAAAACTAAACGAGAGTAAACAGCAATAAATAAATGAAGTAATATTAAAAATAAATTATTAAAAAAAAAAATTATCTATAATCATAAATAATAATTTAAGTCTAAGGTCAAATAGTAAAATTAAATTTAAAAAATATGGAAAATATTCAAACAAATGAAAAAGAATTTCAGGAAGCTTTTTTATCTTGTGTTGAATCCTCAAGAAAAATAATATCAGAAATTCCTTTTAAGAATAATTTTTCTGATGCCTCAATAAATAATTATTTTGGCGATAAAATAGAACAATCCAGAAAATTTCCGGATTTAATAAAAATAGGCGAATTTACTCCTCAGAAATTTATTGAAGAAACTAATAAGAATTTTAGCTTCTCAGCTCTAATACCATTTTCACAGTTTAATGGAATTTGCTTTTATGTAAATAATGTAAATAAAAATGATATCCGTACACTAAAACAACTTATCACATTAAGGCTTTTGACCTGCCTACAGCCTGAGTTGGTTAAACTTACCTGTATTTACTCCGAAAGTTTTGTAAAAGAATTTCCTTATCTGAATGGCTTAAATCAAAACTATATTGAAAATAAAACCCTTAGTTATTCGGATGATACTGACAAGGTTTTGGCAAAACTTACGGATCAGTCGATCGAATTCCAATCATTTTTAAAAAAGAATAATTTTAAAAATATTGGCGAATATATATCTCAGCAAAATAAGTTTACAGAACCTGAAAACCAGGAAAATAAATTCGCCAATCATCCATACAAAATTGTTTTAATAAGTAATTTCCCTTTAGGTTTTACAGAAGAGTCTGCTTTTCTGCTTTTAAATCTGTTAAAAAACATTGAAAGAACTGGAACACATATCATAATGTCACTTGATGTGGGTATAAAACCTCCATATCGTTCGGAACTTTTGGAAAATCTTTTATCCCAAATGATAGGTGTTTACCAGGAAAGAGGAAAATATTTCAAAATTAAGAATCTTAGTGGAGCTGAAAAAGTTTTCAATGAAAAATTTCACCTGAATTTAGATACTCAAATTCCAGAAAATATTGAAGATATTATTAAAAATATTAATTCTATTAGTAAAACTGAGCAGGTACCAGTTGCCAAAGAACAACCAGCTAAAAAATTAATTACTGAAAAACCATTTGAAGAAATTAAAGTTGATATTTCCGAGCTTCTTCCCCTTAAAAACTGGACTGGTGATTCATCAGAAAGATTAAAAATACCAATCGGTAAAATATCCGGTAATGATATTAAACACCTTGTTTTAGGTCAGGATTCTGAAGAACCGGCTTTAGGTGTTTATCATGCACTTATTGCCGGAATTACAGGCTCAGGTAAATCAACTCTGTTACATAATATTATAAATATCAGTTCATATATTTATTCTCCGGACGAGTTACAGTTTTTTCTGATGGATTATAAAAAAGGTATTGAATTTAAAATATATAAAAATCTGCCGCATATCAGCTTTTTCTCCAGTTCCAATGAAAGAAATGCTGGTGTGAATGTATTGACACAATTAACAGAAGAAATAGAAAAAAGAGAAAAACTATTTCAGTTTTATGAAAATGCCCATGATTTCACCAGTTATAGAAAGATTTCCGGGCGACCACTGCCACGTATTGTTGTAATAATTTATGATTTTCAGGTTTTACTTAATGGCAAGGATCATATTTCTGAAAAGGTTAAACATCTTCTTGATAATCTTCTAAGAGTTGGGCGTTCCTTTGGAATTCATATTATCCTTTCAACCCATAATATCCAGGTTGTTGATTTAGAAAATCTCTCTAATATTGGATTGAGAATTGCTTTAAAGATGCCGGAAACAGATAGCATCATTACCCTAAGTAAAGATAACCCGGCAGCCAGTTTTCTGGGAAAAGCCGGAGAAGCAATATATAACTCACAAAATGGGCTTGTTGAAGGTAATATAAAATTTAACTTTCCTTATTTAAATAATGAAATGATTTCTTCTATGGTCAAAAAACTTGCAGAAGACTCGAAAGCCAGATTTAACGAATCACAACTAAAAGAACAGATTATTGATCAGTCAGTTTCCACAAATCTTGAAGATAATAATGAGCTTATTGAGAAAATTAAAAATAATTCATTCTCAATAAATGAAGATTTTTGTGATATCTTTATTGGTAAACCAGTTTTTGTGCAGGATAAACATGTGTTTTTCCGTCTAAGAAGGCAGATTGAATCAAATATGGTAATGATTGGCCAGGATCTTGAATCAGCCGTTTCTATCCTGGGAATTAGTCTTTTTCAGATAATAAAACAAAGTACTCCAGACAGCCGTTTTTATATCCTTGATTTGTTTAATGTTGATAGTGAATTTAAAGGCTCTTTTGAGTTTTTGAAAAATTTTAATAAAAACTGTTTCATTGGCGAAACCAGAAACATAGAAGCCTACATTAATGAAATCATTGAAGAACTTGACTCAAGACTTGAAGATTATAAAAATAAGAATAGAGTAATTCTGGCAATCGCCAATCTGCAAAATGCCAGGAAAAAACTTGGTCAGAAATCGTCTTCAGACATAGGGCGAAAATTTATGAAAATTATTTCTGAAGGTCCCGAAGTTGGTATCCATACTATTTTATTTTCAGAAAATTTCAATACAATAGAAAATCATATTGATCCACAATTTATAAATGAATTTGAAAACCGGATTGCCCTGAAAGGGGGAGAAAGTTTAAATATTCTGGAAAACTATACTTCTCTTGATATTGCCAATAATGGTTCAGGATTATTGCAGTTTCCTTATTCAAAGTATGGCAAAGATAGTTTTAGAGTATATAATTTTAAAAATTTTCTGGAAATAGCAAAAAATGGTTGAAGCATTTAATGTTTATTTAAATTGTGTCAGGGAAATGGAAAAATTCCTTGATACTACATCTGATTCAAATCCAAAAGAAACAGCTATTGCTGTAATACCAATAGAAAAAAAGATTGAGAATATAAAACTGAATGATTTGGTTCATGAAGTTTACCCTACTACCCCAGATGAAGAACCAGAGGGGACTGGCACTGAACTGGTTAGAAAAATGAACAGCCTTTTGAAAAATGCAATTGAAATGGCTGAAACAATTGAAGGTGATAAGGGCAAAAATACCGGAGAAATTACTGGCGGTACAATCGAACATAAATTGATTATTCGTAGCGAAATCAGGATGACAGGCACGGTTAAAGTACTTGAAACAATTGAAATTGAACCGGAAGGTAAACTGATAATCGAAAATGCTACCCTTCTCCTGGGTGAAAACGTAGGAATCATTTGCAAAGGAGTTATTGATGCGACTAATGTGACCTTTAACGGAGCTGAAACTACCTGGAAAAATATTGTAATCTATGGCAAAAGTGCTAATAATTCAAAAATAGAAAAATGCCAGTTCTTTAATAGTAGAGGCAGAAGCAGGACATTTTTCAAAAATCGTAATATGGCAGAAGGTATAATCTGGGAAAATGGAAAAGATTATGCCAAAGATGAGCTTGAAGAGAGTTTTGGTGGAGGAATTCATGTCATAGGAGCAAATTATGTCCAGATAAAAGAATCAGTTTTTAAAGTATGCCATGCTACATTTGGTGGTGGTATTTATTGTGGTATGACTACCATTGAACGTTGTGAATTTATAAATTGTACAGCTCTCCAAAATGGTGGTGCTGCAATGGTTTTTGATAAATCTATTGTAATGAACAGTAAATTTGAAAATTGCTCTGCAAAAAATGGCGGGGCCATTGATATGGATGCTTCAACTATTTATAACACCGAGTTTGCCTATTGTAGTGTTGAAGTAAGTGGCGGAGCGATTAAAGCAAAGGATTCTACTATTGACAGGTGTAATTTCAAAAATTGTGTAACCCGGGAAAATGGCGGAGCTATTTATGCTCTTGATAAGACAAATATTCGTTATTCAAATTTTAATAACTGTAATGCAAAGTATGGTGGTGCAATCAATGCAAATAATTCAATTATTGAAGGTGGCAAATTTTTAGTCTGTAATGCTATAGAAAATGGTGGTGCCATTGATACATATGGTAATTCTACAGTAAAACATGCAATCTTTGAAAAATGTGAGTCAAAGCTTGGAGCAGGTGTTTATGGTTTTAATACAATTATCGATAATTGTAAATTTGTTACCTGTAAGTCAAAAAGCGGTGGTGGTGTTTATACTTTTGAAAAATCAGAAATAAGAAATACAACCTTTAAAGAATGTTCTGCTGAGCTTGGCGGAGGTGCATATGTATTTAATTCCGAAATGGATAATTGTGTTATCCAAAATTGCGTGGCAATCTTTAAAGGTGGTGGCATTTTTGCTTTTGAACAGGCTTCAATAAGAAACTGTGAAATAAAAAATAGTTTTGCTGAAACAGGAGGAGCTATTTTTGCCGGAGAACCGACAGAATCATTTTTCCCTGAATTTGATGAACAACAAATCAATGCAGTTATTGAAAATACAAAAATAATAAATTGCTCAGCAGAAACTGGTGGCGGAATATATTCTTCAAATTCAACCCTGAATGGAATAAATATTCAATATTGTAAAGCCAAGAAAAATGGTGGTGGCATTAAGGCATTAAACAGATCAAAAATAAAAAATAGTTTTATAAAAAACTGTAAGGCCATAAATGCCGGAGCTTTACAACTAATTAATTCTGAAGCAGAAAAGTGTGAATTTATCAGTTGTAATGTAAATGAAAAGGGTGGAGGGATTTTTTCAGAAAATAACTCGCTGATTACTGAATGTACTTTTAGAAACTGTGGTGCAGAAAGTGGCGGGTGTGCCTATATCTTAGAAAATACCCTTCTAAAGGATTCATTTTTTCATAATTCAATTGCTGAAAATGGTGGTGGGGTTTTTGCGGCCTCGTCAACTTTAGAAAACTGTCAGCTTTGGAACTGTACTGCTCTTTTTGGTGGTGGTGTCAGAGTAATAGAAAAAGGAAAAGTTATCAACTGCACCTTTTTAAAAGGAAGTGCAATGTATGGCGGAAGTATTTTTTCAGAAAACTCAATAATAGAAAATAATAAAATTATTGATTCAAATGCTGAAAAAGAAGGGGGAGGAGCAAAAGTAATTGCTTCTGTAATCAGAAACTGCTCATTTGAAACATCAGAGTCAGAAGTTGATGGTGGTGGCCTTTATGCGATTGATTCAAAAATACTTACCTGTAAATTTTTCTTTTGTAAAGCCAAACAATTTGGCGGTGCAGCATTTTTAAAAGGTTCATTATTAAGGGATGGGTATTTTGAATTTTGTAGCTCAGAAGCGTCCGGGGGAAGTATATTTGCTACATCCTCATCAAGTGAAAACTGCACTCATAAAGAATGTATTTCTAATTTATACGGTGGCGGGGTCTATCTTTATAAATCCTCAGTAAACAAAAATAATTTTGAAAAGTGTAGTGCAAAATATGGTGGTGGCCTTTATACACTGGATTACTTTAATTTTAAGGATTTTTTGAATAATATCAAAAAAAAGGTAATGAAAAAAGATTTATCCAAATCAACTGTTATTAACAGCCGTTTTAAAAATTGTAAAGCGATCAAAAAAGGGTCTGGTTCATATGCTTTTGCAAAAGGAACTGTTATAAATAGTACTTTTGAAAATTGTAACCAAAAGGCCAAATTTCCGTTTTAAAGTTTTATACTTTTTTATAAAACAATGCGAACAGAAAGTAATTCAGAACCACCCTGATCATCATCAGTTACACATAGACCTAAATATTCAGTATCATTTACTTTTTTATATATTGAAATAGCTTCAACTTTACCAGTAAAAGTATTATCTTTACCAATTCGGGTGTAATTTTTTATTTCTGGTATTTTACTTTTGATTAAACTATCCATGTTTAGTAAACCCAAAAAGCTTCCGTAAACAATACCATCAAGTACCGGATCATCAGTATCTTCAACTGAAGCAGTGAAAAATAATTTATTATCAAAAATATCTGCACCGGAAAAACCAGCTCTGATATTATTTATTCCCGGAAGTTCCAGGCTAATATAGTTTGGTTCCGGGTTTATATCTGTAAGTCCTCTAATAAAAGAAAGGAAGCTCGTTTCATTATAGATAATTATTGTATTATTAGACCGGTTAAAGAAAAGCATTTGGTTTTGAGTTGCTGCCAGCCCCTCAATATTTAAAACTAAATTTCCGGTAATTTTCTGATTATTTTTGAGTGAATTATAAATACCTGATAAAGAAACTTCAGTTACTTTATAACTATTTAGCTCTATTAAAAAACCTTTATCCCTTCCTTTTGCTGAACCTGACCCACCAGTAAATAAATATTTTTTATTTTCAATTTCCAATTTTGTCAGAAATTCCAGATCCGGTTTTAAATGTTTTGGCATTCTTCCATTGCTAAAATCATTGGTTGAAAATAGTTGAATCCTATCAATCTGCTTAAAATTAAAATCAAGTAAATATAAAAAAGGTGAATCATCTCCCACTATATAAAGATTCTCATTTATGATTTCAAGCCCTGAGGCTGATGGTAAATTATCAAGAGATATTTTGTTTGTAATTTCTATTTTCATTTTATTTCCAGATATCTTCTATTGCAAACCTCAGTCGTTTATGTGTAAATAATAGAATTGTAATCCAATTTAAAATAAAAAAATGAATTTGAACTTTATTAATATTAATAATCCTGAGTTTCATGAACTGGTAAAAGAAGCTGGAAGAATTTCCACCCATGGCATGATTAATAGTTACAAAAGGAAAGAGCTTATTGAATTTTGTTATAGAAATAAGGAACGTATAACAGATGAAGAAATAAGATTTATGTATGCTATTGAAAGCCCCGTCAATGTAAAAGAGATTTTATGTGCAGAAAATTTTAACCCGGACCATTTTACTATGTCTTGCCCAACCACCTTTTTATCAGAAACACCAAAAGGGGCAAAGATAACCATTGATGAAAGAAAGATTACTCATGGCGGAGGACTGGGGAAATTTTTATGTGACCATACAGCGAGGATCATTCATTCTTTTACTGAAGCTTCGGTTATACCTTCACTAAAACTTACAGGCTTTATTCATGTACCGGAACATGCTGATTTTGCCCAATTTTCTGAAATTATCGGGCTGTGTATAAAAGGTGCTTATAATGAAATTTCAGATAAAAGTGGTAGTTTTAGGATTATGCTAACCGGGTTTACCTGCTTTAAAAGGGTAAAAGATATGCCACCTTCTGATCATTCCACAGCACCTCGCCGTCGACGACCAACACGTCCAAGCCACCGTGGGCAATGTGGCGCGGATACACCGAGTTGG
>CAYRDV010000250.1:0-9312 GCA_964422885.1 uncultured Candidatus Sericytochromatia bacterium
TGAGTAAAATTCATGCTGGGCAATTACTTCTCCAGCAATGGAGGCAATAGGATTATCATTACCTAAAACGGAACATTCGATTTCCCTTCCTTTGATATATTCTTCGACAAGTACTTTTGTATCATATTTAAGTGCTTCTTTGAGCGCCTGTATCAGTTGTTCAGGTGTATTTACCTTACTTACCCCTACTGAAGAACCTGAATTGGCGGGTTTTACAAATACTGGCATCCCTAATTCGGCTTTTACATGGTTGTAATCTACTTTTGCTGCAGTTAGCCTGTTAAAAGTAAGAGATTTTGAAGTCGGGATTCCTGCTTCTTTTAATAATCTTTTGGCAAAATCTTTATCCATACATACTGCTGAACCAAGGACTCCAGGTCCAACAAAAGGGATATTAGCCAGTTTTAAAAAACCCTGCATTGAACCATCTTCTCCGGATGTACCGTGAATAACCGGGAAAATCACATCAACATTACCAATTGACTGATAACCGGATACATTTACCAGTTGCTGTTCATTTCTGCCTGGTATTAAACCAAGATTTTCATTGGAAGAATTTAATTTTATCAGCTTTGGATCATTTTCATTTAAAAGGTATTTTGAAGAATCATTCAGATGCCATTTTCCTTCTTTGTCTATACCAATTAAAACAACTTCGTATTTGGTTTTATCTATTGCTTCAACAATATTTTTTGCAGACTGTAACGAAACTTCATGTTCAACCGATTTACCTCCAAACAGTATTCCCACCCTGATTTTATTATTCACTTTTATATTCTCCAGAAAAATTTATGTTTATCAAAATCTGATATTAATTGTACTACTCAACCAAATTATTTTTATTTCTTAAGAAAGATTTTTTAAATTATTATCTATAATCCTCTAAAACAGGAAAAAAAAATGTCTACAATTGGAATAAATTTAAATACATCAAAAGATTTAACAAATCTTTCAGGTACTGTTAAACCCATAAAGGCTGAAACTCCAGAGCCAGAATCTCCAGCAAAAATTGACAAAGATAATATTAGTATAAAGACCGTTGCGGGAGCTGTACCTGTTAGTAAAGCTTTGGGAGGAAAAGGGATTCCTTCTTTTGTTCCTAAAATAATTATTGAAATAGGTGAAGCCAGTCTCAATGTTTTTGTTAAAAAAGATACAAAGACTGCAATAGTGGCTTCTGAAAAAATTCTGGAAAATGGAGCAAAAGTTGCTACCAAAACGGTTGGAGCAAAAGCATTTATTGGTAAAGCCATGCCTATGGCTGTAACTACAATAAATGTAGGAGTTACCCTTCTTGATGGATATGATGCCTACAAAAAAATCAAGGATGAAAATATTAGTATTAAAAGTAAAGGTTTTGCTCTGGGAACAGTCGCTCTTGATCTCTTTACTATTGCGGCTTTTCAGACTGGTAAGGGTAAGTTAGCCGGAGCCGCGGCTTTTGCCAGTATTGGAACCAGTATTGCCTCAGATCTTCTAAAACATAAGTAAATGTTATCTGCCTATAGGGAACGACAAACCCTAAAACCAATATTGTTACTTCTTTCAAAAGGTGATTCTGCAAAGCGGAAAGAAACTCTGGCAAAGGGAATATAACCTCCCCAGCCTCCTCCCCTGATTACCTGACGATAGTTTCTTACTACATTATAAGGATTCTTTTCGGGACTATTTGCATAATAATCGAATCCGAACCAGTCCGTACACCATTCCCAAACATTCCCTGTCATATCATATATCCCTAATTCATTGGCAATACGAGTACCTACCGGATGTAGTCTTTTACCGGAGTTTTTTGAAATCCAGCCAACAAGTTCTGGACTATTACCACCAGAGAATGAATAGTTTTTTGACATCTTTCCCCCTCTGGCGGAAAATTCCCATTCAGCCTCTGTTGGTAGTCTGTACCCTTTTACTTTTGTAACATTAGTTGTTATATTTCCTTTATTATCAAGCAAATCACCTGTTGATTCATTATAAGAAACAGGAAAACCTTCTTTTTTACTTTTCCAGTTACAGTATTTAATTGCATCCCACCAGTTAAGGCAGGTGACGGGGTGATTGTTTTCAATCAAAAATCCAGGATTATTATAATTTGTTTTTTCATCATGCTTCCAGTAATTATCCATCCAGATATAGCATCCCTCTCCAGTTATTTCAGTAGAGGTAAGATAACCTGATACTTTTACAAAATCTTTGAATTCTTGTACAGTTACTTCAAATTTGCTGATATAAAAGCTATTTAAAGTTATTTTATGTAACGGTTTATCATCAATGTTGATACCACCAGATTCATCACCCATTATAAAAGAACCACCTTCAACAAATACCAGGTTCTGTGTTTCTGAAAAATTTGTAGCTGGTACTAAAATAACAAATCCTAAAGCCAGTAAAGTAATAACATTTTTTTTCATTTTTTATTAATAATACCTCGAAGCGGTGACTGAAAGGAATCCCTTCAGGGACTTCGGGGTTAAACAAAATGAAATTTTGTTTCCAAAGCTTTGCTTTGGTGTTAATACAAACAGGGGCCCCACCTTGTGGGGAATTATTTACTTTAACAATTGATAAATTATTAAGCAATAGAGCTTTTTTTATAACTATTTCTTTAATTAAGCTTAAAACCTTAATAACAAAATTTTTATGTGTGTTTGTTATAATTATTTTAATACAAAGGAATTAGTAGAGGAATTAGTATGTCAGATATAGGGATTAAATTAACAACTTTTGGTACAGTAACAGATAAACCTGTTGTTACAATTTCTAAAAAAGAAACTGATTGTATTATCGTTCCGCCAAAAACCACCTGTGATAATTTAACTGTTAAGACAAACTTTGGTACTGTTCCTGCTAATAGTGAAGTTAAAATGGAAGAAGGAGAAGATTTTTCCTCCTGTGCTCCCAAAGTTGCCGGAGAGGTTGCTGCTTCATGTGCAAATTTAATGGTAAAACATGAAATAAAAGGAGTTCTTGTAAACTCAGCTAAAATACTTGGTAGTAGTATAGAAATATCAGGAAAGGCAAGTGTGAAAGCTTTTGCCGGGAAAGCTCTACCTGCCGCTGTAACAGTTGTTAATTATGGTATTGCTCTATATGATAGTTATGGTGCTTATCAGAAAATTGCTGATAAAGATGTAAGTCTGAAAAGTAAAAGTTTTGCTTTGGCAACAGTTGGACTTGATGTTGTAACAATCGTTGCTCATCATAAAGGAAACGGAAAAATTGCTGCTGCTGCATCGGTTGTCAGTATTGGTACAAGTCTGGCGTCAGACTTTTTAAAACATAAGTAATTTACCAATTAATTATCTAGAATTTAATGCTTTTGAAGCATCGATCAAGCCAGCACCTGAAAATTCATCAAAACCTGGTGATTCAATATCATTACAACCTGTTTCAATTTTTTTTCTGACTTCAGCTCTGTTTAAATCTTTGTTTTTACTCATAATAAGTGCGGCAAGACCTGCAACAAAAGGAACAGCCATTGACGTTCCACTTAATACAGCATAGCTTGAAGAAAGGTTATATCTGCTTAATTCAACTTTATAAGTTGGAAAGGTGGAATGAATTTTCAAACCTGGGGCTGAAACTGAAATCCACTCACCATAATTGGAGAAAGGAGCAATTTTATTTTTTATATCAGTTGCTCCTACAGCAATAATATTCTTAAAGGCAGCAGGATAAGTTTTTACTTTCTTACCGTTGTTTCCCATTGCAGCAATTACAAGGACATTGCTGTTATAGGCATATAACATTGCATTTTCAAGTGTTCTGCCAGCTCCTGAACCACCAAGGCTAAGATTTATTATTTTTGCCCCATGATCTACTGCCCAGACAACTCCTTCGGCAATATCGGAATCATTGCCATCACCTTTGGCAGATAAGACTTTTATTGGCATTACTTTGCATTTGGGTGCCAGTCCCGCAACTCCACGGGAATTATTGGATAGTGCAGCAACAATACCTGCAACATGGGTTCCATGACCATTATCATCATTTGGAGAAGATGTTCCTTTTACTGTTGAATAACCATTTACCAGGTTTTCCTGTAAATCAGGATGACTAAGATCCACTCCTGTATCTACAACTGCAATAATTACCTCACTATTTCCTGTCGTTGTTGACCAGGCTTTATCCGCATTTATATTATCAAGCCCGTATTGTAATTTCATATCTGGGTCATTAAACATTCTGGATGCTGTTTTTACTACAGAGGGTTTAATTTTTTGGGCCAGATAGTCCTGTAAATCAAATTTGCTATTTTCAGCAAAGCTTTCTTCTGATAAAGTTATTTTTCTGATGTAATTAGGCTCGACATATTCAATGGTAGGATCTTTGGCCAGTTCTTTTATATAGTCTTTTACTGATATTCCATCTGGTACTTTTATTACTTCAACACCAAGAGGTTTTATGCTTTTTAGTTTGTTTTTCAGGATTAAAGCTTTTTTGGAACCAGTATTTTCCAGGCTGGAAATTTTTCTTTTGACCAGTAACTCTGTGTTTGTAGAACCACGTTCTTCATTTTGCTGATTTGTTGGATTATTTTGGGGCAGTACACCACCACAACCGTTGATAAATAAGGCTGTGATTATAAAACAAATTATTCCCTGTTTTTTCAAGGTCATTAATTATCTGCCTGGTAAAATTCTATTTTTAAATTATAGTTATCTTTTAATAAAATCTTGTTTAAATTTTTATAAAATTAGTTAATTTTACTAGTGTTACTATAATATGTTTTTTCAATTAAGCAAAATTGAAGCTGCTTTTCTTTTAAAATTGTTTTTTGGAGAAGCGTTAATTGATTAGGAAATATTTTTTGTATTTTTCGAACCTCCCCTAAATCCCCTTCCTTCCAAGGAGGGGACTTTAAGAGATTGACCAAAGAGGGGGATACCAAAACAATTGGTAATGAGTACCATATTTTATTCAAAAACTTTAATTAATTCCATTAGTTTTAGTATCCCCGGTTTATTGCGAAATTATTTTTGGTAACACTTTACTACGATGGTCAATCTGAAGAAAAATAGTCGGAATCAGAATTTGCAGAATTATAGAATGAACAGAATAATTTCTTCTCGTCACCCTTCACTCATCACTTCTTCCTGATTGGCCCATGAGATTATGATATGTCAATATTTATTTTATCTTACTTCTCCCTCACTTCCTCCTCACCAAAACAGCTTTAGCTGTCTGACCTCACTGAACGAAGTGGCCTCACTAATAAACGAAGTATCGCTTAAGCGAAATAAAAATAACATAAATCATGTGAATCATAGTCAAATTTTGATATTATATTTTTAGAGTATTATGGTTTTAATAATAAAATAATATGAAAAAACTGAAAAATATTTTACTTGCTACCTCTCTGATTTTTACTTCTGGTTTCTTTCAATTAAACGCCAATGCTTTTGACCAGCATATTACCGTTAAATTCAAAAAACCTGTTTCTGCAAAGTTTTTGGAAAAATTTAATCAGATGACTGATACTACTGTTGTTAAAGTAGTTCCTCCTGCTACATATAAATTACAGATTTCTGGAATTGCTAATAAGGATACTCTTGACCGTTACTCGGAACTTTTTTCCATAATGCTTAATGTTGAATCTGTAAGTCCTTTATCAAAGGAAAAAATTTCTGATAAAGTTCAGTCTTACCTTTATATGAATACTCAGGCTGAAGATGATAAACAGGAAAAAGATAAAACTCCTGAGGAAAATACCCAGGTTACTCAGGTAGTTCCCGATGAACTAATAATCAAATTTAATAAAGATGTTTCTCCTGAAGATATTGAAACCTTAAATCAGTCTTTGGGAGCAGAAATTATCTACCAGAAAGAAACTGATTCATACAAGGTTAAAGTGCCTGAACATATGGGTAATGAATATGTAACAAATTTCTATAATGGCAGTGGTCTGATAAATTCTATTGAACAAAATAAAATTGTTACCACCCAGAAAAATGCTGCTCCGCAGGTAAATAAACCTGCTCCCAAAACCAAGTCTGGAGTTATTACTGCAATACCTTTAAATACAGGAAAAGATATCAAAGTAACTTTTAAAATAGGCCAAGAAAAAGACCTGGAATGGTTTAACCAGATATTTGGCACACAACTGGTTTCAACTCAGGGTTTCAGTAGTTATATAATTCGCTTTCCCGGAAATATAAACTCACAGCTTCTGGTTCGTGCTTTGAAAGTGTGCCCATCTGTTTCACATGTGGAAATTTCCTCAGATTAAAATTAATTTCGAAAAAAATTTAAGATAAAAGCTTTTTCTTCTTGGCAAATTAAACATAATATAAGTTAGAATTAAAAAATAATTTTGTTACATGCTAGAAAGGAATATATATGACAAGATTTGATGAGTTATGTGAATCATACCTTAAGCTAATTAAGGGTGCCGAAGATTATGAAAATGGCTGTAAAGATTTTGCGATAAAACTTGTAGATGGTTTTTCCGATTATCTTGATTGTGGCAGAAATGATATTAAAATCAATGAATTAACCCTTCATGATGATGGTTATTATCATTGTGCCATCGAGCTTACTGTTTATGAAGGACAGGACAGGCACTCTGCCAAAGGTCTTGTTCCAGAGGTCAGTCTGAGAATATCACGGGATGGAGAGCATTTTGTAGTCAGATTTGCTACTGGTACTGAAGAATATTTTGTTAGTAAAAGTGGCATAGATAATCTGCAAAGTGACGAATATGTCAAAATTTATGATGGTCTGTTTCGTGGTATCAAATCATACTATGAAACACCAGTTGACGAATTTATCAAAAGAAATATGAAGGGTAATATTAACTTCGGTTAAAAATATAAATTTCTTAATCTTGCTAACGTATTGATTTAGCAAGATTTAAGAGATCAGAATCCTAAAGAAAGGAAAAAAATATAAATTAAGCAAAAATTTGAAATTTCATAATATAATACTTTCATACAGAAAGGTTTTTTAATTTTGAAAAAAGATAGCTCAGCTTTTGATATATTTCTCTCATACTCTGATAATGACAGATCATGGGCAAAATCGTTGTTTAATGCCTTAACAAAACAAGGGTATAAAGTTTTTTTTGATAAAGAGGCCATAAAATCTTCCGATAATTTATGGGAGAAAATATATGGAGGTCTTTCTTCATCCAGATATATAGTCTTTGTAATCAGCAAAAATGGTATTTCTTCTGAATGGGAGCAAATGGAAGTAATAGCACAGATATGGTTTGAACTTCTGGAAAAAAAGAAGAAAAGCTTTGTTATTTCCCTTAGTGAATCAAGAATTCCTGCTTTGATAAAATCAAGTAAATATATTAATGGACATGAAGATGCAGATGTTGAAGATATTGTTGATGAATTAAGTTCCTTTGTTAAGCATGATAAAAAAGGAAAGGTTTCCTCACCCAAATTATCAGAGCAGGAATTAACTGAGCTTGCTAAAAAATCACTAAAAATAAAGTTAAAATTTGACTTATTAATGTTATCCTCTGAGAAAGATAAAAATGAGCCAATCTATGAACAATTTACTTATTGTGAACATAGTCTTTTTTCAGATAAGAATAAAGCCAATAATTATTTATCTTATTGGGGATATAAAGCTTTAAAATCTTTTGAACCTTCCCTGTTTAACGACTATTCCAAAGTAAGTGCAAATTTTATTTATTCTCAGTTTTCCAAAAAATTATTGTTTGAGATTTCTTTACCAAAACCTTCAATTTTTAAGGATATAAAATCAATTAAACATACCGTTTGGGCTATAGAGTTACTTTTATTGCTGGAGCATAATCTTGACTTTGTTGAAGAAATTGTGGAGAATCTGCTTGATAAATCGTCAGAATATACTAATGAAGATGGTGGCTGGAAAGACTTTTTGCACCCAACCAGGCAATCTTCACTGATTACCTCAGTTTATATTTTTTCTTTATTATCAAAACTTCGTAGTAATAAGGAACTTATTGCTATTCCAGCCCGTCTTAAAGATAAAACTAATCAGATAATAGAGCAAACTGAATCTTTTATTCTTGGGCAGTGGGATGAAAGAAAATGGCAGTTTAGTAATCTTCACTGGCAAATAAGTGCGATAAATACATTTATTCACTATGCCCCTTATTCTAATAACAAAGTAAAATTAAAAGCAATTTCTGATGTATTTTTTAATTTTTTGACAAAAGATGGACATTTGGTAAACCCATTAGTCGGAATTGAATTTTTCTTATCAGATTATATTCTTTCTGCCCGTCTGGCCTATGCTTTAAAAATAAGTAACAGGGTTACCAAAAAAAATGCCAAATTTAATCATCTTATAGAAAGATTGGTTAACGAATATTCTAATTCAGAAGCGATGGCTTCACATGACATTTTCTTCATTTCTGAATTATTTAAAGGTCTTTGATAAATAGTCATAGAAAAATATGAGAAAATGATATAATTTTCTAAAAATATTAAAGTTGGTATTTAATATGAACAAAAATTTAATATTAATTTTATTTTTATTAACATCTATATCATGTGCTGGGAAAATAAATAAATATAGTTCTGATGATGAAATTAATGAGGCTCGCGAAAGTGAAGTTCGCTTATATAAGAAAGCTTCGGAAATAGAAAAAGAACAGGAAGAAAAAAGATTTCGTTACAAAAAACAATATTCTGATGCCTACAATAAAGCAAATAATGGAAATTATGATATTGCAATCAGAGATATGAAGCTTATTTCAAATGATTCACCATATTATTGGGAAGCTAAGGAAAAGATTGAAGAATGGCAAACATTTATACAAAATAAAATTTATGAACAAGAATATAATAAAACTCTTGAATTAATAAATAATACCTCCGTAGATGAAAGCATATCTGAATTGAAAAAAATATCAAAGCAATCCCCTTTTTATTCTGAAGCTCAAAGTAAAGTTGAAAAGTTGTTGGAAAATCAAGAAAAACAAAAGAATGAAGAAATATTTAATGATTCATATACTTTAGCCAAAATGGGCGATTTTAATAGCGCAATTTTAAAGATGAATCTTATATCTCCAGAAGCTTTTAACTATGTACAAGCACAGGCTAAAATTAAAGATTGGAAAATAATGTTGTTTAATAAGCCTTTTAAGGATGAATATGAAGGAGCTATTGAATTGGCTAATAAAGGCGAAATAGAAAAAGCTTTGGAAGAAATGATAAAAATTTCGACTAAGTCTCCATACTACTCTATGGCAAAAAATAAGCTGGAGCAATGGGGAACAATTCTTCTTAATAAAAAATATAAAGAGGAATTTGATAATGCAGAAGCATATTTTAAATCTGAAGATAGAGTAAAGGCTCTTTATTATTTGAA
>CAYRDV010000251.1:0-9307 GCA_964422885.1 uncultured Candidatus Sericytochromatia bacterium
TTGGTGGTATTTTATCAGCATTTGTTAATAAATGATCATTAATATAAACCCAGGCCTGATTATCTGCACCAACGTCAATGGTTTCATTACCTACAATTTTTTCTTTGTCAATAAAAACAGTCTTCTTGGCATCTATTGTATAATTACCAACAGTTCCCACACCATTAAGCCAATATGGAGCTGCAGCATTGGTATTTACAAAGGCAAGAGGCTCCCAGTCTGAATCATGAGCTGCAAGCTCAGCAGCAGTGGCAGCTGGAGCGGTATACGCAGTTAAGCCCATATTTATTGCCAGAGCTGTATCAACAAGCATAAGGCCCTGATTATTTTCTAATTGTCCCATCCCTCTGGAATAAAATTCCCCATTTCTGGTGTAGCGAATTAGACCTTCTCTGTCTGCTACCATAAAGAAACCATCACCAGATACAGCATAATTTGTTGGTGAGTTTGTTTTCAGAATATCTCCCTGTCTAAAATCCATTGTGCTGTAGCTTACACTAATCGCCTGCTCAGGAACCATATTACCAGCAACAGAACTCATAGGGAGATTAAGAACACTTACGGCAGAATTGCCCTTATAAAATATATCAGTTGCCTTAAAACCAACTTTTGTCGAACCATTGATGTTAGACTGTATAGAGTCTTCCCACCTGTTCACAGCCCTCATCGAACCGATAATATTCCAGACACTTACTCCTGAAAAAGCCATTTTTAACTCCTTAATTTAATAACACAAAAAGGTTTTAAATAGATTACTAGTCATATATTATAATAAATAAATTATGTATGATCTTTCAATAAAAAAATTAACTATTTACTTATATTTATTACAAGTTTAATAAAGCTATCCGCCATTTAAAATAAAAAATATTTTCAGTCATTGTTTTAGCAAAAAACTCCAACTTTATCTAAAGCTGGAGTTTTTTCTAAATGAAATTATCTAAAAAGGCCTAATACAGAATCAACAGTATCAGCATAAACAGCAAGCTGTTTGGTAAGAATGTCATACATAGTCTTTGAAGACTGAAGATGACTTAATTGTCTGGCCATACTGACATTTGATGATTCAAGGCTATATGTTTCAACAGAACCAGCTCCATCTTGTCCCTGAGGAGTAGAATATGGCCTTCCTGACATAGGAGTTTCTTTAAAATAAGTACCGCCAAGATCCTTATCATATTTTAAACCCTGCTGATCAGGAAATTGAATTACATTGATTTGAGCAACAAGGTCAGTGGCATCAATAGGAGTAAGTAATCCAATAGGAACAGTAAGACCTTTTTGTGGCTCATAATGTCTGATATCAAGATTATCAAACATTACCTTACGGGTTGCTCCAACAGCAAACCGGCCATTATTTGAAACATCTGGTATACGTAAATCAAATAAGGTATTGGCATTACCGGATACTTTAATGTGTTCACCTTCGACCTCAAAGGTAAATGTTATCGGCTTTTGCGTATTAACAGCAAATCCGAGCTTTGAATCGGCTGTGGTAAACCCTGCTCCACCATTAGCTGGTACAGGACCACCGCCGGTATTTTTTTCCAGATATATGCCAGTATTGTCATACCTTAACCTTAACCAGTTATTATTATTGGCATAGCGTACATAAATATATGCTGAGCCATTTTCAGTTATATCTTCAGGTTTAAAGTCAACTTTGGCAATATAATCATCCCAGATGTCAGCATTAAGGTATTTTGGATCAGCAGGATCAACACCAATACGGGTTTCTGATGCCAAAAGAGTTGTATTTGCGGTTGTTTGTCGTAAAGCTTTACCAGCAGGTGTTCCTGGTAAAATAACATCAACTATATCATTCTTAGCCGGATCAGGAACATAGTCAAAAAGGTTATTATCATCAGCACTCATAGCATCGATATCAGTCCATGTCTGACTTCCGTTACTGATCTGTGAAGAACCACCACTATGACCATAATTATTTGCCCATCCATCAAGCCCGAAATGATCAATAATATTACCTGCCATATCAACAGAGTATCTTTTTACTGTAGTAAACCCTGTTGTTTCTCTGGTTGTAAACGTAAGATTCTGAGGGTCACCCATCAGAGCACTACCGACTCTCAGGTTAGACGCTCCTGCCCAGCCACCGGCCCATGTCTGTGGATATATCGGACCTACGGCCTTATCACCATATACTCTCACATCATCAATATTCCAGCCTCTTGCCCCGGCTGGCTGACCACTGTCAACAGAATCAAAAGTGAATTTTATTTTTACAGTTGGATTATTTAAAGCAGAGGCTGGTAAAGCGACAGTGTTATTATTCCAGGGTTTTGTACCTGCTGGGTTAGTCCCTACCAGTAATGACCATGATCCTCCGTTATCAGCAGAATACCAAATTTCTTTTAAATCCTGAGTGATACTACCTCTTGTATTCCAGGTATCAGAATAATCAAGGAAAGCAGTAGTATATCCGGTCATGTTAATTGTATTGGAAATCATTTCTCCCCGGGCAGGAACTGGCTGAGTCCCTCTTACTACTACATCATCAATATTCCAGCCCCTGGTACTGTTTAATGCTGAATCAACGGTGTCAAAGACAAACTTAATTTTTGTCGTTGCTGTTAAATAAGCTCCCGGTATTGCAATAGTAGGAGTTGCTGCCCAGCCCTGAACTCCAGCTGCAGGATCTGGTCTTAACATAGCCCATGAACCACCATTATCATTTGAAATCCAGATTTCTTTTTTATCATATGTTGTCCCTGCTTCTGTATTCCAGCTTTCATCAAGATCAAGGGTTGCCGATGCCAGACCGGACAGGTTTATTGTATTTGAAATAAGCTCACCTGCTGAACGGATAGGGGTTGTGGTGGTGGTGGTTGTATCAGCCTGGATATTTACATTATCTATATTCCAACCCTGCATCGCATTTACAAGACCATCAACTGAATCGAATCTGAATCTGACCCTGGTATTCGCTGAACCTACCGGAATTGCTAAAGGACCTGAGCCTGTCCACGCCTGACCACCTGTATTATATGTAGCAAGCCCATTCCAACTACCTCCACCATCTGTTGAGTACTCAACATATTTTATATCAAAAGGTGTTCCTTCAGTAGTAAACTCATGATCAAATGTGAGATTTGCTGCTGTTGCCGCGCTTAAATCGATATTTACTGATTGTGCATAACCCGCAACTATATTGGTCCCATCTTCAAAAGTGCCTGTGCCAAGATTACCAAACCAAAGACTGTTTGGCGCACTTGTGGAACCATTATTATTCGCCTGCCAGCGAACAACACCAGTTCCGGAAGTTATAACCTGATTAAAAGTACCAGGTAAGCCACCAACACCTGTACCATCAAAGCTTTCAAAAAATACAGAGGTATTGGTAGTGGTAGTTACTGTCTGCTGTGCATCATAATTTGTTCCGGCAGCATTTCCAAAATAAGCACTTGTGTTAGGGCTACTTGAAGTGTTTACACTTGGACGCCACTGAATTCCTTCAGGAGCACCAGCGATATTATTTAATGTCCATTGAGGCTTAAAAGCAATATCATTATCAAAGTTATCCTGAAAAGGTGTTGTGATATTAAATGCCTGATAGTCGGTTCCTGTAATATCTCCAAAATAGGCACTTCTGACACCATTATTGGCAGTATTGTTACTATCACGCCATTGAGCATCAGGAGCACCAGTGATATTATTTAAGGTCCACTTGGCCACAGTGGGTATATCACCCACAGGTGGAGCCAATGTTGTAAATACTTCAAAATCATCCTCAAACGCAGTTACATCTAGATTTACCTTACCAACGTCACCATCTAAACCAGTTAATAATACCTGATTGTTTTGTCCGTATTCATATGAATTTAATGCTCTGGTAAAAGCAGCAGTACCGGAGTTTGCTATTCCCTGGGCGGGGTTATTTGCTAACAAGCCACCACCAGAAAAAATCCTGTTCCAGTTTGCCCCATCAGTATCAGGGTCAGGGAAGTCAAAGTTTGCAGCCTGTAAGTCCGGGGTGGTAGCAATCCTACCCTCACCATATCCGCCTCCTACCCATCCTGCTGGTAAACCAGGGAAAGCTGAGTTGGTATGAACATTTAGGGTATAACCATCATCTCCCATCGGCTGCCCTGAAGCAGTAGTTCTTTCAACATAAGGATTAGGAGCCGAACCAGGTAATACCGGATCTTTATGTAAGAGTGGGTTAGCAAAATCAAGAGGAGCTGAAACATCAGCTTCACCACCACCCTGTGCCCCAGGAGTTGTTTTCTTTACGTCTGGAAGAGTATTCCAGTAACCAGGGTAACCTGTCTGGCTTAAACTTGTACCGGTTCTGTTAGTCCATACGGTACTTAAACCTGCTGTAGTCGTAGTATATGTATCTGAACCTACTATTGTAGATAAGACTCCCTGGTTTTGCAGACCAAACTCACCAAGCTCTACTGTTTCCTGGGTGACACCTGTAAGAACCTGCATGGTTGGCTCAGTACCTGTGCCATCAACCACAATATAGTTTCCAAAAGCATCATAATCAAGGTATAATGGACCTCCGCCAAACTGATAGCCAACACCATCCTGATAGGTAATAGAACCAGGTCTGTATCCTTTCCAGGCAGTGGTATTTAGTGGCGTAAAATCAATCCTCCAGTCATCACCCGGTACGTCCAGTAAAGTAGCCCAGGTTTGTGGCTCATTGGCAATTGGAACAAAAGAACCGCCAAAATTTTCAAATGAATTGAGCGGAGCAACACTAACTCCATCATTCCAAACTGTGAGGTCTGCTAATGGTGGACCAGCAGGACCATCTGAAAACAGGTAATATTCATTAATATTAATTGAATTTGCGGCCAGATCATTAGCTAATCTAAATCTTATTTTTACATCAAGAGGATCTGTCGTATCCATCTGTACAGGTGTTTCAGTCCATACGCCAGGGCCTGAAAGGGGGCCGGTATAATGACCTACCCTGATATCACTGGTACCATTTACAAGCTTTGTGGAATCAACATGTAGCTCTACAACAGTATCTCTGGTTAAGTCATATTTTGTATTTCTGATATCAATTCTGTCCCGGTACAGCCAGGGAGCAAACATTGAAGCATTCCATGGAGGTAAGGCATTTACAGAAGGTCCGCCAGCGGCCTGGGGTATATAAGTTCCATCCATAACATAAAGACCTTCTTTAGTACGGACATAACCTTCAGGGTCACGATACCATTCTCCGTCTCTTGTATACTGGAAATCATCAGGATTATAAACATAAGCAGGGTCAAATGTATCTTTTATCTTGCTGGTGAGAAAAAAACCAGGCCCATTAAGTGCTGCATGTGTCCAGGTCTTATCTCCGACAATGGTTCCCTGGGAAAAGTCAATAGTAGTGTTACCGGCTTTTACATAGTTTTCAGCAATCTGTGCCTGTGCAGCAGAATTACCAAGTGGCGGTCTTATCTGTAAAGTAGGGCCTCCTCCGAAATCAAGATCCATTGATTTGTAGCCAACTCTCATCGCACCATTCAGATTTGCCTGAATGGATTTATCCCACATATCAATAGTTTTCATTGAATAAATCAGATTCCAGGGGTTTATTGAAATACCCATTTTTTCCTCCGCTATGCTAATTTAAAAATTAGTACAAAAATTCCAGCATGATTACTTTAATAATAAAAAACACTGAGAGCATTTTCAATACAATAAAAGACTATTTAATGATATTTATTAGAACCTTAATAAATGCAGAGAGTTATTTAAAAAACTAAATCCTTGTATTTATAAATAATAAACCAGAATATACCTTAAATTATTTAAAATTTTTAATAAAAATTAATAAATAACATTTTTGTTTTAACATTTTATCCTAACGTTTTTGAGTCTGCTATAAAATCTTATATTAACTTTTTATAGCAGACTTATTTCTTAGAAAGAGTCGCATTTACTAATTCTGAAGCTAATAAACATGACGAATAATGTCTGAAAATGTTTGTAACTATTGATGTTACTTTTTTCTCATATTCATCTTTATTTACTGAAAATAGTTGATGCTTAAAAGCTTTATTGGCTTTTTCAATCTTTTTGATTGTTTTTGTATCTTTTTTTTCATGAGCAATTTTTAGGCAGTTTTCAAAAACCTTTATACATTGAGCAGAATATTTATAGGCATTTTCAAAAATAAGTGGTGGAATTTCGATTAAGTCTATTGCTTCAAAATAATTAACCAGCTTACTTACTCTTTTAGGCATAATACCTTCTAATTCTCTAATCAGGGAGTAATATGTAAAGTGAAAAAATTGTGAAAAAAAGTCATTATAAATATCTTCAACTGTAGTTACTTTATCTTTTTCCGGTGGTGTGGAATATAATGCAAAATTCGTTTCAATGGGAATGACATTGCTAAAATGAGTATAATTCAAGCCTAATATTGAATCATCTATGCGGATATTTTCAGGAACTGTTACTCTTAATCTTGAAGAAAATTCAGGAAAATAACGGCATAAATCTCTAATTACTGAAGCGTTATTTTTCTTTTCGGCATAAACAAAGGCTTCTGTGTTAATACTTCTGATAAATGATTCTGTCTCTAAAGAGTTTAAATTATCAGTAAGACCGGCAAATATTTTTTTATTTCCCAAATCAAAGCCTAATTCACGGATAAGATGATAATACTTATTTAGACCTTTTTGCCCGGAATATCTGACATATTGCGGTGCATTAATATTTGAGTTTTTAAAATAGCTGATAAAATCTACAGGCAAAAACTGAGTTTTGTTTTCTTCCTCTTTGGAAATATAAGAGCCAAGATTTTTTAAATCCAGGATATTTTTAGATATCATCTGTTTAATTGCTTTTTTTAAAATACCTGTCTCATATGTTAAAACTTTTGGTTTACAGCTTTCATCAACAAGGATAAACGGATCATCTTTTAAAAATTGGGAAATGAAATTAAAATTTCTGCCATAAGTAGGGTAAAAATCATTTCTGCCAAAGACATAAGGAATGTAAAATTCAAATTTATCTGTGCTTAGTTCAGGAAATGCCTCTTTACTTTTTTGGATCAGCTCATTAATAAACTTATTTCTAAAATTATTATCAAGATAAGTAATCTCAGCATACTTTTTTTTGAGTTGTTCAACTACAGCTTTACTCTTTTTTGCAAATGCTTCATCTGATGAATCAAAGATAATTATTTTAATATTTTTATGATTAAACTGGAGAAAATTACCTATATACCCTTCAACCCTGGCTTTTAATATTTCTGGATTATTATGGGTGATGATTACCAGTTTTAGCTTACCTTTTACTAACTTTTTATTTTCTTTTAAGAGCGAAAAAAATTTATCTTTAAATAATTCTGTTATTTCTGGTAAATAAATTTCAGTATTTTTGATCGCCTTTTCTATAACTTCTTCTTTGTCATCATATGAAAAAACTTTATTGGAAAAAAGACCAAAAGCATTATCCAGATTTATAAAATAATAATCATTCTCATATTGTGTTAGCAATATATTTGCACCGCCTGTAAGACGTAGATAAAGTATTATTAACTGTAGCTGTTCAATCTGAGCTAAAGAAAGCTTTAATTTTACTGCTGAAAACAGGCCAAACAAAACCTGAAAAAATTCTTCAGGCAGTTTTTCCAGTACAGATACACTTATTTCTTTTGGTATTTGTTTTATCAGGCGGCTAATATAAATTAAACGGTTCTCAACCATTATCTGGTATTTTTCAGTAGCTTTGTCCATGCTGTTTTTATTTAATCAATTTATATTTTTCGTAATTATATTACACAATATTAGCAGAAATATTTTTTATATAAAAAATATTTCTGAAGCAAGTGGTTTCAATATCAATCTGCTAATATTCGATTCATTAATTTGTTCTGTATCTTCTGGAATATATGCCATAACTGCTGGTATCCTGAAGATTACTTGCCCAGGTAACAACAAAATCACCGGTATTATCCAATGCTATTGCCGGTGTAATCTGGGCTTCTGCAGTGAGAACATTAATCTTAATCTCACCGCTTATGATCGAAGGTGAACTAGCCGCAGAACCATCACTGTTAAATCTTTTTGTATAAACGCCATAACCCCCGCTTGTTCCTGAACCACTATCCTGGTTGCTTTGCCATGAAATAATAAAATTTCCGGTGCTGTCATTTGTTATTGCTGCTGCTGGAAATTTTTGTGTACTTGTTGTCGTTGCATTTACTATGAAATTAGTACTACTACTTGAACCATCACTACCGTATCTCTGGGCAAAAACACCGGCAGTGTCACCTGAACCTGCCCCATCCCAGGCAATAACAAAGATACCATTATTGTCCATTGCTACAGATGCATTTTTTTGCTGGCCTGTAGTATGTGTATTAACATGAAGTTCTCCTCCATTAGTTGCTGGTATTGAACCGTCACTGTTATATCGTTGGGCAAAAATTCCATAGGCATTTTCAACTGCTGCTATGTTTACACTTTCCCAGGCAATAACAAAACTGCCATTATTATCCATTGATACTGAAGGGTTTTGCTGAACACCTGTAGTATAAGTATTAACATGTAATTCACCGCCATTGGTTACAGGCTTTGAACCATCACTATTATATCTTTGTGCAAAAATTCCCAGACTGGAATCATTAGGCGATGGTTGATTTTGACTTTGCCAGGTGATTACAAATTGCCCGTTACTATTATTCATTGCAATGGCTGGTAGAGATTGACCACTACTAACATAAGTATTAACCAGAAATTCTCCTCCATTTGTTACAGGTTTTGTTCCATCACTGTTATATCTTTGTGCAAATACTCCGGCACCATCACCTGTACCATTTCCAGACCAGGCAATAACAAAATTACCATTATTGGTCATTGCGACTACTGGAGATGATTGTGTTGCATTAGTTGTTGTATTAACCAGAAATTCACCTGTGGAAGCGCTGCAGTTTGTAATTGTAGTTCCACATCCCGGAGGTATCTGTACTACACCGGAGTTATTATACTTTTTGGCATAGATCCCATAAGTATCATAATTACCTTCTCCCTGCCAAACAACAACAAAATTACCACTGCTATCCATTGCAACAGCTGGAACCTTTTGGTTATTTGTAGTATAGCTATTGACCTTAGTGTCTTCACATGAGCCAACAGAACCGGTTGCACAATAACTGTAATCATTGTAATGGACATTGGAAAGGGTTGTTGATGTAAAGTTTGCTCCGGTTAATGTTGAGCCTTTCAGCTCAGCCGAACTAAGATTTCCGCTGCTAAAGTTTGTACCTGTAAAATCATAATTACTAAAATCTTTAACAGTACCACCTGTTCCTTTTGCTGTTGTTAAATCT
>CAYRDV010000252.1:0-9296 GCA_964422885.1 uncultured Candidatus Sericytochromatia bacterium
AATTAAGAAAACCTTTATTATTACCTTCTACGATAGTAATAAACTGATCAACACTATTGTTAACAATCCAGGATCTTAAGGTAAATGTGCCATTAACTTTACTGTTATATTGTTTAATCGAAGTTGTTTCCTCTGCTTTTGCACTTGTAGCGGTTAGTAATGCAATTAAAGCTGTTGTAATTAAGTATCTAATTTTTTTCCTCTTTCTTATCTTTATCTATTTCTTCAATTTCTTCAATTTCTTTGCTAACATTACTAAGATTAAATTCCATACTTGGAGAATTTGCCAAATCACTCCAGGATAAAATATTTAATTTGCTAAACTGTAGTTTATCAGCAGATGATTTATCGCTCCCTTCCTTAATTGCCGATACAGACCATAAATAACTATATTCTGGGCTTAATTTGTTAGAACCGGTAGTTATGGGATAAATTGCTGTGCTAAACGGAGTAATGCCAGTCCAGATACTTACAACATTATTATCTTTATCTACTTTATCAAGAGTAACCTTATAAAAACCAGCCCCTTCTACAGGAAGCCAAGTGAATATAGGTAATTTTTCACCATCCTTATCAAGAAAATCAACTTTACCAATATTAAGTGGTGCTATAAAGCCAACTTTCATTTCTTTATTTTCTTTTTTGATATTATATTCATGATGATAAACAAAAGAGCCTTTTTTACTTTTTGCTACAAATTCAAGATGATAGTAATAACCACTATCTGGCTTTGGTAATTCAAGGTCAAAGCTGTCAGCATTTTCCAATATTTGTTTATCAGTCAGAAAGAATTCTTCTTTTGGCAGACCTTTTTTCTTGAATGCACTATAAACATTTATAGTTTGTAAGGTTGTATCTTCAGGTAAAGTAATTTTCCCTTTAAGATTAATATATTCTGTAACAGATTTTAATTTAATCACAGGAATATTTTTATCTTTTTCTTCCTTTTTCTCATTCTTTGCAGGTATCGCTTTAGTGGTTTCCTTTACTTCTTCCTTCTTTTTATCATCTTTTAGTGATGAATCTTTTGATTCAGTTGGTTCACTCTTTTTTGTTTCTTCTTCATTTTCAGATGTTTTTTTAGATGAGTTTTCATCTGGTGATTTTATGGTTTCCTGTTCTTTTTCTGAATCTTTTTTATCAGAATTTTTGGTGACTTTTTTTTCTGGTTGATTTTTCTTTTGAACGTATGAATTTTTATCTTTTTTTATTTCATAATCCAGAGTACCCATTGATATAATCTTGCCATTATCATCCTTTAAAGTGGCAATAAGAGTCCTTTCGCCAATACTGATATCTTCAAGCTTAAATTCACCTTTATCATTGGTATTTGTAGGAATGCTAAAAGATTCACCGATAACATATGATGATGTTACAACAGCATTTTCGGCTGGGTTATTGGTTGCAGCTAAAACCTCACCACTAATAACAGAAAAATATTCTTTACTGTCGAGTGGTTCAAGTGCAATGTCTTCAACTTTTGATGTATCAGAATTAAAAACAGAAACTGTTTTATAATTGGGAGCATTTATAGTAATAATTATATTTGTATCAGGAACTTTATTGATCCAGAATTTACCATCATTTCCAGTTGTAGTTGTAAATTCCTGAAAATCATTTGATTTTAATTTTGTTAATTCACTTACTATATCTGGTGCAGTTATTTCATTTTCATCTTTAGGTTTTTCTGATGGGGAAGGAATAGGCGAGTCAGATGGAGCATTACCGGGAGAAGTTTTTATATTTATTTTGGGTGGAACAGGAGAAGAAGCTAGTTTTCTTGGTAATGGAGAATTAACTTTAGGCTTTGGCTGAGTTTTTTCTTCATTTTCTTCAATCGCAGGAACAGGATTTGCGTCAGGAGAAGTCTGTATATCAGGAATTGGTGGACTAATACTTGATACCGGACTGGGTGTAGCCCCAGGAGCTGAAGAACTTTCAGCAGGAGCTGATGGAGCACCACTTGGTTTAATATCAGATTTAACCCCATTTTTGACATTATTAATAATATCAGTATTGGAAACAGCATAAACTAATATAGTTGCATGTTCAATTGGTTTTCTGGTAATTGAATCTATTACTTTACCATTTAGATTAATTTTTTTTACTTCATTTTCACCAACCGAAGATTGAGCTTTGGTCAGGTTAGGAATATTTGGTTTTGATGGAGTAGTAGGATTACCAGATGAACAGGCAGTAATAAGAAATAAGCTTAAAACAACCGATAAATAATTTTTAACTCTATTTTTCATTTTTTTCCAGTTTTATAATTGCCAGTTTAATGGCAAAGTAAATGTCCTCTCGAAATATTAAATAAATATACAGTAATAACAATATATTCTAACAAATAGTATTTTTTTGTGCCAACATTTATTAGCCATACCTTTGATAAGATTAATATATAATTATTTATAAATATTAGATAAAGTAATAAATAAAAAGGTGATAAATAATGACAGTTGAAGAAATTGTTCAAAACCTTAGAAAAGACAAGCCATTTGAACTTGACTTACAAGATAATACACTTATGCAGATAGAGTTTACCCCAAGTGACGAATATGTAATAAATTTTTACGACCATAATCATATAACAGAATCAAAAGTCTTTTCTCATCTTGAGGATTTTGTTCTTTTTTTGAGAGAAAAACATGATAAACATTTATTTTAAATAATTAATTTAATAATGATAGAAATAGTTGAAAATGATTTTCTAAAGTGGAATATTGATAAAAAAGTATTACCTCTTAGGTTTAACTGGAAAATTTCACGTAACAATTCCGTTGAAAAAACGAATTTTTTTATCCGGGTTACAAATGGTATACAGACAGGTATTGGTGAAGTAGCACCCAATATTCGTTATGGAGAAACCGGAGAGATTATTGAGAATCACTTTAAATTATTTATCGAGAAATATCAGCAAAATTATTTAGATTTAGATAATTTTGAAATCTTCCTTGATTCCCTGGTTTTACCTCATTCATTACGTTTTGGTATTGAATCAGCTTTTGTACATTTTATTTGCCAAAAAAATAATATAAAGCCAGCTGATTTTTTTCAACTTCAGCTACCACAAAATGTTGCCACTTCCTTTTCAGTTCCTATTCTGGAAATAAATGAGATAAAAAATTTTATAGAGCCATTAAAAAGGTTTAAATCCTTAAAATTAAAAGTTAATCAGGAGATGGCCTTTGATATTATAAATGAGGTAAGTAAATATAGCCGGCAAAAACTGTATATTGATGGTAATGAAGCCTGGGAAGATGTTAACCTGTTAATTAAGTTTTTAAATAACATAAGAGATTTTAATATTGAGTTTATTGAGCAGCCAATGCCAAGTAAATTTATTGAAGAATATAAATATTTAAAGAAAAATTGTCCCTTTACTTTAATTGCTGATGAATCTATTGAGGATTCAGGTGATTTTAATTTGTTAAAACAGCAGTTTCACGGTATTAATATGAAATTAATGAAAGCAGGTGGTTATAAAAACGGAATTAAAATTTTAGAAAATGCACGCCAAAATGGTTTAAAAACTATGATTGGCTGTATGGTTGAAACTTCTCTGGGAATCTATTCGGCTTTTAATCTGGCAAATAATGTAGATTACCTTGATCTCGACGGCTTTCTGATTATCAGGGATGACCCGTTTGAGCTGGTAAAAGAAGAAAACGGCTTTTTATATATTTCTGAAAAAGGCCTATAAAAGGAAAAAAGAACGGATTGTGTTGCAACCGTTCACTAAGAAGATCCAATATAGATTATAGCCAAATAGATTTTCCAACTGGAGAATTGTAACGATAACTTATAAGTACTTATAATACCTTAAAAAGGTATAACAAAACTTTGTTAATCCGGAATCCACAAATGTTTCTTTAAATTCACAGTACCATTAGTAAATTCTATATTTTCTGCTTCAAGAAGTTCCAACATTAATGTTGGGGTTGCAAAATGAACACTACCTGAAAGTTCGCCTTTTTTATTTACAACTCTATGGCAAGGAATAGAAGAATCTATCACTGAATGCATTGCATATCCTACAGTTCTTGCCTTTGAAATGTTTCCCAAAGCTCTGGCAATATGCCCATAAGTAGTTACTTTACCTTTTGGGATAAGTGAAATGATCTTATATACCTGCTGATAAAAGTCATCTTTGTTTGTAGTTTTCATCATATTATTTCTGTTTTCTGCTTGCGTGTAAGGACAGAACACTGTTCTGTCCTTACATTCCTCTATTAATCTTTAAATATAAACCTGATAGTATGTTTTAATGTATTATTTACTGTAGCAGGGGAAATTTTATTAATAGCAATGCCAATATTTTCTAAAAAACCAATAACATGCTCCGGCTTATTATCCAGTATTGCATTCATTGTTTCTTTTGAAACTCTTTCAGGTGTCATACCAGGATAATTTTTGGGATCAAATTTAACAGCAGAGTTATTGGCAGAATTCATAACAATACTTGTTTTGGTTGAAGTCGGACAAATTACGTTAACCTGAATTCCATACTTTGCAACTTCAGCTCTTAAGGCATCACTAAATCCATTCATAGCATGTTTTGTAGCCGCATAATTGGCCATTGCCGGAGTCCCTATTTTCCCGGCAACACTTGAGATATTAATAATTTTTCCACTACCTCTGCTAATCATTGAAGGTAGAACAGCATGGGTACAATAAACCATTCCCCAGTAATTAATATCCATTATTCGTTTAAGGTTATCAACATTTTCTTTATGAAAAAATTCATATGTTGCAGTACCAGCATTATTAATCAGGATATCTACATGTCCAAAATGCTCTAATGCCTGTTCAATAAGATTGATGCAATCATGTTCTTTTGAAACATCAGTTACCACTGCCAGTGTTTCAATATTATATTTTTCTTTTAATTCTTTAGCTGTTTCTTCTAATTTTTCCTTCCGCCTGGCAGCTAATACAAGCTTTGCGCCTGCTTTGGCAAAATCATCAGCATAAGCTTTACCAATACCTTCTGAAGCACCTGTTATTACAACAACCTGATCTTTTAATTTTTTTAATTTTGCTGGCCTGGAAAATACTTTATATGCTTTATAAGCAACACAGGCTGCCGTAGCAATTCCCGCAATCATTTTTACTTTTGAAGTGAGAGATTTATCTTTCATATTTTTCCCCTAAATAATAAATTAAGCGCCAAGAAATCACGGACTAAAAATCCGAAGTATTCTAAAAAAAAATAAATTAATAAAACTTTTACAAAATACGAATAAAAAGTCCGATATTGCGTATTAGTAGTAGTCCTATAATTTTATCACTGGTTGATATAATATGATAAAATATATTTATACTATTCTGAGCTATTTTTACATAAGCTTATTTCTTCATTAAGAAGGAGACCTTAATTCAATGTCTACAAATGCTGCCTCTGGTGTCAGATTAGGTGGTAGTGGCTATAGCTATGGTGATTATGCATTACCCGATTCAAAAAAGCCAGCTCCTTATAATGAGGAAGAAGAAGGTTCGGGGCGTAAAGCGGAGAGTGCGCTAAAAAACCGCGTACTCAATGATAAAGAGACTGAAGTTTTCTTATTTACGATAAGAGATCCCATTAAAACTGTTATTTCCAAATTAATGGATCTGATACATACCTACGGGCCAGATGTAATTATCCCAATTGATATAAAACTGGCAGAAACAGGGCCACTTGGTTATACAACTATGTATGCCTTTCAACCCACACCCAATTCTCCACAGGCAGACGGACTAATAAAACCTGTTTTCAGATAAAAATGATACCCCAGGATCCAAATTTTAAAGAAAAAGCCTATTCTATTTTTTCAAAAGCAAATTTTGTAAATGATGTTGGCATTGAATTAACCGATGTTGGTCCAGGATGGAGTGAAAGCATTTTAAATATTATTCCAAAGCATTTACAACAGGATCAATTTATCCATGCAGGAGTACAGGCAACAATGGCAGATCATACAGCCGGAGCTGCCGCAGGCTCTCTGGTAAAAGAAAATGAGACGATTTTATCAGTAGAATTCAAAATAAATTTACTAAGACCAGCAATTGGTGAACAACTTCGTTGTAGAGCAGAGGTTTTAAAGCAAGGTAAAACTTTAACAATAGTTGAATCAGCGGTATATGCAATCAATGATAATCAGGAAAAACTTGTGTCAAAAGCAACTGTTACTTTGGCAATAGTTAGCAAGCCAGAGATTTTATAAAAACATATTCACGTTACTATTATATTCTTCTTAATGAAATTTTTTAATATTTCTAATTTTTTCAAGCAATAAATCAAAAAAATATTCTAAAATATTCTTATGAAAGATAAAATAGAAAATATTATTTTCTTAAAATTAAAACCTCACCTTGAAGCAAATATTGATTTGCTTAATCCAGGAGATATTTACAAAATATCGATAAGTCCAACAGAAGAACAATATGTTAAAATAGCCGGGAAAATTTCTGATGAAAAAATTATTGCAATTACCAAGATTAGCAAATCTAGATATCTTAAAATTTTATTTCTGGAAAAGCTAAAAAGATATAGATTTTTTTTCAGAAAGGTTTTCAGAAAGAGTAAAACTTCGCATTAACCCAAATCAATTAATGCTTTTAAAACTATAGGTGAATATCTCACTGAATTTATCATAAATCCCTGTGTTATAATGAGCTAAATATTTTAAAGAAATTTACCCGGTTTAAACAGTTATGAAAGCTAGATTCTTTTTTCTTTTAATAGTTGCTTTACTTTTTTATATTGAATATATTAGCTACTATCTTTCCAAAGGATATTCAATCTTAATAGCATGTATGATTTTTATTGCTGTAAATGTTTTCTATACTTTGACCGCAAAATTTCGTTATAAAAAAAGACAAACGCCTTATGTACCTGATTTTAAGCCATTTGTCTCAATGATTGTTCCTGCCAAAAATGAAGAAAAAGTAATTGCAGAAACTGTAAGAGAAATGATGAGTGTTGTATATCATAAAAATGATGGTACTCCAAATTATGAATTGATGGTTGTTGATGATGCTTCAACCGATAAAACTCTGGAAATTTTAAAAGAATTACAAAAAGAATATCCTAATTTAAGAGTACATCACAGAGATCAGGTTCCTCACCCAAGCAAGGCCGCAGTTCTGAATGATATTATAGATAAGTGTAAAGGTGAAATCCAGGCTATCTTTGATGCTGATGCCAGAATTGCCCCGGATTTTCTGGAAAGAGTTATCCCTTATCTTTATGATCCCAAAGTAGGTGGTTTACAGGCCCAAAAAAGAATATCGAATGCTGATTATAGTGAATTGACAGCAGCACAGGATGATGAAATGATCATGCTGATGGCCTTAAGTGAGAACCAGGATCTGGCAGAAGGGGCTGTTGACATGCGTGGTAATGGAATGATAGTAAAACGTGCTGCAGTAAAAGATGTTGGCGGATGGAATGAAAATGCTCTGACAGAAGATCTTGATATGAGTGCCAGGTTACACCTTAATAAATGGGATATTCGGTATTGCCCGGATATATTTGTAATGGAAGAAGGGGTTATTTCAATAAAGGCTCTTTATAAGCAGAGAAAACGCTGGGCAGAAGGTGGTATTAGACGTTATCTGGATTATCTTCCCCAATTTTTTGAACCCAATACTCCACCAATTAAAAAGCTTGATATGTTTGCTTTTTTTCTAGCCTTCTATTTTCCGATATGGTTTTTTATAGGAATATTATTTTCAGTTATTGGAACTATCCAAAGTGGAGAGCCAAAAATAGCTGTTGTGGTTTACTTTTTTATTCTGATTGCCTTTGTAATGATGATAAATATTTATATTGGCCTTAATAAGGCAGGTGTAAAAAAGAAACGAAGGTTATTTTACCGTACATTGAGAAGCTCAATTTTTAATATCCACTGGATGATTGTTATTCCTGTAATAAGCTTCAAAATACTTTTTTCCTGGAAGCGTACAGCATGGGTTAAAACTGAACATCATGGCAGTACGGATGAACACCCAACAGGTACATCATAAAAATACAAAAAAAATGAGCCACTTAGTGGCTCATTTTTTTTGTTTTATTTTATTCTTCTAAAGTATCAAGAACACCATCTCCGCCATAAGAACCTAAATAGGTCTGAAGTGCAGGGACTATCTTATTTTCAAACTGTGGCTTATTTTTAACACCCCAGAATTTAATCATTCCCTGAGCATCATCAGCATCTTTCCAACCACTTACTTCAAATTTTTGAATATCATTTGCAGCAACATTTTTTGCTAAATATTCTTTAGCTTTGGCAATAAATGTGTCCAGTGAATTAGGGTCAATAGCAACAGAGTAAACATAGTCACTTTTTCCGGGAACAGTGTTCATAGTTAACACCGGGGAAAGGTTTTCCTGAGAAATTGCCTGTGGTTGTTGCATCTGAGTTAAATCCTGCTGAGCACTACACCCAGCTAAAAGTAAGGAAACTAAAGTTGTTCCGAGTAAAATCTTCTTCATTTTTGTAATCTCACCTGATTTTTGTATAAAACATATAATAAGAGACTATGTCTATTTTACAATTTTTCAATTAAAAAAAAGTTAAATAAACATTAAACTTTTGATCTAATTTTAAAATAATATAAAATAAAGCTATGTTTAATGTAGTAAATATTATACCAACAGGAATTGGAGCAAATATAGGCGGTTTTGCCGGAGATGCAAATCCGGTTAACTCCGTTTTGGAAACTTTTTGTGATTTAGTTATAACTCATCCCAATGCCGTTAATGCAGCTAACCTTTATGCAGCAACGTCTAAAACATTATACGTAGAAGGATTTGCCCTTGACAATTTTTTATCTGGTAACTTGGGTCTAAAAAAATCATATAATAAAATCGGAGTGATAATTGATAAAAAGGCTGAGCCCCAAATTACCCATATTATAAATGCATTGAATGCCTGTATATCTGTCTATGGTGCAGATATATCAGGTTTTTTACTGACAGATGAAGAAATTGGTGCCAGAGTTGTTAAGGATTCAGGTAATTTGTTTAATGGGGTTGTCACAAATAAAGAAGCAATGTTTAAGGCAGCTGAAAAATTAATTTCGGAAGGAGCAAATACTTTAGCTGTTTTTACTGTTCTGGAAAATCCTTATGAAGATGCTGAAAATATCTATCTTGCTGGTAAAGGAGTTGATCCCATTGGCAGGCTTGAGGCACTGATCTCACATATGCTTGTAGAAGAAACAGGGGTTCCCTGTGCTCATGCTCCGGTTTTTCTGGATGATTATGAAAGAACAGTCTCTGACCCAAGAGTCGCAGCCGAAGAAATTGG
>CAYRDV010000253.1:0-9292 GCA_964422885.1 uncultured Candidatus Sericytochromatia bacterium
TTTAACTGTTGACTTTTAAGACAATCGCTAAATCCCCTCCCTTCGTCATCTCATGCCGAAAGGAGGGGACTTGAAAAATCTCTTTTCCCCCAGGGAAGGGGGGCAGGGGGATGGGTTAAACCCTTTAAAAATTTTGGCATGATTGCCATAATTTTACTTTCCTGTTATCCTCTTGGCTATGTTATGTAATTTTAGTAATTTATTATGAACGAACCAAAAAGTATTAACAAACAAACTTTAATCACTTATCTGGCATTAATAATCATGTTTTCTGTTGATCAACTCACCAAACAAATGGTTATCAATGCAATGCCAATCGATATAAATGTAGAAACCCATACATTTTCAAGCTATCCGGCTTACCAGTTCTTACCATGGCTCTGGATTTATCATGTGGTAAATTTTGGTGTTGCTTTTAGTATGTTTTATGGAAAAACATTGATTCTTAGCATTTTTGCCTTAATAGTAAGTACAGGTCTAATCATCTATGAAAGGCGTACTTATAAAGTCAGAACAGCACTTTTTTCTCTTTCACTGGGTCTTATTTTATCAGGAGCATTGGGAAATCTGACAGATAGAATCAGATTAGGTTATGTAACAGACTTTCTTGCTTTTATGAACAATGGAAAGCTTATATGGCCTATTTTTAATGTTGCTGACATTTGTGTAAATATTGGTGTTGGGTTGTTAGTTATTAACTTATTATTATATGGTGATAAACCAGAACCAAAAACTGCTAGTAAAGAAGAAATAAAACCACAAACTGAAGAATGATATAATTCCTTTTATAATTATAATTTTGAGGCATTTTATGGAAAGAGTTGCTATTATTGATGGTTGCAGGACACCCTTTGCCAAAGCCTGGACGGATTTTATTAATCTTAATTCACTTGATCTTGCCAAAATAGCCGCATCTGAATTAATTAACAAGACTGAGCTTGATCCTGAAGTAATCGATGAAGTAATCATGGGCACTGTTTTTTCGTCAATAAATTGCCCGAATATTGCCAGAGAAATTGTTATTGGTTTGGGTTTACCAAAGCGAATACCCGGATTTACGCTCAACCGGGCCTGTTCCTCAAGTATTCAGTCACTGACATGTGGGGCTGAAAGTATTATGGCTGGTAAAAATCAGGTAGTAATTGCTGGTGGAGCTGAATCATTATCACAAGTAGAAGTTCCTTATTCCCAGGAAATTATGTTAGTACTACAAAAATTTTCCAAAGCAAAATCACTTCAGGAAAAAATTTCCTTACTTACCCAGATAAATATTAAAGATTTAATTCCCTCAATGCCCAATATTGGAGAGTTATCGACAGGTCATAGTATGGGAGAACATGCTGAAATTATGGCTCGAAAAAACGGTATTAGCCGACAAGAGCAGGATCAGTATGCTTATGAAAGCCATCTAAAATCAGCAAAAGCAATGGAAGATGGTAAATTTAAGAAAGAAGTTGTTACAACATATTCTATTCCTGAATACAAACCCGTAAGTGAAGATAATAATATCAGAAAAGAAACATCTGTTGCATCTATGGCAAAGCTAAAACCAGTTTTTGATAAAAAATATGGAACAGTAACCGCTGCAAATTCCAGTCCTCTTACTGACGGAGGCTCATCAGTACTGATCATGTCCGAAAAAAGAGCAAAAGAACTTGGGTATAAACCAAAAGCATATATCAAAGAGTATGCCTATGCTGCTTTAGATCCTAATGATCAACTTCTTTTAGGAAATGCCTATTCAATACCATTGGCACTGGATAGATCAAAGCTAAGCCTGAAAGATATGGATCTGATAGATATGCATGAAGCTTTTGCTGTACAGGTATTGTCAACAATTAAGGCACTTGGTTCTAAAAAATTTGCTGAAGAAAAGTTAAATAGAAATGAAGCAATTGGCGAGATTAACCAGGAAATTTTTAATGTAAATGGTGGTTCTGTAGCAATTGGTCATCCTTTTGGTGCTACTGGCGGAAGAATGGTTACAACACTGGCAAATGAGCTTGAAAGAAGGGATAAACAATTTGGCCTCTTATCCATCTGCGCTGCCGGAGCAATGTCTGTTGCAATGATTATTGAAAGAACTTAACAATAATTGTATGATATTTAAATAAAGCTTTTTAATGATACTTTTTATCGAGAATGTAATTTAAGATAAGACCCCTTCAAAAAGCCTGTAATTTAAAGCAGAGGGACCTTTATGGTGAACATCAACAATATTACTGGTACATTTAAAGATTTAGATACAAATATTGTTTTTGAATTAAATAAAGCTGTAAAAAATGGGGAAAAAATTAACAGCACCAAAGTCTATGCTCTTGAATTCGCAGCCAAAGTAGATGGAGTCTACACAGAAGGCGAGAAATCACTTATTGAGGAATTAAAAAAACAAACTAAAGATGGGGCTGAAGTTCAGATTCCGCAGCTTTCAGGTTTTACGCCAACATCTTCTCAGACAAAATTTGAATTAAAAATAAGTAATAATCAAGGAGTAATAACCGCTGCTTTATCTGAAGAAGATGAAGTAGCAAATCTTCGAGAAGCAGGAAAAAATTTACATAACAAAGCCCAAAAAATAATTTATGGCAAAGAAAATGTAGATTACAGGCTAAACCAGGTACCAGCTACCCTGAAAGGTTATAAAGACCTGGGGCAGAAAATTGATAATTCGATTTCCGAAATTAATAAAAAAATAAATGAATTCGAAACAAAAATTACCAATGTCAAAGGCCCGGAAAAAGCTGGGCTTGAGGAACAAAAAAAGTCATTAATAAATAAAAAAACTGAGTTAATTGTGTTACAGGCTGATTTTGCTCTTGCTCAGGCAATCGATGCTTCAGGATTAGGCCGGGAAGAAAATTTTAACAACAGAAGAGCAACTGTACAGGGATTACCCAGAGAAAAGTTATTTAATGAGGCAATCGGAGATTTAAGCAAAACTAAAAATTCTCTGGAAAATGAAATTAAAAATATTGATTCTTCACTTACCAATATTAAGGCTGAGCTGGAAAAGGCAATAGGGCAGCGAGATACTAAAACAGCTAACCTTGGTGAATTTGCCAGAAAACATGTTAAATCACTTACTAATAATATTTTTATCCAAAAATATCAATCACAGATAAAAGAACTTGAAAGCAAGAAAGAAATTCTTGGCAACAGCCTAGGTTATATAAATGAAACCAGTAAAGCGATAGGTAAAGATAAAACCTATTTTGATAGTAAAGTTGGCGAAGCAAACAGGCTGGCAATGCAAAGAAGTGTTGTTTTGGGAAATCTGGGAAATGAGCTTAATGGTTTGGTCAGTAAAGAATTTACTCTTTCAGGGACCGATAAAAAATACGACCTTTCTACAATAATTACTCTAGCTAATACAGATATTAACAAAAACCCTGAATTAAAAAATAATGCTCTTAAAACTTTAGAACAGGTTAAAAAATCACTTCTGGAGAAAGTAAATTCAACTAAAGAACAATATTCTAATCTTAGCCCAACAAAAGTAGCTGTTGACATCCTGGGCCAGTTTGCAAAAAAAATAGAAACTTATGATTTCAGCAAAATGGATGACATAAATAATTTTGGTGAGCAGGTAAAACATATAAATACGACTATCAGAGAGCTTTTCAAACAAATGAATGCCGATGGACTTACCAGAAAACCAGAGAAACAAATTTTAGAAAATATTGATATTGAACTTACTGATCTGGAAAATCTTGATTTAAATTATTCGGGAATTCAGGCCAATCTTTTTAATGTACTGGATATTGGTGAAAGAAAATCAATTTCACAGCTTATTGATATTGCCGGTGTAGCAGATAGCGTTGTAGAAAATAACGGAAAAAGCGATAAGAATCTGGGAGATTTAAAAGGTAAATTACTTGAAGATCTTGAAAAAACCCGCAAAGAATATGGTATCTGGCTAAATATAGGTACTGACGAATATGCTGGTAATAAAAAGAATGATTCCAGCAGAGCTCCCAAATATGATATGGATATGGAAGATCATGGGGGTATTATAATTGCCAACAAGAAAGAAAACTCAAGTGATGAAATTTACCAGGTACTGAAATTGCTGGAAACCAGAACCAAAAAATTAAAACCCGGAACAGCAGTTGATGTCAGTGCTATTGATAAACAGATAGATTCTTTACTCAAAAATGCAAAGGATTCCAATCATAATATTCAGATGTCTCATATTCAAAATTTGGTTAATCAGAACCGGGCATTAGGGAATATTTTAAATTATAAAAGCAGAATTGAAGATACTGTTTTGACTTCCAGCGGGGCTATAGAAAAAGCCAATAAACTGGCAAAAGAAAACCCTAATTTTGCATATGGGATAGTGGCCCTTGATTATGGTAATTCAAATAAAGAAAATGGTTACAGAATAGTCAGATATGATAAATCTGCCCTTGAAGGAAAAATAAAGCTGGCAAACCTTGAGGGAAGTAATCTGGTATTTATGGCCGGAACAAAGGATGATAATGTTCAATCCGGTGGAAGACTGAATACAGGGCAATCCAAAGATGAAAATTTCAAACATGGAAAGGTTAATACATCAATCATCGATACCAGCACTTCTCTAAAAGATCTGGTTACTCCAATTCCTATCGATAAATTAACCTCAAAAGAATTTAGTGAGCAAAATAAAATACTTACCAAAGTTGGTAAAAAGGCAAAGGAAATTACCATTGCTCATTATGATAAAGCAATAGAAACATATAAAGGCTGGAAAGCAGATCCGGTATCGCTTATTAAAAATATTCAGAAAGTTTATATTGATTCAGGAAGAAATCCTGATGAAATTGAAAAATATCTGGTAAATATGTATGGAGTGCAGAAATTTATCAGCCGGGGCGGTAAGGAATCAGCTCCTTCTATTAAATTTGATGTTCTTGGTACAGATACCAATGATCCGCAAAGTATGAAAAAACTGATGGAAACACCTCAATATAAAGCATTAATGAGCGGGCTGGAAAAACGTCTGGACAATATAGAAGAAGCCAGAGATGATGCAAAAGATCTTAATGATGTTGAAGCATCTTTTGAACTTATAAATTCTTCAGCAGTTGTTCGTCAGGAAGTTTACAGACATTTTGGTTTTGATCTGAGAACTGATAAATTTCCACCTGAATCAGATGGTGACACTGTTGATGAAAAAGTAGAAAATGGTTCTTTTAATTCTACTGCTGAGATGGTTTATGCTTACCGGGCAGAAGAGTGGGATGATAATGAAACAGCAAAAGGCGTATTTAAAACAGCAGGAATAATTATCGGAACAATTGCAATCGGTGCAGTAACTGGTGGACTTGGAGCCGGAGTAGTAGGTGGTATGGCAGTAGCCACAGCCACATCAGTAGGTATGGGAATGTATCAGGTTTATGAAGCTGAAAAGATGGAGCAAAAAGTTGGGGCAGGTGTTTCGGCAGAACTTTTACCACCACAGGCTCTTGATGAAGCAAAGAAAAATAAAGCGTTCAGTTATGTTTCTATGGCCCTTCAGGCAGGGTTTGGTGCTGGTTCGGTTGCAATAGCCAATACAGCGATTAAAACAGGCGCAATAAGTACCTATAAAGGAGCTATGCTTCTTGATATGGGTGTAGGTACACTTTCTACGGCAGTAGATCCCTCCTCATATAGTTCAGGAACAAAAGGATTTGCCTTTAATATTGTAATCGGTGGAGTTGTTTCATTTGCCTCAAATAAATCATCTCCGATGAAACCAGGAAACCATCTTGATATTGCCTTTGATCATAATAATATGCCACATCTAAAAACAGATGACGGAAATAAACCAATAAAACCTTTGGAGTTTGATGAAAAGGAAGGTACGCTTAAATTTAAAGTTGAAGGCGATGAGTCTGTCTATATTATGAAAATGCATACTGAATCTGCTGAGAAAATACCATTATCTAGAACAGATATTCCAGAAACTAATATAAATCAAAAAGTAGAAAAGAAAGCTCCTGTTGAAGTAGACACAAAAATTACAGCAGCAAATAATTATGAAACCATAAAAACCCCTGGTCATGGTGGGGCAAATAACTCGTATCAGACAAAGATTCCGGTAAATACAGCAGAACCAGCTAAAACAAATAAGCTGTTTCCGGAAGCAAATTCTAAAATAACAGATGTAAAATCATTTGAAGCAAATATTCAAAAGCTAAAGAATGGAGAAATATCTTCTCTTGGCGTAAAAGGTTCTGATGGGCAAACTTATCAGGTTACTGGTTATGAAAATGGGATGGTCACTCTGGAAAGAACAGATGTTGTATATTCGCATGTTGTTGAAGTGCCTGGTTTTGGTCCACAGCTTAACTCTGAATTTAATATGGGTAAAACCGTAACTTTTAATCCTGAACCCGGTAAAAGACCACCAGTTGATTTTACTTTGGAAACATCAAAAAAAGGCAATACTTTTGTTGATTTAAAAATCAAAGAAGGAACAATAGATAATAAACTACTTCATGAATTAGAATCTTTATATGGAAAAGACTTTGTTCAAATGGATAGTAGTGATCCGACCAGAGTGACAATAGCAAATGGAGATTCCTTTGGAAATGGTGGTATAAAAAAGAATCCTGTCGAGAGAACTTATGATCCTGGTAGTAAAATTACTGCAAATGGCAGTGAGTGGACAATTGTAGCTAAAAATGAATTCGAGCCTCCTATATTAGCAAAAAAAGAAAAAATACAGGTACCGGTCAGCCAGCTTGGTAAAGAGACGTTTATTATTAAGCCAAAACAAACAGGGAAACCATCTTTATTTACAAAAATGTTTAAGAAACAAGTTGCTTCGGCAAATGTTGGAAAAGCTCAAAAAGTGCAGGATTTGAAGGGGTATAAATTTGAAACAGTTAATTCTTCGGCTAACGCTGTAGAGTACAAAGTACCAGTAAGCTATACCAAAACAGAAGTTGTTGATGGTAAAGCTATAACTAAAAATATTAAAAGGGATATTACGGTGATAGTCCCGGAATACATTAAAAACAGTCAGGGAAGTAATTCTCTGGATATTAAAAACCCTGATATTGCGATGAAAAAGGTGCATGAAATGCTTTCCAACACACCAGCAGGGACTTTGGATAGTATAAACAGAGTTATTATTGATCCACAGGATGCCAGGAAAAATTTATCACCGGAAATGTATGTCCATAATGATGAGCCAAGTACTGTGCATATTTCGCCAAAAACGATGACTGATCAGAAAAACTCGAAAAATTTATTAAATTCATATTTTATCCATGAATCAGGTCATACATTTGCCAATAATCATTTTGGTACTTCTATGCCTGATTCGGTATATCATAAAGCAGTAGAGGCAGATGGGTTCAGCAGTATATCAAAATATGGTTCGACAAAAATGGAGGAAGACTTTGCAGAATCTGTAATGTTTTACATTCTTAGTAATGGCGGTACCTCTGATGTTAAACTTGTCCGACCAGAGCAAACCTTTAACTATTCTGTAGGTGAATTGCAAAGTAAATTTGGTAACCGTTTTCAGGTAATCGGAGATTTAATGCAATCTAACCAGCAATTCAGAAAAGAAGCCATTGCCTTTGTTGCAGCCGTGATCGGAGCAGCGGTTGCCGGGACAGTTGCCTTGTCTGATTAAATGTCAATAAAAAACCCACTTTTTCAAGTGGGTTATTAGATTAGAGTATTTTTTGATTAAATCTTTTTAATAAGTATTAGTTCCAAATCTTCCAGGCATAAATTTCTGAATTCTGCCGTTTTTGGAATCTGATATATATACAAAGCCCTGATTATCAAGAGCTATTCCCCAAGGAGCGTTGAAAGAACCATTTTCAGAACCGAATTGTCCGAACTCTGATAAAAAGTTTCCGTCTGAGTTAAATCTCTGTATTCTGTTATTTCCTGTATCAACTACATAGATATCACCATTTCTGCTATCAACTGCCAAATCAGTTGGGTTATTGAAATAACCTGGTTCTAAGCCACCGATTATACCAAATTGAAGGGGTAATTTATTTCCGTTTTTATCAAACTTTTTAATTACTTCACCAGGTCTTGCAGAAGCATCAACTATATATATATTATCTGCATTATCGGTAGCAACTCCTCTTACACCATCAGATGAGCCTGCACCAAGGATATTATCTAACCTTACATTCATGCTTGAATCAAAAAGCATTATTCTTGCATTTCCAGGATCAGAAACTATTACATCACCTGTTGTACTTACAGCTACATCAAAGACATTTTTGAATTCTTTTTTAATTTGGGAAACATATTTTCCAGTCGGTCCATATTTTTTTATTACATTATTTCCAGTATCTGCAACATAAATGTTACCACCAGCATCTACACCTATTCCGGTAGATTTTTTCAATAATCTGAAAAGGTCTATTGATTTTAAATCAGTTGAAACAACTCTGCTGCCAAACTGATCTACAACACCACCGTCAGCATTAATCTTTTTGATTTCCGCTCTGTCAAATGAGAAGAAACCACCGATACCGATTACATCTACGATAAATAATTCACCGCTATTTTTATCTACGGTTATGCCTCTTGGCTGTTTGAAACCATCAAAAGCTTTCATAAAACCATTAGCAACTGAAGCTCTGTCAGGTATTAAACTTATCTGAGGAGAGGTAACGGTATTTCCTGCTGTTATATCAACAACTATATTTGAATTTCCAACTAAACTTGTATATTCTTTTTTGGTTACAACCAAAACCTGTCTTCCCTGTGGCACATTTGGCAAAGTAAAATTACCAGAAGCATCGGTTGTTATTGCGATAGCTGGTCTGATACCCATTACTTCAACTCTTGCAGTAGAAATCCCCATTCCTGTTAAAGAATCTATAATTCTTCCGGTTACTGCACCGGTTGGTAAATTATTTTGCTGGGTTGAAACCTGGCTTGGGTCTGTATATGGATTATAAGCACCTGAATCAGAGCCATATGATGAATCGTATGAATTACTATAACTGGCAGATTGTTGGGCAGCAGTATTTTGCTGATAAGGATTTGTCTGAACAACCTGCTGTTTTCCACAACCGGTAGAAGCAAGTAATGCTAATCCAAGTAAAAAACTAACTGAAGTTTTAACCGTTTTTACTTTTAGATTGTTTAACATAATTTTCAAACCTCTGATTATTAATACTCTATCTAATCTATTAGTTGTGTTATAGTGATATCTCTACAAAACTGTCTTAAGGTAGGTTTAAGTTTATTACAAGAAAAGGTAAAAGTTATACACGCCCAGGGCTGAATTTTTGCACTCTCAGATTTTTTGAATCAGAAATATAAACATTGCCACTTTTAT
>CAYRDV010000254.1:0-9267 GCA_964422885.1 uncultured Candidatus Sericytochromatia bacterium
GATACTTTTGAAAATTTTGATACTCCTGTCAAAAAAGCAAATTGTATATATTGCTCAGACTCTTTCATTATTTCATAAAAACCCTTTAATATATTTCTGTTTTCTATAGCTAAAGGAATATTATCTACATGTTCAATTATTGGTTTATCATATTCATCTATTAAAATTACTACTTTTTCAGTTTTTGAAAGTTCTTCTATTAGTTCTTTAAAAGCCGATTTATATTCTTTTGCTTCTAATTTTATTTGATATTCCTTTCCAATACTTTTTATCTTATCAAAAAAAGTTGATTCAAATAATTCAGAACCTTTTGAGTAATTCATACCAAGAAAATCAATATGTATAACAGGGTATTTTTTAAATTCTATCTTGTCATATATCCATAAATCTTTAAAAAGTTCTTTTTCACCTGAAAAAATAGATTTTAGGGTAGTAACAAGTAATGATTTACCAAATCTTCTGGGACGGGATAAAAAGTAGTATTTGCCACCATCTGAAAGAAGATTATAAATATCTTTGGTTTTATCTATATAAAGGTAATTTCCTTCTATTATATTTCTAAATGTCTGTATTCCAAGTGGTAAGTTTTTCATAATATTATATTATCACAAAAGGCTCTTAGTAAAATAAGCTAAGCTTCTTAAGGTAGTTTTTGCAATATCTGATTTTCTGGAATTTTATCAATTATTTGCAATGTTCTTTTAATTTTGACCAGTTCAATGTTTGTTTTTTATCTTCTAAATCACCTGTTCTATCACCAAAAGAAATCATAGAAATAGCTTAATTAGGGAACTAAACCCAATTAAGTGAATTGATATCCTTATCTCCAAAATTAAAGGTTTTTTCAGTAGGTTTTCTGTTACGTAATATGTTACGTATTCTGGCAAGAAGCTCATCCAATTCAAAAGGTTTTATTAAATAATCGTTTGCACCTGTGTCTATTCCTTCAACACGGTCTTTAACATCACTTTTAGCTGTAAGCATTAATACAGGAACTTCAGAATTTTTTCTTAAACGTGCAAGAACTTCAATACCATTCATTAATGGGAGTTCCCAGTCCAAAATAACCAGATCCGGTTCTACCTGTCTGATTCTGGTTAAACCTTGCTGACCATTTTTACAGACTTCAATATTATATCCTTCAACTTCAAGTTCCTGTTTAATAAAAGTGCCCATTTGTTCGTTGTCTTCAACAACAATGATACTTATTTTATCCATAACATTTATCCCCTATATTTTCTTATACTTTATATTTTACAATAAACATCTATTTTCTTACTACTTACCTTGAAAAATAAATCCCCTAAAGGGGCCCCTGTTAGAATTAAATACTAATAAATTTTTTTAATTTTCTTTTTCTGAAAAAGAAACATAAAAACAGGCCCCATTTCCATATTCACTTTCACACCAGACTTTTCCCTTCATAACCTCAACAAGATTTTTTATTATTGAAAGGCCAAGACCTGTAGAATGTTCACCACTTGTAGGTGTAGCGGACAACCTTGAAAATTTTTGAAACAGCTTGGTTTTATCTTCATCTGTAAGTCCAGGACCCTCATCTTTTATGGCAATGATAAAATTATTTTTTTCTTGTTTAATTGAAATATTTATTGATTTATTTTCCGGTGAAAATTTTAAAGCATTAGAAACCAGATTTTCAAATACACGTTTAGTTAAGGTATTATCAGCAACAATAATTGCTTTATCCAAAGTGGTTGAAAAACTTAAAATAATGTTTTTCTTTAAAGAATTCTCTTGAAAATCTTCTCGAATTTGTTTAACTAATGGAACCAGATCAATAGATTCCAAGCTTGCTATAACGATACCCTGCTCTATTTTATAGATATCTAAAAGATTTTCAACCATTTTAGCCATATGTTTTCCTGATGCATTAATCATTTTAGAAATTTCTTTTGCTCTCTCTACTTTCAGATCACGTATTTCAATATGTTTTGAAAACATAATAATATTACTTAAAGGGTTTTTTAAGTCATGAACAATGGTTTGTACCATTGCTTTTTGTAATTCATTTAAGTCTTGAAGTTCTTGTGTCCTTTCATCTACCTTTATTTCAAGAGATGAATTAAGCTCCTGAACTTCCTTTAATAATTGAATATTACTTCTTTCCAGCTCATAAGCTTCTAAAGCACGTTTTAAAGTGATTTGTAAATCTTTTGGTTCAACTGGCTTAGAAATAAATTTATAAACCTGAGCTTCATTTATAGCTCCTATTATGGCATCTACATCTGTAAAACCTGTGAGAATAATTCTTACTGACTTTGGAATAATTGACATACTTTCTTTTAAGAACTCAATACCAGTTTTTTTAGGCATTCTCTGATCTGTGACAATTAATTGAATGTTTTCTGGATTTGGGTGTGTTTTAAGAGTTTCCAGAGCCTCCATTCCATCATTAGCTGTGATAATATTGTATTCATTGTTTAACATTTGTTCCAGGCTTCTTAGGTTTGCAACCTCATCGTCTACAAGAAGTAAAGTGTACTTTTTGACAGTATTTTTATTTTCATTTATATTTTGTAGCTTTTCTTTACTAAAAAATCCCATTATATGTTTCTCCTAATGTTGATAAAACATCTTGCAATACTATTGAAATTTCAGTTATTATTCTCATGAAAATTCTCTTTTTACAAGACCCTATACCATTAAATTGATATTAATGAGACAAGGCATTGACTTGTCTCTACAGTCATTTCGCCTTCAGAATATAACCCATTCCCCGTTTGGTATGAATGTAGTTATAATCTCCAAACTTTTCCAGCTTATTTCTTAGGTTATGAATATATATTTCTACCGCATTTTCGTTCCCTTCAGAATCCCAGCCCCACACTTTTTCATAAATCTGTGATTTTGAAAGAACCTGATTAGGGTGTTGGATGAGATAAAAAAGAAGTTCATATTCTTTTTTGGAAAGCTCCATTAAATTATCACCTAAATGTACTTCGCAGGTTTGTGAATTGATTTCTAATGATTCAAATTTATATATTGTTTTAGGGGCAGGTTTATTGTTTCGTAAGAGAACCCTAATCCTGGCTAAAAGTTCTTCTAATTCATAAGGTTTTAAGAGATAATCATTGGCTCCTGAATCCAGACCTTCGACTTTATTTTGTAAAGTAGTTTTGGCTGTCAGCATAAGTACAGGGACATTAGAACTTTGCCTTAACCGCCTGCATACTTCAACACCAGTCATATTTGGCATTTCCCAGTCCATGATTACCAGATCAGGATTTGATTCACGGATTAACATCAGTCCCTGCTGCCCATCCTTAGCATGTTGAACATTATAACCTTCATATTCAAGCTCAACTTTTAAAAAGGCTGCTGCTTCTTTATTATCTTCTACCAAAACTATATTTTTTTTATCAGCCATATATAAATCCTTCCTCTTAATTATTAAATAATTAAAAAAAAATAACTTATCACAAAATCTTATTTGTTAGGGCGACCCGGCGGGTCGCCCCGACTATTAAATATTATTAGTTATGTCTTTATTTTCCCTAAATTCTTTAAATTTTAAACAAAAACAAGAGCCTGATGGCACATTATTTTCATACCAGATTTCTCCTTTTAAAATTTCTGTAAGATTTTTTACAATAGAGAGCCCAAGTCCTGTTGAATATTCTCCATCAGTAGGTTGTGCAGTTAACTTGGTAAATTTCTGAAAAATGCCTCCCTGATCTTTTTCACTTAGTCCTGGGCCTTCATCTTTAACTGAAATCAACAAATCTTTCTCTTTTCTAACTAGGGTCATGATTACAGATTTATTAAAATCAGAAAACTTCAAAGCATTAGAAAGTAAGTTATTAATTATCCTTCTGAAAAGGATTCGGTCAGAAAAAATATAAGCATTATCCAAATTATTAATTAATTCTAGTTTTATTTCTTTATTTTTAGCAGATTCAGAAAAATGAGCTACTAAATCTTCTAATTCTCTCGCTAAATTAATTCTCTCCATTTCAGGTTTTATGCTTTCATTTTCAATAAAACTTATTTCCAGCAACTTTTCTACCATTTCCAACAATTGTTTACCTGAAGTATTTATTAGTTCTGAGGTGTTTTTTGCCTTTTCCAGTATTTGTTCCCGTTCAGCAATATTTCTTGAAAACATTATAATATTACTCAGAGGGTTTTTTAAATCATGAATAATTGTTTCTACTAAATCTTTCTGAAATTGATTTGTTTCAACAAGCTTATGTGTTCTTTCTTCTACTTTTTTTTCCAAATCTGTATTTAGATTTCTCAGTTCCTGAAGCAAATGCTCATTATTTTTTTGCAACTCATATACCTCAAGAGCTCTTTTTACAGTTATCTTTAGATCTTCAGGCTCTATGGGTTTGGTCAGAAATTTATAAACATTACCCTGATTAATTGCATTTAGGACACTGTTTATATCAGTATAGGCCGTAATGATGATCCTGATGGTTTCAGGAGAGCTTTCCATCACATTTTTAAAAAGCTCCGTACCTGTCATATTTGGCATTCTTTGATCTGAAAGAATGATCTCAATTTTATGTTTTTTTATTATTTCTAGAGCCTGAAGTCCGTCAGGAGCTGTAAAAATATTATATTTGCCTTCAAGTATCTGAGATAATGACCTAAGATTCATTTCTTCATCATCAACCAAAAGTACATTATATTTTTTTTCAGTATTTTCTTTTTGTTTAAGCTGATTGAGAGCTCCTTTTTTAAAAACACTCATTTTGGATTTTTCCTGATTTAAAATGATTTGTATAAAGATACAACACTATTTATATTTCTACCTCGATTTTAAGGGAATAATTATTGTTACTTTCGTGCCCTGATCAACTTCAGAATCTAATGTTATCACTCCTTTATGTTTTTGGATAATGCTATAAACAATTGACATACCCATCCCTGTTCCTGCACCAACTTCTTTGGTAGTAAAGAAAGGCTCAAAAACTTTATTTTTATTCTCTTCTAAAATCCCGCAGCCATTGTCATTAAACTCTATTACCAGAACATCCCCCTTAGAAGGGGGCTGGGGGATGTCTGTTACAAACATTTTAATTTTAATTTCACCCTGTGCTTTTTCGCTGTCAGCCTGTAATTTTTGTTCTATTGCCTGACAACCATTAACAATAATATTCATAAAAACCTGATTCAATTCACCGGGTAAACATTCTAAAACCGGATCATCAATAAAATTACAATTAAATATTATATTTTTATATTTAGATTGAATTAACCTGATAGTTGACCCTATTCCCTCAGATAATTTTGCTTCTTTAAATTTTGCTTCATCTAGTCTAGAAAAGTTTTTTAAATCATCAACAATTGATTTTATTCTTCTGCTTCCTTCTTTTATATCAGACATATTTTCAAGCAATTTTTTAAAACGCTGTTCAAAAACTTCGGCAAATTCCTTATCATCTTCTTCCAGCAAACCAAATAAGAAACTTTTTAATTCATTTAGACCTTCTGACAGATTGTAAGTAATTCCATATACAAAATTAGTCGGATTATTTATTTCATGAGCAACTCCTGACACCAAAGTACCTAAACTGGCCATTTTTTCTGATAACAATAGTTCTTTTTGTGCCTCTTTAAGACTTGCCATAGTTTCGGACAATTCTGCTGTTCTTTGGTTTACCTTTTCTTCAAGGGACTGATAAAGATTAGCATTTTCTATAGATATAGAAGCCTGAGTCAGTATAACTTCCAATAACTCAATTCTGGCTTTATTAAATACATGATTAATTTGGTTATTCTCCAGATAAAGAATTAGTGAAAGCTCTCCGTGATTTTTAAAAGGAATACATAATACTGACTTTATTTTATTATCTAAAATATATCTATTATGACTAAATTTTTCATCAGTTTCAAAATTGTCGATTAACAGATTAGTTTCGATATTGAGTGCATATTGAATAATCTTATCTGGAATATTTGAATAATCTTTCAGGAGAATATGCTGTAAAACCTCAATCTTATTTCCCTTTGCCTGACAAATACCTTCAATAAACCATGAATCATTCTCCCGTAATATTAATATTCCCTTTGTTGCTCCGGCATTTTCCAAAATAATATAAAGTAGTTTTTTTAATAAGCTTTCCAAATCTGTTTCCCCGGAAAGAACATGAGAGGCTTTAATTATGCTTAGATAATCAAGTGATTCTTGTTTTATATCAGAGCTTGAGCTTACACTGACAATTCCTGATTCTGGGATGGTTCTCCCAGTTTCTTCCAACAAAAGAAATGAATACTTCTCCTGAATTTTCTTTTGAAGTAAAGTTGCCCCCCACTGGAAATAATAATTACAGGCTTCTTTTAAATATACTCTGGCTAACTTATTTAGCCCCTGCTTTAGATACAGTTTTCCAACTAACGTTGAGGCAATAGCTGAAATATATATAAAGCCATTTTTATTTGCTGTATTTATTGATTCTTCATAGAGTTTAAATGCTTTATCATTATTACCTAAGACATTATTTAACTCTGCTGATAACAATAAGTAATATTGTAAAAAATTAACCGGATTAAGGTCTGCAATATTTTTTATTTTCCTGATTATTTTGTTTATTTTAGGAACTAATTTTTTTACTTGCCCAGGATTAATCTTGCATTCATTTAGCCACACTAAAGAACAAAAGAACATACATTCTATTTCAGCCAAAAAACCTTCTAAATTATAAGAGACTGATTTATAAACCTTATCACAGATTTGGATTGCTTTTTCATGTTCCTGGATTAAATAAAACATTTTTAACTTAGTGTGATTTAATAATGCTATTTGTAGTTGACTAATATCTTTTTCTTTAAAATCAAATTTATCAAAACAATCCATATTTATATCATTTGATTCACTTAAAATAGAAAAAGGGTAAAAAAAACAAACTTCCATTCCTTTTAACTGAAAAAGACTATTAATTGATTTAAGAAATGTCGAATATTTTTTATATTCTTTAAGACAATCTTTAAGATTTACCCCTGAAATAAACAAATAAGGCAAAATATTTGTGACATCATAGACAGCAAATATCGGATTACCACTATGTATTGCTATATCATAGGCATTTTTTAAAAACTCCATGCAAGTTTTTAAACTGTTATAACGGTGGCTAAAAACTCCTGACATTGTATAAACTTTGACCAGTAATACAGGGTTATAATACTTATGTTCAGCCAGAGTCATTGCCAGATTAGCAAAGGCTTTGGCTGACTTAAAATCATGAAATTTATTTTGGAGAATAATTGAAAAAAACATATATGAAAAAACAACTCTTTCGTTATTTCCATACTTTAGTCCCGTATAAACCATTTTAGCTATACTTAGGCCCAGTAGTAATTTATTGCCAGTAATTACCATCGAATCTACTGCACCTTCCATTAAATTACATATTAATAATTTATTTTTGTCACTTAATTCCGGTAGATCAGCAAGTTGGGAGATATCCTTCCCTTTAAGAGAAAACCTGATCAGTAAAAGTAAACGTAAAAGCATAAATACTTTCCCAATGTTTGACGAAGGTATCTTAAACCCTGTTAAAGCAATTCCTTCAAGCATTATTTCAATTGCTTTATTATTTTTTACCTGAAAAGAATAAAATGTTATTTTTTTATAAAAAACCTTACCTTTATCTTCAGCATTACAGTGCGTTAGAATAAGTTCAAAAATTTTATCAGTCTCATCATAATTAGCCTTTAAATATTCTGCTTCTGCTTTTAACATATATAACTCAAAAGTAAGATCATGAGTACTTTTCCATAAATTAGAAGTTAATAGATTTAAGCCAATATTGGCATGATTAATGGCAGAATCAAAAACTGATATTTTTAATAATCTTTGCCCAGCTCTAAGATTTAGTTCTGAAAGAATTTCTTTTTCTGACTGGTTATCTAATAAATTTATTACATGATTATAATGGTTAAGTATTTCCATAAGAAATTCTTCTCCTAAATAATAATCTAATAATTTTCTGGCAATCAATAAATGGGTTTCCTGTTGTTCTTTTTCAGACATAAGTAAATAAGTTGCCTGTTGAATTTTATCGTGAAGAAATCTAAATTCTACATTACTTTGGCTGTTCTGATTTTCAGAATAAGTATTTTTTTCTGTTTGACAGATTAAACCATCACTGACAGCTTTATAAAGACCTTTATAAGTATGCTCTAATGATTTCCCGATTAAAGTTGCAATTTTTTTTAGGCCAAACTTATTACCCAAACATGCTGATATTTTTAAAATATTTTGAGTCTCATTAGGTAATTCTTTTAATTTTGTGGTTAACATAAAGACTATATTATCGGTAACATTTTGTGATTTTATTTTTTCAATGCTCCAATCCCATGCCATATCTTTATATGAAAAGGTTAGTAATTTTTCCCGATAAAGTGAATTTAGGAATTGAGCAACAAAAAAAGCATTTCCATCAGTTTTTTCATAAACAAGCTTATTAAGTTCATAAAGACTTTCAGGCTCACAATGTAAGGTATTGGCAATCAATTTATTAACACTGTTTATATCCATATTACCTAATTCTATTTTTCTGAATCGTTCCTTTACCTGTTCAATTTCAGCTAAAAACCCGGTAAATTCTGCTTCTATATTCTCATCTTCGGTTCGATAAGTACTGATTGCAAATAAATTACCTTTAGGTCTTTCAATAATTAAGGATTTTAAAATTTCTAAAGATGAAGAATCTAACCATTGAATATCATCAATAAAAACAAAAAAAACTTTTTCTGTGTTTAAAATTGATTCCATTAGTTTTAAAATAATAGGACGGATTCTGTTTTGCACTTCAGGTTCTTCAACTTTTGCCTCATGGGCTGGTAAACTAAGAAATACTTTTAAATCAGGAATAATCTCAATAATAAATTTTTCAAACGGCTCTATGGCTTTTATAATAAGGTCTTTCCAAAAGGTTATTTTCTCAGGAGTTTTGGTCATAATAATATTAATAAAACTTTTGAAAAAGGCAATTAATAAGGAGTATGGTTCTGCAATTTTTATTTGATCATACTTTCCACCATGAATAAATACAAAATTATTCACAGTTAATTCTTTACGAAATTCATTTATCAAAAATGTTTTGCCTGTACCTGAGGGCCCTGAAATAACTGAAAAAACCGAAAGACCAGATTCAATTACATCTTCATAAAGACCTGTTAATATTTTTAGCTCATTTTTTCTGCCAATTAACTGATTAGATACATGAAATGCTTCTGCCCAATCATATTTACCGGGAATGAAATTTAAAATATCAATTTGTTCCTGAAAGCTACTGA
>CAYRDV010000255.1:0-9174 GCA_964422885.1 uncultured Candidatus Sericytochromatia bacterium
AACCAATAATTGATAATATCAGGAATACCAAAGCTACTAACAGGGATTCATCTCTGATTAAATTTGGCAGCCAGGTTGAAAATATGACAAAGCATGAACTAAAAGATGCCAGAGATTATCTGGTAAATCAAATGGCTTCTCCTACAAATAAAGATGATCAGTTATTAGGAGCAATGCTTAATAAAGTAAACAGTGAATTGGATTCCAGAAAACCAATATTCAATTTGGTTAACCCTCCTATTTTCAGAGAACCAATTCATAAGATATTACCAGTTTTACCTCCTGGTGATTTAGATCATAGTATTACTCTTCCACCTCCGGGTTTTGGACCAGATGAAATAGACCCGATTCCTCCAGCAGTATTTCCTCCAGAATCAAGTGATACGGATAAACAATATGATGCCAAAAAAGCCGGAGAAATGCTTAAAGAGCTCAAGAAGAACGGTAATACAGCTGCTCCATTTTCCAGTTTTAAAAATATGAATGATGAGGAAATCATCAAAGCTCTGTTTCCAGATGCAAAGCTCCTACCTTCAGAACCAGAAGGATTTAATGTTACAAAAATAAATTTTGCTGACAAAAATGGCAATAAATATTCATTTAATGCAGCTTTTTCATGTGATCCACGCCAAAATGTAGGTAATAAATTTAATCTTATAAAAGAATAAATAAATACGGTAGGGGTTTGATTAATCAAGCCCCTGCGAGTATTCAATATTGTAGGGATTTGATTGATCAAATCCAGGGCTTTTTTGTTTATATAAAAATATTTAAGCGGTTATTATAACCACCAAAACCATCAGGTTCCTTATTTTCATTTTCTTTATCATGAATCCAGGTAGTACCATTTATTACAAACTTATATCTATAACTTCCTAGTGATTGAAATTCTTTTTCTAATTTCCATAAATTTTTTCCCTCTTTTACCAGAAAATCATTATATGGATTCCAACCATTAAAGTCTCCAACAAGAGCGACACTATGAGAATTGGGATCCACACAATAGAAAGTTACTTTTTTCCCCTTTACAAAGGGTGACATCGGGCGATTATAGCCAATTCTGTGGACATCATTAAGAGCTTCCTTAACAGCTTTTCGGGCATGAATCAGACCATAACCCTGTTTTTCAACCGGCACATTAAATAATTTATCGGTTGTTCGGGTAAGAATCTGTTTTATCCTTCTGGGATTTAAATCAGGATTTGCCTCAATCATCTGGGCAATTACTGATGCCACAATCGGAGACGAAAATGATGTTCCATCAACATGTTGATAATAAGTACCAATAATTTTTTGAAATTTAATTCTGTTTTCTATCGCTTTTCTGATTTCGCCAATAGATTTTGAGAGAATGCTTTGATGAAGATGGATATTGGGTAAATGTATTTCTACCTGTTCTTTTAGGTCATTATCAGACACATTTTTTAACTGATTTAACAAAATAGCTTCTTCATAAAGCTTTGTATCTGGTAAAATAGGCGCAGCTACCCAGATACCAGGAGCAATAATTTCAGGCTTAAGTAAACCATCAAGGGTAACTCCGTAACTTGACCGGTACATGGTAAAACTGTTTACATCAAGTCTGTTTTTATCATCAAGACCCCCAACTGTAATAACTGAGGGGGCACTGGCCGGAGGGGCAATTATATTATGCCCTTCCCCATCGTTACCAGCCGCTACCAATACAGTAATTCCAGCCTGTACAGCACCTTCAGCAGCCTGATCCAAGGCATTTTCAAGATATGAACTGGCCTGATCGCCACCCAGAGAAATATTTAAAATTCTGATATTATATTTATCGCGATTTTTTATACACCATTCAATAGCTTTAATAATAGTAACTGTTTCTATCCCCTGTGGCCCTGTGACCTTTAAAAGAACTAGATTAGCTTCTGAAGCGATACCTCTGTAAAGCCCGTTTGACAGATAACCATTCCCGGCTGCACTAAGTGATGTCTGCATACCATGCCAGCTTGAATTTTGGCTGGCAGAAAAATCATCTTTATCTGGCTCTGCCATATTTACATAAGCCAGAACCCTGTTTTGTGGTTTTGTAATATCAGGATGAGGATAAAAACCTGCATCTATAAAAGCAATGGTCACTCCTTTTCCGGTAAATCTCATATCTGCGTTGAGGCGTAAAGGTGTTGGTATTACTTCATAATCATTTTCTGTATAAATAGGAAAGCAATGAGATAACTGTTCAATTATTTCTTCATTGGGATATTCCTGAATTAATTGGTAAATAATTTCAATTGTCATTTCTGGCTGTTGAGCATACGAAAGAAGATATTTATTTTCCCTTGGTACAATTTCCATTAATTCTTTAATCAGTTCAGAACACTCTTCATCAAGTAAAATTGAATTTTTATTGTATTTTAAGCGGATCCGTTTATTTTTTACAAAAACAACTTCCTCTCTGGTTAGGATACATAAATCTTCACCACTTAGTTTGGTGCCATAATAGAGCATCAGTGAAACTAAATCAACAATTGTTTTGTGATCATTTTGCTCTTTTATTAATTTAATAATTTTTTTTCTGAGTCCCTGACTTTTTCGGTCAAGTTTTTGATATTGATACTTTTTTAGAGTTTTCATATATTCATGAATATATGATTGAACTAATTTAATTACTTCGGTTTGTATCATTACTTCCTGCATTTTACTCATTTTAGGTTATTTTATTGTTTTATTTACTATTAAAGCCCGGTAATAATCAATACATTTTTTATTGGTTTCACCATCATACCATCTGGGGATCATTTTTTGAATAACATCAAGGATCTGCTGTTCAACCTTTTTATGATAGGGAATTATACTGTCATCAACTTCTCTGTTACAGACAGGACATACAAATCTTTCCATTTTTGTCCTTTTTTTATTGCAATTTTAAACTTATAATATAAAAAACAAAATCCCCGAACAAATTAAAAATTGAACAAGTAATTTAGAATTAAGGGAAATTATTTTTTAATGATTATGATTAAGTTTATTATAAAAATAAATATTATCAGTTAAACCGTAAACTATACCTTTATCTTCAAAAAATAGGGTAGGGTTTTTATAATTTTCATCAAGATCTGCGAGAAGACTTATAATGTCATTTTTATGATCAGCTTGCTCTTCTTTATTAATTTCTTCTTCAGCATAGTCAATTAGCTGTTTAATATCATGACGTGAAGAATCATAGAAGAACTTCCATTTAAAGTCTTGCGCCATTTTATTCTTATTTTTCCCTTTATTTTTAGAAATTACTGTCAAAACACCCCAAGAGGAGCAACTATTAATCTTGACTTCTTTAAAATATTTTTTCAAATACTTTTAAAAGTATTTTAACATGAAAATGCCTGAAAGACTCAATTTTATTAAAAATCTTTAAGATTACAAAACTTAATATCTTAAGCTATAATTAACTTTGTAATAGTAATTTTCTTGTCTTTTTTATTTTAAAATATTATGAAATTAAAAAAAAATTCAGCAAAAAGTGGGTCTGACATTCTAGAAAATAGAATTAAACCTGACTCTGAAAATTCAGACAGACATAAGACAAATTCAGGATTTGAAGTTGAAGATTCAATAATGTTCAGACTACTGGTTACTTTAACTGTTACAGTAGGAATAGCTTCAACAATATTGGTATCAGAAGACGGATTATTTTTGGGTTTAATTACAATCACTCTTACAATAGCAGGTTCATATGTAAGTTTTTACCGCAGGAAGGCAAAAAACTGGTGGATTAAATTAATTATTTCGCTAGCTATGTTGGTAACATTTGCCGATTTTCTCCGAAATGTTGCTCAAAACCCCTATGATGCAAGAATTCCTCTGGCGAACCTGTTAATATGGCTTCAGGTATTGCACAGCTTTGATCTTCCCAGAAGAAGGGATATAAATTACTCTTTACTGGTTGCTCTAATCTTGATTTGTGTTGCTGCAACAATAAGCCGGGATCTGATTTTTGGGGTATTTCTGATTTCTTTTATTATACTTGCTTTATTAAGCATGCTTTATAATAATTTATCTCAACATAATATCAAAAAACTGGTAATAAAAAAAAGAACCGCTTTTAAGATTGGTTTACCAACCATTACAGTGGTTCTTATCGGAATGGTTTTTGCGTTTCTTTTTATGCCAAGATATCAGGCACTAAAATTTAAAACTCTGCCCGTATCAATTAAGTTACCGGAAATACCAGGGTTTAAAGGCCAGATCCAATCAAAAACCAATAAAACAATGCAACTTGAAGAGAGTAATGGGAAAAAATTAATAACAATCAAAAGAAATTTTAACAAGGATGCCTATTATGGATTTAGTACAGAGCTTGACCTTAATTTTCGGGGAGAATTATCTAATGAAATCGTCATGAAGGTTAGAAGCTCTGAAGCCAGTAACTGGCGGGGAATGGCATTTGATACTTATGATGGTAAAAAATGGACAATGTCTGCTCCGCTTGATGTTCGTAAAGTGTGGGCCAGTCAACCCCCTATTTATGTCAAAATGTCACATCAGGTTCATAAGGATCTTACTCAAAAACATGATTTGATCCAAACATTTTATATAGAAAAAGAACTTAGTAATCTGGTTTTTTCAACTCCATATGCAGATGAACTATATTTCCCTGCAAACTATGTTATGGTTGACAATTATGGTAGTATCAGAAGCCCGGTTGAGTTGGAGAGAGGATTAACCTATAGTGTTATTTCCCGGGTACCGGATTTTAATCTTAAAAAGCTGATTGACCCAGGATATATCAGTCAATTTTCTTTAGTATCAGAAAATTACCTGCAAGTACCAGTACTTTCTGGTAGAGTAATAAAATTAATAAATGAAATAACCGAGAATTCAACTTCAAATTTTGACAAAATTGTCAAAATTAAAAGTTATTTACAAAAAAATTATCCCTATAATCTGAATATTTCTGAATTTCCTGAAAATGCTGAAACAATTGATTATTTTTTATTTGAGCAAAAGCAAGGCTATTGTGAGCATTTTGCCACTTCGCTGGCAGTAATGGCCAGAACACTTAGTATACCCACACGTCTGGTGACAGGATTTATATCTGGAAAATTTAACCCAATCACCGGATATTATGAAGTAAAAAGTTCTGATGCACATGCTTGGGTAGAAGTGTATTTTCCTCATAGTGGCTGGGTTTCCTTTGATCCGACACCAGGATACAGCAATAATGTGGGATTAACAAAAAAAAATGATACCTTTATTATTTCCTCAATAATGAAATCCATTTTTGAAAGTATCAGCAATATTATTCCCCAATCCCTTAAAGAAATAGCAGGAAAAAGTTTAAAGAGCATTTTCATATTTTTGTTTGGCCTTTTTACGACTATCTTAAAATTTGTTTTAAATTTAGACTGGCTAACATTTGTTGGCTTAATTATTTTATCTGTTGTCCTTGTTATAGCGGTTGTTTTTGTTGGTTATTTTTTCAAAAAAATAAATTTGAATAAAAATAAAGAGGAATTTTTACGAAAAACATTTTTATCAGAAAATAAAATAGAAATAGTAAAACTACAGGAAAAACTTATTACAGAATTAACAAAATTTGGCTATATTTCTGAGGAAGGTGTCACCCTAAAAGAGTATTTGCTTGCTGTAGCTGCAAAAAATCCGGAACTAAATTCTGAAATAGAAGAAATTATCGATAAAATTTATTTTGCCAGATACAGTGATTTTACTATTTCCAAAGAGGACATTTTGCAATGCAGAACTAAAATTGATTCTTTATTAAATAATATTTCTCAAAAAAAGAAGAATCTTTTATTGATTTCCAGTGATAAAAAATATTAGATAAACAGAAACATAGTCATAACGATAAAATGCTGTTCTTTATGAATAATGTTTTTTAAGTTAAAATACAAAAGGGACCCCGGATTTAATAAAAGGAATTTTAGTTAGGTTATAAAAATGAATTTTCAACCCAGAATTATTTCTGTACAAAGTGCAAAGGGTGGTGTGGGCTGTAGTCTGATTGCTTCTAATCTTGCAATAGCCCTGTTATATGAAACTAAAAAGCCTGTTTGTCTGGTTGAACTAGATGTTATTCATGGTGGTTGCCAGGCTGGCCTATTTAATATTGAACCGGATATATCAAAAAATAAAAATATTAAAGCATTAATTGAACAGGGAAAAATAACCAAAGAAGGATTTTTAAAAAATATTATAAAGCATAAAACCGGATTAAATATTTTATCAGCAGAAACATCAGAAGAACTTGAATCATTATCGACCAGACAGGTTATAGATATTCTATCTACAGCAGGAAGTATATATGAAAATATTGTTGTTGATCTGGCCCAACCATATATTTCTGAGGAACTGATTACAACATTTGATTTTTCCTCTCTGGTCGCTTTAGTAATGACCCCTGATATTATTACCTTTGAGCATACCCAAAAGTATTTGGAGCTGATGCAGAATTTAAATTTTCCTGCTTCCAAATTCCAACTGGTTTTAAATATGGCAGGAATTTCTACAACAGAGCTTGATTTAAATACAATCCAATCCTATATGAATAGAAAAGTTTACGGAAAAATTCCCTTTGATGTCCAGAATGTAATGACATCAATAAATACAGGAATTCCCGTCATGGAGAATGCCCTTAATGTACAACCATCTTTAACAACAACATCTATTACTTCTATGATGAAATTACAAAATACGGCAAATCTGGAAATTAGTAAAGCATTTTATGAATTGGCAAAAAATGTCCTTAACTCTCCGGTTACTGATTTATCTAATGCTATCCGAACAGCATTGGAAACAGCAAAAAAATTTGAATTGGAAACAAAGTCTGCCAACAATGACAATGAAAATGCAACAGATATGCCTAAACCAACCCAGGTTCAAAAAAATGTTCAAAGCTCAAATTACGGACTTGACCGTGAAACCTACAAAAATATCAAAGCAGTAACCCATAAAAAACTGGTTAGCGAGCTAAGGCTTGATAAGCTGACTCATATCGATCTTAATGATCCTGTTAAAAAAGCAGAACTTAAAGCAAGAATTACCGAAAAGATAGCAGATATTTTTGATCAGCAGGGTTTTCAACTTGCCGGAAGGAATGAGCGGGCAGACCTGATAAAAGATATAGCGAATGAGGCTCTTGGTTTTGGCCCGCTGGAAGATCTTCTGAATGATCCAAATATTACTGAAATTATGGTAAATGGAATAGATCATGTTTATATAGAGCAATCAGGAAAGCTTACACTAATAAACAGGGCTTTTACTGATGAAAAACAATTAAGAGTGGTCATTGATCGAATTGTTGCTCCAATTGGCAGGAGAATTGATGAAAGTTCCCCCTATGTTGATGCCCGCCTACCTGATGGTTCAAGAGTTAACATTATTATCCCTCCACTGGCAATTGACGGAGCAAGTATTACTATCAGAAAATTTCCTTCTAAAAGGTTAAAAATGGAAGATTTTGTCAAGTATAATACCCTAACTCAGGATATGGCTGATTTTCTTTCAAGTTGTGTTGCAGCAAAAATGAATATATTTATTTCGGGAGGAACTGGGTCAGGAAAAACAACCCTCTTAAATATTTTATCTTCACATATTCCTGATGATGAAAGAATCGTAACAATTGAAGATGCGGCAGAACTATCTTTACATCAGGAGCATGTTGTCAGGTTAGAATCCCGGCCTCCCAATATTGAAGGTAAAGGGGCAGTCTCTATCAGGGATTTGGTTAAAAACTCACTGCGTATGCGTCCTGACAGAATAGTAATCGGGGAGATCAGAGGTGGAGAAGCTCTTGATATGCTTCAGGCAATGAATACAGGCCATGACGGATCACTGGCAACAGGTCATGCCAATACACCCCGTGATGCAATTGCCAGGATAGAAACGATGGTTTTAATGGCTGGTATGGATTTACCTGTTAGAGCAATCAGAGAGCAAATAACTTCTGCTATTAACATTATTGTTCAGCAAAGCCGAATGAGAGATGGTTCCAGAAAAATTACAAAAATTGTTGAAATAACTGGTATGGAAGGAGAAATAATTTCTACTCAGGATATTTTTTCTTTTGAAGCCAAAGGTTATGACGAAAACGGTAAAATAATAGGGCACTTCAATAGTGCCACTATCAGGCCAAAAGTGCTTGATTCTTTTGAAAGTCAGGGAATTAAAATACCTTATGCTTTTACTGCTGAAGCAATCATGTCCAAGCTAAAAAACCGTTAATAATGGAAAGTGAAAGGAATTACAAAGGACTGCTAAAGTGTTAAAGCAAATGTTTTTCACAACAAGGGGCTTAAGCCCCTTGTTCAGGCAAAGCCTTATTGTGAAATTCTTTTCCTATTTAAAAATAAAATTGGCTTTTGTAATTTTATTGATAATATTTCTCCAAATTCCCTGTTTTGCAATAACTTTAACACAAATAAAAACTCTCACTGGTCATACCTCAAATGTTAATACTATTGCCTTAAGCCCCGATAATAAAATTCTTGCCAGTGGCAGTAATGATACAAGTATAATAATCTGGGACATGAAAAAATTTTCAATTCTAAAAATAATTAAAGCTCATACATCAAATGTAAATTCTGTTTGTTTCAGTCCTGATAATAAATATTTCGCCAGCGGTAGTACTGATAAAACAATTAAAATCTGGAACCCCAAAACATTTGCCAATATTAAAACTTTAAAAGGTCATTCAGGCGCAGTTACAACCTTATCATTTAGTCCCGATGGTAAAACTCTTGCCAGTGGCAGTGATGATAACACGATTAAACTATGGGATATAAATACCTTTAAAGAAATAACAACTTTAAATGGTCATTCTTTTTATATAACTTGCGTTGCTTTCAGTAAAGATGGGAAAAAACTTGCCAGTTCCAGCCATAGTAATTTGATTAATATCTGGGAAATTTCTTCAAAAACCTTGGTTAAAAGCATTTCCGGTCATTCCGATGGCATAGAATCAATTCAGTTTAGTAATGATGGAAAATTCCTGATTAGTGCCAGTGACGATTCTGAAATAAAGTTATGGAATTTAGATTTATATATTGAAGAAAAAACATTTAGAGGCCATTCAGCAAATGTTAATACTGTAACCTTTTCTTTTGATAATTCATTATTGGCAAGCGGAAGTGGTTTTATCGAAAAAAAAATTAAATTATGGAATGTAAAAACAGGAACAGAAATATTTAGCCT
>CAYRDV010000256.1:0-9164 GCA_964422885.1 uncultured Candidatus Sericytochromatia bacterium
CAATTACATTAACAATCCCTGGCCCGGCAGCTCCTTTTTTTACGAAGGGTATGACATTTATTCCTTTTGAACTGATTTCTTGACAGGCTACATTATTAATGACCCTGTTCGATTCTTCAAAAGAAGATTCCTGTTCAGCAGAATAAGCCAAAGTAAGAGGATCATAACCAACCATAATTAATTCATAACAGGTAAGAACAATGATTTCAGCATTATTTTTTAATGCCATGTCTATTGCGTAGCTCATGGCTCTTTTTGAATTATCTGATCCATCCGTTGGAAACAAAATCTTTTTTATCATAAATTTATCCTTTTTTTACTCCTTGGTAAGGCTGAATATATTAGTATTTATTTATTTGGTTTTAAGTAATAAGCTCAGTAAACTCTTTTTCTAACTCATCAATTTCGTTTACAATTTCATTCCGTATATCCTGCCAGTTATGCACACTAATTGTTTTTGATTCCAGAATTAATTTACTGATTTCATCTGTCTTTTTATTAAAATCTTGTATTTCGTTAGTATCTATAATTGGCGAGACTTTTACAGAATCATTTAAGACTGTAAGCCTATTTCCTGCTTCTTGTTCAAAACCATTTTTAATTTCCTGAAGATACATTTTTGCTTTTTCATAACCTTCTACACCAGTTATTTCTAGTTGAGACAATCTTTGTACCATTTGTTCCCTTGTTTTTTTAATTTCAGCAAGCTGTTTATTAAGACTAACTCTTAATTCAACAGACGTTTTAGTATTAAGGCTGCTTAATTCTTTATCATATTTTTTTATTTCTTCATCAAATCTGTCAACCTCAGCTTTAATAATTTCCTCGAATTCACTTTTTTTATCCAGAAGAACACCTCTGACTTCTTCATTACTGATTTTAGTATCCTGTAATTTACTTAATTGCTCCCTTGTTTCTTTTTCCTGTTTTTCTAAATTATCAGAAAAGTCTTCAAGAACTTCTTTTGTATCCCCTTTTTCCTGTTTTTCTCCTTTATTAACTAACAAAGCTAGTTTATTTAGTTTTCCTGTATCATTTAGTAATTCTTTTTTCATATTTTCTGCTAATAAGTTGTAATTTACTTTCTGGCTTTCCAGTTCTTCTTCCTGTGTACTGTTTTTTTCACTGTATTGCTCCTGATCTTTACAGGAGGTTATAGGTAACGTAGATATTAGAGCCAAAGATATGAATATTACATTTAATTTTAATTTCATAATTTATTACTCCCTCAATTATTACTTAATAATAATTTATTATATATTGTAAAGTTTAACAAAGAAATTTATATATGCTTTTAATAAAAGTAAACTCAAAACTAAAACCGTTATGATAATAATTCATAGATGCATACTATGATAAACATGACTGAAAACGGCAAAGCAATAAAAACAGGAAGTATATTCAGGATGGAATGTTCCGTTAGTATTGATATTAATGCTGGTGTCGATAAAATCTGGTTACTAATTACTAATGCCAAAGGCTTTCCCAGCTGGAACTTAACTGTTAAATATGTATAAAACAATATTGTGGCAACTTATAATCAACAGAGAGAATATAATAAAGCTACAGAATATTTTAAAGAAGGGCTTTAAATATTTAGGAGGCTTATGAAAAAAATCCCGCTTATTTTCATAATATTTTTTCTTTCATTTTTTCCTGTTTTTGCAGAAAAAGCTGAACTTGTTATTCAGTCAGGAAATGAGCCTTTTGCAAAAATAATTGCATTTAGTCCTGATGGTAAAATACTTGCAGCAACAGGTTCCTATAAAAAAGTGGTACTTTGGGATATAAAAACCGGTAAGGAAATAAGGGAATTACCGGAATTACCAGAACCAGTTTCAAACATGGTTTTTAGCCCTGACAATAATTTAATTTTCCTGGCTTTTAATCAGGGAAACAGAATTATGTTATGGAGCTTAAAAAATAATAAAAAAGTATTTGAAATAAATGTTTTAAATAATGATTCCGTTATTTTTTCCAAAGATTCCCAAAGATTATTTTTTGATGATGCAGGATTAATAAAAGAATTCGATACTAATACAGGTGAGCTTATTAAAGAATTAAACAAAGAAATAAGTAATTACCAGGGTTTTCAAATATTAAATTTTTGCATTAAACAGGATGAGAATATACTGGCAATAGTTACAAATTTTTCCCAGATATTATTTCTGGATTTAAATTCAGGAAAAGTTATTAATAAAATTACAAATAATTATGCAGCAGCTAATTCACTTATTTATTTTAAAAAGAGTAGTTTATTAATTATTAATGATAAATTGGCAATAGAAATTGATTTATTAACTGGAAAAGCGTTAAAAACAATAAACTTGCCAAATGAAAGTATGATTTATTATAAAGGCCAGGCAGTCAGCTCCGATTTGAAATTATTAGCAAAAGTAACAGAAGTAAATAAAAAACGTAACGTAAAATTATATAATCTTGAATCAGGGGCTGAAATGAATAGTTATAAATTACCTGAATTCATACCTATAGGAGCTGTGGTTTTTAGTCCGGATAATAATTATCTGGCTGTTTCCGAATACAATATTAGTATTATTAATCTTGAAACGGGTCAGAAAATTAAAAATATATTGGGAAATTTGATTTATCCCTTTACCTTTTTTATTGATAATAAAGATGAAGTGCTTGCAAATGTCAGCTTTAATAACATTAATTTTTGGAACTTAAAAAACGGAAAAGAAATAAAAAGAATATATGAAATGGATGAAAGTTCAGGAATCATGCCTGAGCTGGCTTCAAATATAAGCCTTAGTGATGACGGAAAACTGGTTTTTCTTACCCCCCGTAATAACCTTCGAATTTTGGATTTTAATAAAAAAGCAAAAATTGATTTTAAAAGAGTTATTGGAATTAAAAGCCTGGATATAAATAAAAAAGGAAACTTATTTGCATATTCATCTTTAACAGGAAAAACAATAAATAAGCTGATTTATATGAATAATGGTAAAGAAATAAAAGAGTTTTCAAATTACAGTAATATTGTTTTAAATTCAGAATTTACGATATATAACAAAGAAAATTACCTTGAAGTTTTAAAAAATGAAAAGCCGTATATGAAAATAAATGCTGAAAAAGGGTATTTTAGTAGGTTATTTCTTAGCAAAACTGAAAATTTTCTTGTCTGTTTAAATAATAATTTAATTAGAATCTTTAATTTAACCGAAGCAAAAGAAATAAAATCATTACAAATTTCTAAAAATTCAAATTTAAGTATTCTTAATTTTAGTAATAATAATAAATATATTCTATCTATAGATTCAAAATTTGGTAATGAAGATATTGTCCAAATTTGGAACCTTGAGAATGGAAAAGAAATATTGAATTTCAAAGGACTAAAAAATACAGTTATTGCAGAATTTTCACCTGATAATAACTTTATAAATCTGGGAAACGCTTATGAAAGAAAATTATTTAGATTATTTCCTGATCAAAAAAACCTGGCACCAGTTATTTATAACTCACCAATAGCAGTAATTAGCCCTGATTCAAAATTTATTGCAACATCTGACTTTGATAACAAAATAAAATTATATGATTATTCTGAAAACCTTTTATTAAAAGTTTTTGACCGCCATACCGAAAATATTTATTCAATTGTATTCAGCCAAAATAGTAAAATTCTTGCAAGTGCAGCTTATGATGGAACAATAAAAATATGGGATCTTGAAAGTGGAAAAGAGATTAATACTTTAAAGAATTTTTTCATTACAAATTTTATTGATTTTAGTAATAATAATAAAATTCTGATTACAAGAAACCATTCATTTAATAACTATCTAAGGCTCTGGGATATTTCAACAGGGAAAATTATTTATGAAACAATTAATCAATTTTCTGACTATTCATCATTAAGTCCTGACAAAAAATACCTACTACTTCAGGAATACTCACGTTCTTTTGATAAAACGATCCTTTTTGATCTGGAAAATAAAGAAGAGAAAGGAGCTATCGATAATAATTTAGGAGTTAAGGCACTAAAATTCCTAAATAAAAAAAATATATTAATTACAGCTGGAGCAAATAAGTTAATTAAATTCACAGATTTAGATACAATGCGTGAAAATAATAATATTAATCTAAACTCTTCAATTTATGATTATAATACAATGGCAATAAGTCCTGATGAAAAATATCTTTCATTATCTGGAAATGAGAAAAGCTATAAGGTAATTTGTACAAATACATTAACAAATGAAAAAAAAATAATAGACATAATAAATCCAAACTCAAATGATCATACAAAATTTACTGAAAAAAAGACTATTAGTATAGATCAAAAGTTTCTGGCTATAAAATTTTATTCTGATAATAAAATTTATCTTTTTTCTAATGAAGGAAAGTTAATTAATATTTTAAATATGGAACCATATAAAATAAAAAATTTTGTATTTAATTACAATAATTATTTAGCTGTTACTACTGATGAAGAAAAAATTTATCTATGGGATCTAAAAACAGCAAAAATAAAAAATATTTTTCAGGGCCAGTCACCTGTAATTTCATATAATAAAATAACAAATTTTTCTAATTCTTATACAATTGGAATCAATGAGATTTATTTTGATAAAACTGGAAAATTTCTGGTTTCTAAAGGTAATAAGAAAACACTAAAAATTTTTAATATTTATTCAGGGAAAGAAATTTTTGGTTTAAAAAATTTGCAAAAACAGGAATACAATTATAAGCTGGAAGAAAAAAATTTAGAATCACTCAAAATTATTGAAATTTTTAATCTGGAAACATATAAGCTACTAAAAACTTTTTATCCTGAAAATTCAGGGGTAAATCTATTAACTTTTAGTAATGACAATAGAAAACTGGCCGCTGGCTCAGCAGGTGAAACAAACAATCCTAAAATTAAAATCTGGGAAATTGAATCAGGAAAGGAATTATATACTTTTAATGGCTCAGGACCTGTTGCTTTTGCAAATAATGATAATCTATTATTTTATAAAGGAAATGATAAAAGTATAAAAGCAACTGATTTAACTACCAAAGCAACTTTATCATTTATTTCTGTAGAACCTAACGGTTATATTATATCTTCAACAGATAATTATTATATGTCTTCAAAAGATGGTTTAAAAGGAGTTGCATTCAGGGTTGGGAACCAGGCTTATCCTTATGAACAGTTTGATTTAAAGTATAACCGCCCTGATATAATTCTCTCAAAGCTTGGAACAACTTCTCATGAATTAATAAATGCCTACCACCTTGCTTATCAGAAACGCCTGAAAAAACTTGACTTCACAGAAGAAATGCTTAATGATGACTTTCATTTACCAGAAATTCAATTATTAACAAAAAATATTCCTATTTCTACTAAACATAAGGTTTTAAAATTTAAAATTAAATCATTTGATACAAAATATCTGATAGATCGTATTCTGGTTTATGTAAATGATGTTCCAATATATGGTGCAAATGGAATTAGCCTCAGAAACAAAAGACTGTCTTCTGTTGAAAAGGAAATTGAGCTTGAGCTTTCAAATGGAAATAATAAAATTCAGTTTTCAGCGTTTAATAATAAAGGCGTAGAATCAATAAAAGAAACGGTTGAAATCATTTATGAAGGAAAAGAAGTTAATCCTGAGCTTTATGTTATTGCTATAGGAGTTTCTGATTACAAGGACCATAAATTTAACCTGACCTATGCTTCAAAGGATGCAAATGATTTATCGGATTTTTTTGTGAATCATAATAATAAATTTTCAAAAATACATATAGAAAAAATCCTTGACGAAAATGCAACCAGAGAAAAAATATTAAATATTAAAACATTTTTAAAACCGGCTAAAGTTGATGATCAGGTAATAGTATTTCTGGCTGGTCATGGGATTCTGGACAGTAAACTGGATTATTATTTCGGAACAACTGATATAGACTTTGAAAATCCATCAGTAAAAGGGTTAGCTTATGATGAACTGGAATCTTTACTTGATGGGATTTCTGCCAGGAAAAAATTATTACTTATTGATTCTTGTAATTCAGGTGAAATAGATAAAGATGAGATTGCATCTGTTATTGCATCAAATGAAACGAATACATCTGTTAAAACAAGAGCAATTCGTGGATTAAAGATAAATTCCAAATTAGGATTGGAAAATTTATCAGATTTACTAAATGAAACTTTTATTGATTTAAGAAGAGGTTCTGGAGCAAATATAATATCAGCATCTGGTGGTATGGAGTTTTCATATGAATCTGATGAATGGAGAAATGGTGTATTTACTTTCTCAATTCTTGATGGCCTAAAATCAAATAAAGCTGATAGAAATACTGATGGAAAAATAACTGTATCAGAGTTAAGAGAATATGTTACTGAAAAAGTTCAGACTCTTACTTACGGAAAACAAAAACCTACTTCCAGAAGAGAGATTTTTGGTTCTGATTTTGAACTTTAGATAAAAAGTTTATTGTATTGGAAATCCTATGGAAATTTATAAATCGGAATTACCATATATATGTGGGGATTACTAAGATTTTTGAAAAGGATGAGGAAGAATAACTCCTTACAATTTTATGTTAATTGCAAAATCATTATTTTATTTTTTAATAGCCGGACTTTGTGAAATTGGTGGCGGTTATTTGGTCTGGCTCTGGTTACGGGAATCTAAAAGTATTATATATGGGATTGTGGGAGCCTTAATAATGGTTGTTTATGCAATTATACCTACTTTACAACCTGCTCACTTTGGCAGAGTATATGCAGCTTATGGAGGCATTTTTATAATTCTTTCAATTCTTTGGGGTTGGAAAATAGATAAGATAACCCCAGATAAATTTGATATTATAGGAGCTACTATTTCTTTGATTGGGGTAATAATAATAATGTATATGCCAAGAAAATAAAAGCTACTAGTAATATAATTTTATTGTAAACTTAAGTCCTCCTGTTTCCTGGTTTTTTACAGTTATTTGCCCTCTATGTGCTTCAATAAAGCCTTTTACTATTGATAAACCAACTCCTGTTCCTCTAGTTTTTGTACCTGGAACCCGGTAAAATTTATCAAAAATTTTATCAATATATTCATCTGATAAACCAAGGCCATTATCGGAAATTTCAAGAATTAACTCATTTTCTTTTTTAAAAATTTTTATTTCAATTACTGTTCCGGGAGGGGTATAAATAGCAGAATTGATAATGATATTACTTAAAGCCTGTTCCATAAGGCCAAAATCTATTTTTATCAAAGGTAAATCTTCTTCAATTTCAAGTTTTATTGTATGATTTTCCAGTTCTGTTTTTAGATCATTAAGAACTGCATCAATAAGATCATGTATATCAAGCTTTAATTTTAAATTACCTGACTCCAAACGGGACATATCAAGAAGATTAGCCACAATCCTGTTCAGCCTCTCAGAAGCAAGGTAAATTTCACTGTTTAACTCTTCCCTTATTTCAGGGTTATTTGCATTCCTCTTATCAAAAAGGCTGCTTGCAGCTCCCATAATTGTTACTAAAGGAGTGCGTAATTCATGTGAAATAGAATTTAATAAATTGGATTGAAGTTTCTCAGATTCTTCAATAATCAAAGCCTTTTTAGCTTTTTCATTTAGTAACTCTCTTTCCATTGAGGAAGCAATCTGAAAAATAAAGGTTTCCAGTAATGTTTCCTGTTCCGGTTCTAAATCATTATTTTTAAAACTTATACCTATTACTCCCAGTATGGTTCTGGGAGTTGAAAGAGGAAAATATATTGCCTGAGCAGAGGATAATATATCTGTATATTTACCAGCCTTTTTATTATTCTCAAAGCTCCATCCGGCTATACCAAATTCCTTTTCAATAAATGAAAAGGTACTGGAGGTATGTTCATTTATATTTAATTTTCCATTGTCAGACAATATAATTAAGATTTCAGCATCAAAAAATGTTTTAAGATTTTTTATTGAAGTATTGATAACCTCATCCAAAGAGGAAACTACTGATAGCTCCCTGGTTAATGTATAAACAGCCTTTGTCCTTTCTTCTCTGTACCTGGCAATCTTTTCCTGAAAACGAATTCGTGAAGTTAAAATACCGGTTATTATTGCAATGATAAAATACATCCCAAACATTAAAGCATCTTCTAGTTTGTTAATATGAAAGGTGAAATGGGGTGGAATGAAGAAAAAGTTCCAAAGTAAAGCACTTAAAGCAGCAGCAAGGATTACCGGACCTGAATGGAAAAATAAAGGTAAGATGGCAACAGTGAGTAATAAAATTAATGAAACTGACTGATAACCTATTACCCCCTGTGAAAAATAACAAACAGATGTAATTAAAAGTATAGTTAAAAGTGACAGTATATAATGATTTAGGGTAGAAGTTCTTTTAGGAAAAAGTATAACATTTTTATCCATAGGTAAAACGGTAGCCTATTCCTGGCTCTGTAAGAATAAACTGAGGTTTGGCAGGATCATCCTCAATCTTTTTTCTTAATTGACCGATATAAACCCTGAGATATTGGGTTTCTTCCTCATAATTATTCCCCCAGATTTGCTGAAGGATATATTTATGGGTAAGAACTTTACCGGAGTTATGAATAAATAGCCATAAAATAGAATATTCTGTGGTACTTAATTTTACCAGCTCAGTGTTTTTTATAACTGTCCTGTTTGTAAAATCTACTTTTAAAGATCCTTCTGTAAAAACCGGTTCACATTCCTTCAAAGGGTTTGTTCTTAATGCAACTCTCAACCTTGCCATCAGTTCGGGCATTTTAAAGGGCTTGGTTACATAATCATTTGCTCCGGTATCAAGAGCATTTACAATATCATCTTCATTATCTCTTACTGAAATAATTATAATAGCTCCCCGATACCATTCCCTTAGCTTTAAAAGGATGTTTAAACCGTCCTCATCCGGTAAACCAAGATCAAGAAATATTGCATCGGGTTTTTCATCAGCAGCAACTTTAAGACCTTCTTTACCACTTCCGGCTTCCAGAAATTCAAAATTACCCGATTTCAAATTAATTGATAATAGCTTTCTGATTTGTTTTTCATCATCAATTACCAAAACCCTTTGTTTAATATCCATTTTAGATTTTCTCTTTTAGGATTTTCATTACTTCATCATGATTATCCGGAGTTATTGCCGGATTGATATTTTTACCCAAATTAATTACAATAGCCTTTTTTCTCCAGAAACGATTATT
>CAYRDV010000257.1:0-6511 GCA_964422885.1 uncultured Candidatus Sericytochromatia bacterium
TGACCAGGAAATAGCAACAGCAATATTACCGATTGAATATTCAAGAAGAAGATCCCAGCCAATAATCCAGGCAATTAATTCGCCAAAAGCAACATAAGCATAAGTATAGGCACTTCCTGAGACGGGGATCGTTGAAGCAAACTGAGCATAACATAAACCGGAAAAACCACAGGCCAGAGCAGTAAATATGAATAATAAAGAAACTGCTGGCCCTCCGTTTGCTGCAGCATTACCAATAGTGCTAAAAATCCCCGCTCCAATTATTGCAGCTATACCAAAAGCAGTAAGATCTTTTACTTTCAGAGTACGGTTAAGCGAATTAAGCTCTTCTCCATCAGAGCCTCCAGGTTGATTTTTTGAATCAAGAATATGTTGGACTGTTTTTTTTCTAAATAGACTTTTACTCATTTTTAGTTCTTCTATAAAATATAATTTTTGTATAAAAATACTGTAGACTTATTATAATGGCTATTTTTTTACAGGGTAAGTGCTAAAAGTACTATATATATTAAAATTTTCATAATTTCCAATAAAAAAGGCGAGTCTGGCTCGCCTTTTTTATTAAAATATTTCTACTTCTTAAATGTTCTTATATAGGCAATAACTGACCATCTCTGATCATCAGATAAGGCATCTTTCCAGGAAGGCATTGCAGTTCCATTTATACCAGAACTAATGGTCTTAAATAAATCAGTATCTTTATCACCTAATTTATAATTTCCCTGAATAAAGTTTCTTGGTTTAGGGGTAAGTGCAGCAGCGGCTGGTCCGGCACCATCTCCGGCAGTACCATGACAACCTGCACAGTTGGCTTCATACACCTGTTTACCCTGAGCAATCATATCAGGCGTAAACTTAGGAGCAGTTGCAGGACCTGATGATGCACTGGCAGTATCACCTTCAGGATTTCTCCAGTCACCAATACTTGTTCCCAATTTCTGAAGATATGCAATCAAAGCTTTGCCTTCTTCGTTAGGACGTGTTATATCAGGTTGACCATTTTCATCTTTTTCAAAATACCAGACAAATTTAGGCATAATTGACCCCTGAGTCATAGCCTGTGGGTTTGCAAGATGTGCATACTGCCATCCATCAGTTCTTTTTCCGCCTTCTCTGGCTAAATCTGGTCCAATTCGTCTTGTACCAAAAGTATGAGGGGTATCATAGGCATATTCTCCTGCCTGGGAAATTGGTCCATATCTCTTTTCGTCTCCACCAATTGATCTGACAAACTGTGTATGACAAATCCAGCAGGCTTCTCTGATATAGACCTTTCTTCCAAGCATTTCCTGATCAGTATATGGTCTGACAGCGACAATGTTTCCCTTAAAATCTTTTACTTTTGGAACATCATGTTTTGAGAAAAAAGCAGGATAGGCATAACCTATTGCGAATGCAAAAAAGTATAGGCCAAAACCTGCTCCAAGCATTGCTCCTTTAAAACTTGTACTTATCATTATGCTGTAACCTCCTTGGTTGTGATACCTTCTACTTCTCCTTCTACAGGTTTACCTACTTTTGTGGTCATGTACATGTTATAAACAAAACAGGCAGCACCCAGAATCATTATCCAACCACCAATTGTTCTAACCATCCAAAAGGGAGCAATAGCTCTTAAGGTATCGATAAATGCCAGATTTGCCGGAAGATTTAACATACCACCCTGAACCAGACCAGCACCCCAAAGGGTTAAAGCCATTATTGAAAAACCAAGAAGTGAAAGCCAAAAATGCCATGAAGCTAATGCCTGACTATAAATCTGTCTTCCGGTAATTTTAGGCCAGATATAATAAATACCAGCCCAGGCCCATAAAGTAAATACTCCATAAATAGCCAGGTGAGCATGTCCTACAACCCAGTCGGTAAAGTGAATTATCTGCTGCATACTTCTTAAAGCCTGTGTTGGACCCTGAAAACAAGTAATTACATAAAATACAGCTCCTAGAACCAAAAATTTAACTTCAACATGGGAGCTAAGCATATGCCATTTTCCCTTCATTGTTCCAACCTGATTTGTAACAACACTCCATACCGGCATGATTAACATCATACTGGCCATAATAGCGATTGTCTGTACCCAGGTATCAATAGGGCTAAAGAGGTAATGATGCGCGCCTGTTAATGGATAAAAAAGAGCTAATCCCCAAAATCCAAGCATAGATAGCTTATGACTGTAAACAGGATTTTTTGTAATTACTGGCAGAAAATAATAAAGCATCGCTGTTCCCATTGGAGTAATCCACAAGCCTACAACGTCATGGAGATAAAACCCATGAATTGCCGCATTATCAACACCCGTAAAGAAAGTTGGATTTATAATATTGCCAATTACCCAGTTTATACAGGTCCAGGTAAAACCAGCGGTAAGATACCATAGTGAGACATAAATCTGTTTCTCTTTTCTTTTGGAAATAGTCATAAATATCTGAATAGTTGTCAAAACAAAAACAACTCCTACTGGAATATCGATCCAGATAGGCCACTCACCAACTTCATATCCCTGACTATAGCCTGCCAGTAGTGAGATCTGCCCGGCAGCAACTAGAATAGCCCAGGCCCAAAAAAGGTAATAGCCAAGTTTGGGCCAGACCATTCTTATTCCTGTTAGTTTGGGGACTATATAAAAGGTTATTCCTATTGCTGCTGTTGTAAACCATCCCATTGCAACACCACCTAAATGGGTAATTCTTGTTCTTCCAAAACTTAACCAGGAGATATAACCCAGAAAGTCAGGATAATTAAATTTGATAGACGTAAGTCCACCAAAGACCATACCAACAATCAGCCAGAAGAAAGAATAGTTCAGCCACATTTTTACCAGCTTTTTATCAACTATTTCTTCTTTCTGGCTTATCGATTTTTCTTCTGCCACAAATACCTCCTACATATATAATCGATTTAATTCTAAAAATATTTTGATGCAATATTTGACCATCGGTCTTTATTTTACACTAAACATGTGTTGTATTTTTCAATAAAACGTTTTTGTCTATTTCTATAAGATCAGCAATTTTATTAATTTCCTGCTCCATCAGATAGTTTGCACGGGTTGCTTTTCCTATCAGATAATACCTTTCTGACTCTTTTATCAGCCAAAGCTGATTATAACTAAAGAAGTTAATAATTAATGCCAGAATTATTAAGATGAACCCGACATAAACTATAGGTATACCAAGATCTTTCTTTACCTGCAATCCTGTAAACAAAACAATTTCCTTAAGAGTAACCTTAGAACCATTAATATCAGCCATGTTATCTTTATTTAATTCCGCTACTGGCTGAGCTTGTAAATCAAAAACAAAAGCCTGATTTTTTTGGTCAAGAAAAAATACATACTCATTTTGATTTTTACCAAGCTTAATTTTATCACTAACATTTCCCTGCTCATTTTTGAGTGGTTGCAAAATTATATTTTGTTTTTTTCCATCAATGACAACTGCAAGATGACTTACACCCCATGAAGCCTGATAGAAATAAATACCGTTATAAACAAGAGGTTCATTCACATAAATAGTCTTTCGTAAAAGTTCCTGAGAATTTGAATTGTCAATTACAGATAAATCACTAAAATATTGTTTTATCGAGCCATTTGGGTGAAAATCCATCCAAAATTTATTTACCTTTACAGACCAGTTATCATTACTGGCATTTACAAATTTTCCTTTGGTTTCAGCTTTAGAAATAATATATTCAACTGAAGCATTTTCCGAAGGAACAAGAGCAACTGTACCTTTAAAACTAGTTAAAATGCCAATTATAACTCCGGTTAAAATCAAAAATAAACTAATATGAGCAATCATTGAACTTGTTTTAGACCATTTTCCCCGCTCAAAGTGCAAATAACTCTCCTGTTCTTTAATTAACTTATAATATTTTTTTGATATAACATTTTTCGCCTGATTAAAATCAGCTCCTTTTATCTCAAGTTTAGTAGGAAATCTTAATAACACCCGATTATCTGGTGATTTTGTTGTTTTAAAAACAGTTTTGAAAATAGGCCAAATCTTTTCTTTAGTCGCAATAAGTAATGTCAGAAAAAATGCTCCGATTGAAATCAGGAAAAGTGGGCTATGGTAAGCATCATAAGCCTGGATAAAGATTAATAATGACTTTAGCACATCTGGTAAAGAACCTTCGTGTATCTGCTTTTCAGGACCCTGAGGAACAACTGCACCAAGTATTACCAGGAATCCAAGAAAAATAAGCCAAAATATGGCAAGTTTCAAAGATCCTAAAAATCTATATAATTTTTTCATTTAAATATCTTCTTTTTATTAATACTCTTGAAAAATTATCATTATACCTATGTTTCATATTAAAATTAAATAATTAATTTAAGTACTAGTTCAAATAACATGGTAATTATAACATTTGTGTTTTTTTCTGATAAATCTCCTTAATATAAATTTTATTTTCTTTAACTAAAAAGTTAAAGAAAACAGGCTCCAGTACTCGGGAGTTATTTTATTTATAAAACAGGGACCCCCTTTGGGGAGTTATTTTATTTATAAAAAGGGCTTTTAGAATTCGTTGGTTATAAATTTATAATTAAGGGCTTATTAACAAATCTATAGTTATAGCTTAGAGAACTTGCATTAACAAATTTGATATTATCCTTTTCAACAAGTCCATAACTTTCATGAATATGACCAAAAACAACTAATTTTGGTTTAATTCTATAAATAGCTTTTAAAAGTTCTTCACAACCAACTGAAATACCAGTACGAATTGTATCAAGGATACCAAAAGGTGGAGGATGAATAATTAAAATATCTGTATTTACAGGAATCAGATCCCAATATTTTTTTATATCTTTACCTCTGTCCCTGTTAAAGGCATAATCCATAAACCTTGGGGAAACCGGGCTTCCCCAAATATGCAGATTATTATAAAAAAAACCAGAGTTTTCAAGATATATTGCATTTGTAAGAATATCTCTGGCCTGTTCTGGTGAGTTCTCAAATAAAAAATCATGATTCCCGGCTATCACAAAAATCTGATTAAATTTTTCTCTTTGTGAAAGTAACCAATTATTAAAATTTTTTATTTCTTCAGATGTACCATTAAATGTTAAATCACCACTATGAATTAAAATATCTCCAGGTGGTAAATCCAATTTCCAATGCTGATTATGGGTATCGCTAACACAAACAATTTTCATACTTTTAACATCTAAAATAAATTCAAATTCTTTTCCTTATCCTGTTGAAAAATAATTAATTAAAACCTAAATTATCAATTAAATGATAACTCTTTTGATGATATAATTTACTAAAAAAATTAATGTATTTTTTACAATTATTACTATGAGTCAAGAAATATTTTCAAAACCTCTATTCGAAGATTTTTCGGAAGATGAAATGCAGGAATTACTAAATTTTTCAAAAGCAGCCCGTTATGAGTCAGGAGAGTTTTTATTTAAACAAGGAGATTCTGGCAATTCTATATACATAATTTTTACAGGTGAAGTTGAGATTTCATTAATAAATAATAATAACGAAGAAGTTTCGTTTCCTGTAATAGGTAATGGCACAGTACTAGGAGAAATTGCTTTTTTTGATGGGAAACCCCGGACAGCTTCCGCAAAAGCACTAAATCTTCTTGAAGTAATCATAATACATCAGGATGAGTTTGATGTTCTGGAAAACAAAAATCCCCGATTAGCAATGAAAGTTCTCCGGGAACTTGGGCGTATTACTGCAGAACGATTAAGATGGGCAGATGAGCTTTTGGCAGAACTTATTTAAATATTGTGTGTTCAAAAGCATAAAATTAATGATACCTGGATCATTGGCTAAACTTTTAAAATTTTATATACTTAAATTCTGAAAATTACATCTTTAGTAAATTTAATAAAAACTTTAGGGGGTACGAATGTTTAAAAATGTTGCTTCAGTTACTTTAGCAATTTGTGTAATTACAGGTGGTATTTTATTACCTAAAAATGCACAACCCAATTCTGGTTCAGCAATAATTACCAATATGCATAATAAAGTTCAGGCTAAGACCTCAAAAAGACCAGTCTGGCAAATGGCTTCAGTTCAGGAATCACTCAATAATGGAGACTCATTAAGAACCGGATCTGGTTCCAGAGCTGAGATTCAATACTCAGATGGGACAATTACAAGAATAGGGTCAAACTCCATAGTCAGAATCAGCCGCTCAGATTCTTCATCTGAACAAAGAACAGGTCTGCGTCTTTTAATTGGCAAATTGTGGTTAAAAGTTACCAAAGGTAAGGGTTTATTAAAAATAGAAACACCAACAGCAGTTGCTTCTGTTTTGGGTACTGAATTATTGGTGTCAAATAATGATAAAAATGTCAGCCATGTAACTACTCTGGATGGTCTGGTTGAAGTGTCCAGTAATTCTGGAGATAAAACTCTTTTACATCCAGGTGAATGGGTAGAAATCGAGCCAGGCAAACCAATAGAAAAACCAACACAATTTGACTGGGATGCTTTGAGAAAAAATGAAAGATTTATGTTAGATCCTACTTTTATTCCTCCTG
>CAYRDV010000257.1:6521-9145 GCA_964422885.1 uncultured Candidatus Sericytochromatia bacterium
AATAAAAAAACCGCCAGTTGGCGGTTTTTTTATTTGCTTTAAATTTCTAATTAAGGTGTTGCTGGAGCATCAGCTGGAGCATCTTCAGAAGGTGCTGGTGGAGGAGCTGGAGGAGCTGCTGCTGGAGCGCCTGTAAGAGCAACATGAGCGAATAAATTTTCAAATTCAGAAGAACTTAACTGACCTTTTGTTTTTCTGTTGAATAATTTACCCTGTTTCTCTGTATCATACTTTTTGAAAAGATCTACAAACTGTTGTGAAAGGAGACCTGAACTTAATTCATCTGGGTTTACATAACTGTTATGATCTTTATCTAACTGTTTGAATACATGACCAGCAGTTTTTTGTAATCTAAGATTTAAACCAATTTTTGCAAAGAAACCAGGAATCATTTCTTTTAAAGTAACTTTACCATCATGGTTATTATCAACAGCATAGAAAGCTTTTGCTTCATCTGGAGTTCTTACACCATACTCTTCAGGTGTAACCATTTTATCTTTGTTTTTATCTAATTCTTTAAACTGTGAAGTTGAAATTTTTTCAATATCTTTCTTAATGCTGAAAAATCCCTGAGCCTGAACCTGTTGGTTGTCAATTGCAGGAAGCATATCAATTGAAGTTGTGGTTCCACAAGCTGTAATTGTGTTTGCAGCAAAAACGGTTAAAGCAGCGATTGCTAATGATCTTTTTAACATTTTAAATAATCTCCTTAAAAATAAATATATTCTACATGGAGTATATATAGAGCTAAGAGTTTTTATCTTGCTAGAAAAGGCTTATATTTAACTTAACATTAAACTACTTTTAGTTTTAAATTAACCTGTTTTCACGCAAGAAGTAATTTATGCACATTCAATTCGAGATAATTTTGAGAATAATATGATTATTATTATATTAGGTGGCTTACTAGTTTTTTTAAGCTGATTATTAGTAAAAAATTATATTTTAAATGAGTAAAAGAATTTTTTGATATTAGGGTATTGCTTTACTTAATAGTATATAACCTAAGTTGTTACCTTGAGTAAGAGTGATTCCAGCTTGTCTGGAATGACCAACCCGTCATTCTGGCAATGTCCAGAATAGTCTAAGTGGCAACTTGAGTTTATTAATCAAAAAGGCCGGATACCAGACTTATTCCCTGTGACACTTTATCTTTCACACCATAGCCAAAGTTTGAAACTTTATTTTCAATAGTATTAATTGCACCAGATACTGCATTTTCAACACTATGGGCGACACTAATTACCTCATGCTCTACTTCTTTAATCTTGTGTTCAACAAAAACAACTCCATTATGAACCGTATTTTCAAAAGCTTTTTCTACTTTTTGCTCAAAGGTAATTACATCATCAGCTAATTTTGCCCCTTTTGCAAAAACTTTAGCCACTTTACCAGTAACAGTATCATGATCATGGGGAACAATTACAGAAGTGGTATTTACTTTTTTTCCATCAGGTGCTTTTATATCAGTATTTTTAGGGGTAATTACAATGAACATATTGTTATAACCAGTGCCAACAGATTTTTTACCCAAAAGTGGTAAATCCTCTCCTATCTTTACGCTACCCCATTCTTTTTTAAATGAATTAACATCTTGTAACTCAACATTTCCACCACTCGGATCCGCAATTTTTAAATGGCTAATCTTACCTTTATTATCTCTCTGATAACCAGTAACTACTTCCCAATGCAGCCCTGTATCATATTTTTCATCAGGGGTTGAATCAATAAGAACCATTGGTGGAACACCCTTATCTACATATTTGGCAAGTTGTTCAACATCGCCATCATTTTTCATCCCGGCATTAAAACCTTTTGATTTTGCAAAATCTATTACTGCTCCAGGTGCTGTAAACATATCAAATCTGGTAGAACGAATATCCTTATCTATTTGCCAGTGATCCTTAACATTTGCTCCATAATATCTTAAAACTGAGGTTAAAGATGTAGTACCACAAGCATTTGTATCTCCCTGATCATCTATTTTATAACTATGTATTTCAGCAGTTTGATTTGCCTTATTATTTTTTGCTACACCAACCGATACTTTTGTTTGGTTAAATGGAAATGGGAAATTAACACCTAATACTTCAAGTTTCCCATTTTCATGATTTTCTTTATTTAAACTGGCCATTTTTGCAAATTGGTTAAAGGCAATAATATTTTCTTTTTTAGTAGTAGCTTCATTATTTTTGTTATTTAATTTTGTAACGATAGAAGTAATATTTTTAATACTACCACTTATAGTTTTTATAGCTATTTCATTTGAATTTCTTGGTTTCTGAAGAATTCTGTCATTTAACATCAGACAATATTACTCCTTATAACTTTTACTTTTATAAAAGTGTAATTTATGTATTTTTCCACTGAAAAATATTTGCTCCATCTAGATTAAAAATAGATAATTTTTAGGTTTTCTTTCGTAGATTATCTTAAAAATAACTTAACTTTAATCAAGTATAGATAAGTGAATAAGATTAAAAGGATATAATATATGCTATTACTTACTTATAAGATATTTTAATAAACGAAAAAAAATTATTTTTTAGCTTTAATATTTTTTAATCTTTTACAATACCTTCGCCATTTTTAATTTTGTAAAAAAGTAATGGCATAAAAAAGAA
>CAYRDV010000258.1:0-9110 GCA_964422885.1 uncultured Candidatus Sericytochromatia bacterium
CGAGATCTTCTTTATAACGGTTAAAAAAATCTACCCCTTTAATATTTCTATGCTCTGTTTTACCATCAAGATCCCACTGATGCCAGATACTATTTCCATAACTACCTTCACTTTGATAACCAGCAGTAGATACTCCCCATTGAAAACTCCCGGGATTTGGATGGGGCAGCTCAAAAGGTGAACCAAGATCAACACCTGGGATTAACCCTTGTGCAGTTATCAGATTATCCGGTGATGAAAGGCTTCCGGTATTTTTACATGAACTAAGTAATGATAGGCTTATCAACAATGATAGCCCTGCTTTAGACGCTTTATCCAAAATTTTAGGTAAGAGCATGTTCTATAACCTTTAACAAAATTTAACTATTAAATATTTAACAAATCCAGAGTCTTAACCTCATTTTAACATATAAATAAATAAAAAACAACTACTATATTAACTAAATATTTAGCAAAATTTATTTTCAGATTCTATTATATAATTAAAATTTGATAATTTGTTTGGAGAAATTAATGCCCACTTTAGAAAGATGTTTAGAAATTTTAGAGCAGTTTTTTTCTTTTGCACAAAATAAGGAAATTAAAAAAGAAATTAAAAAAGAAGGAGAAAAAGAAGGGGTTAATGAAGTAAATGATCGGTTTATTGAATGGTTCCTTTTTGAAAAAGTTCTAATAGAGGGAAATACTGCTTTAGATCTATTCTTGGAAAAAGATTTTTCTGAAAAAGAAAAAGAAATGATAAGTTTATGGAAAAACTTTGTATTTAGTATTTTTAAACTTAAAAAGGAAGATGATGAATTTTATACTCTTTTAAATATGGTAAATAATCATAAATACCGGGTTTATAAACACAGCTCTAATCCCAAAATAGAAACAGGTGATTACTTTATTTCCAGATTAATTCCTTTTGAAAAAGACTATATTTTTACAAATATTCTTCATAAATTAAATGTTTCTTCAAATGATGAAGTATATAATATTGTTGCTCAATTTGAGCTTGATTATCCACATGCGGCTTTTTTTGAAAATGCCAATAAAATGGAACTTTCATACAAAATTCAGGCCTTTGAATATGAAGATTTTGTAGACTTTTTTGGTAGTGATGAAATTATTGTGGAAGGGCATGAAATTCCCAAAAGATTACATGAATTTTATCATTATCGATATTTTCAGAAAAAAGAAAAAAATTCCGGTAAAACAATTGCTAAAATTTTTAGGGAAAAATATGGCAGTTATCCGGATCTTCCCTTGATTGAACTTCCCGAAAGTATCCTTTCACTTAGTGAAGTGGGGATTATTTATGATAAAACTGAGGGCTTGAATTTTTTACCGTGGTATGGTGTTTTTAAAGAAATATTTAGAAACAAAGATTTTATGGAAATTCCTGGTTATAAAAAATGTGTCACTGAATATCTCAAATCAGATACCATTTCCACCTTACCATTTAAAAAAGTTACAAATGAATTTCCTCAAAATGCAGCAGAAGTGTTCAAAGATATTTTGAGTCGAAAGAAATTTAATTTCCCTGATGACTTTAATAAGCTGATGGAAAAATATAAAAAACCATTTTTAAGTAAAATAATTGAACCAACTGTAATTCCTATGCCTGAAAGAACAAAAGCTTTACTTAGAACCAAAAGGCCTGAAGAATACGGCAGTTTACATTTTTATGAGGGACCAAATCATTATAAAGACGTGTATAATCTTTATAAAATAGACAGTTGAAATATAGAATTTAAATGCGGGACTTGAACAAGGGACTTAAGCCCCTTGTTTAAACGTTGTGTTTCATAAAGAATTATTTTTTCACTATAGCATGGTTAAGTATTATTTATCTATAATAAGGTAATGAATCTTTAGTTTGGTTATGTAGCGTAGATGAGTCCAAATAAGGCAAAGTTAAAAGACAAGTCTTCCGGGGATGGTGTCACATCCTACAGGATTACAAGTTACCTTACCCTTTCGCACGCTACAATGAGCAAGAGAGCTGAAGCCAAAGGTGAAGAAACAAAAGAGCCTCCTAATGATCCCCTGAATGATGGAATAATTGTTGCTACAGATCTTGATGTCCCTGGTTCTGATAAACCAAAAAAAAATAAAAAAGGAAAGCTCTTACGACGTGGGCCTTCTGCTATTGAAAAAATAAAAAACCAATACACAATGATGAAGAATATGGTAGTAAATACCATTCTTTATCCTTTCCGGGTAGCATTCTTTTATCTTGATATGTTTCTGGAAAATGTTGCTCTGGTAACTCAGAATATGGGAGCAATAATGTCACTGGCCTATAAGGCAATGGTAAATCAGATTAAAGACAGTAAACCCTTTAAAGGAGAAGAAATTTATGAGCCGGATCAGGAAGTTCCTGAAGAAGAAACCGAAGAAAATACTGATGCTCCGAAAGAGGAAAAACCGGAAGAATATAGTAAATATGATAGTAATGGTGTAAAGAAAATCAGCTTTCTGGATCTTCATGAATTAAATATAAATTTTACTGATAATAAGAATAATGCTCTTTTTAATTTCGATATCAGAAAAACCCAAAGCTACAGACCAAGTCCTACGGTTGTTGATCCTATTGCCACAAGAGCTGCTATCCAGGCTATTCATGAGTGTGCTGAAAGAGCTGCATCCATTCCCCCTGCTATGGAAGGCCCTTATTCAAATATTCCTCTTTCTACTGTTCTGGGAAATGTTGGCGAAACTGATTTACAATCATTTCTACGATATGTAAAGGTTTATCCTGGTAACTACGTAGGCCGTAATCTAAAAATTTCCGAAACCTTCGCAACCTGGGTCGTGTATGGTGCTCCTACTCCTTAGAATTTTTAAAACACATACTAAATGTTAAAAATAGAGATGAATTCATTAATTAAATTATTTAATTTTCCAAAAATAAAAACAATAATTTTTTCTATTTTATTTTTTCTGGGCTTATTGTTTCCAGCTCCAAAGTCTTTTGCAGAAAAAAAACTTAAAATTGCTATTATCCCATTTACTAATTTATCTGGAAAGACTGAAAATGACTGGATTGGTGCTGGTTTTTCAGAAACAATGGTAACAGCACTCAGCAATCTGAAAAATGTCCAGATTACTGAGAGATTCCTGATGAATCAGGTTTTAAAGGAAATCTCTTTTCAGCAAAGCGGTTTTATTGATGATCGAAGTCTTGTAAAAGTTGGCAAACTTACTGGTGCAAATATAATAATTTCAGGATCATTTCAAATAGCAAATACAGAGATTGTGGTTAATTCAAGATTTATAGATCTGGAAAAGGGAACTGTTGAAAATGGTTCTGGTATGTATATCAGAGGTGAAGTAGCCAAAATTTTTGATCTGGAAGAAAAACTGGCTCAGCAATTTAACCAGAAATTTAGTCTAATTCCTACCGAACAGGAAGATAAAAATATGAAGTCAGTGATTTATTCTACAAATTCAGTTAAAGCCAACAAACTTTATCTGAAGGCTAGAGGCAGATATATGAATGGTGGATTTAACGGTAAAAAAGAGGCCATAGATATTTTAAAGGAAGCTATTAATTTAGATCCAAATTATGCATTGGCACTAGCCTTACTGGGAGAAATCGAAATCGAATATTTTAATACAAATAAAATTTTTAATGAGGTTTTTAGAGTAAATCAAAATGTAGATTCATTTTACAAAGATGGCCTCAATCATATTAAAAAAGCGGTTAGCCTAGCACCTGGATCATTTGAGGTAAATCGTTCTATGGCAAAAATTTTGATTTTGGATAAAAAAGAAAAAGAAGCCCAATTGTTTCTTAACAAGGCTTTAGCTATAAAATCTGATGATGTTTCATCAATAATAATTCAGGCTTTTTCCAATAAAGAAAATCAATTGGATTATATTAACAAGGCTTTGGAAATAGATAAATTTAATTACGAAGTTTACTTTGCCTATGGGCGTTATTATCTTTATTATAATGAAAAGCCCGATTATGAAAAAGCTGTAAGTAATTTATTAAAATCAGTTGAGCTTAATCCCTATTCCTGGGAGGCCAATATGCAATTGGTTCAAGCCTATATGAGAGCAAAAGATTTTACAAGTGCTATAGCCTGGGCTGAGCGAATGATTTTAATGGAAAAAGATGTTATAGGTTATATTGTAGCTGCCTCGGCATATTTAGGCTCAGGGAATCTTGAAAAAATAAAAGAATTATATATTGAAATAGATAAAATGGTCGATACTCCTTTTGTAAAAACTATTCTGGTGGGGTTTTATATTCGAGATAATGATTATAAGTCTGCTTTTACCCTTGCAAAAAATGGATTGGAGAAATACCCTGATGATGCCTTTTTAAATCAGGTTATTTCGCAAATATATTCGGAACACTTTAATAACTGTAAATTTGCTCTTTATCATATGAAATTATTTTTAAAAAACCTGGATAAGATATGGCTTCCTCCTGATGGTAAAAAATTACAAAAAGAAATGGGTGAAAAAAGAATAAGGGAACTAACTGAGAAATGTGGTTCTTAAATTTTCTATACGAAAATAGTGAAGGGTGACGAGTGATCGGAAAGAAGATTATTTCTATTCACTACACATTTTTCACTATTCACTTTCATAATATCTGCTAAAATGTATAATGAAGTTTATGTTGAGGTTAACAGGAGGTTTAATATGAGTGAGACTGCAACAGACGAAAAACCTACAGAAGAAACAGGAACAATTTCTGTACATATGGAAAATATTTTTCCAATAATAAAAAAATGGCTCTATTCAGATAAGGAAATCTTTTTAAGAGAGCTTGTTTCCAATTCAATTGATGCAATAAATAAACATAAGCATCTGGTAATGATTGGTGAAGCCAAAGAAAATGATACTTTTGAAGAATATAAAGTTCAGATTAGGCTTGATAAAGTAGCAAACACCCTTTCAGTTTCTGATAATGGAATAGGTATGACAACTGATGAAATAAAAAGATTTATCAATCAGGTTGCTTTTTCAGGTGCCGAAGAATTTATCAGTAAATATAAATCAGGCAATGAAAAAGACCAGATAATAGGTCATTTCGGTCTTGGTTTTTATTCATCATTTATGGTTTCTAAAAAAGTAGAAATCAATACATTTTCCTATCAGGAAGGCGCAGAAGCTGTAAAGTGGGAATGTGAAGGCACACCGGAGTTTAAATTAATTATTGGTGATAAAAAGGAAAGAGGAACTGAGATTACTCTTCATCTGGCTGATGATGAAAAAGAATTTCTGGAAGAAAGCCGGATCAAACACCTGATCAAAACCTATTGTGATTTTCTTCCCTATAAAATTGAAGTAAATAGTGTTATTTCCAATAAAATGAAAGCTCTGTGGAATGAACAGCCAACAAGCCTGAAAAGGGAAGATTATATCGAATTCTATAATTACCTGTATCCATTTTCACCGGAACCAATTTTCTGGATACATCTAAATGTTGATTACCCTTTTAATTTAAAAGGTATTCTCTATTTCCCTCAATTGACCCATGAGCTGGATGTTTCCAAAGGACATATAAAATTATTTTGTAATAATGTATATGTTAGTGAAAATACCCAGGAACTTTTACCCAGATATCTGACAGTACTTCAGGGTGGTATTGATAGTCCTGATATACCACTTAATGTTTCCAGAAGTATGCTTCAGAATGAGCCCCATGTCAGAAAAATCTCTGCCCACATTTCCAAAAAAGTAGCTGATAGGTTAAAAGAAATGTTTAAAAGTAGTAGAGAAGATTATATCAAAGCCTGGGAAGGTATTCATGCCTTTGTAAAAGTAGGGATGATGGAAGATGATAAATTCTTTGAACAGGCAAAAGATGCTTTAATCTTTAAAAACTCTGATGGTGAATATGAAACCTTAGCCGAATATCTGGAAAAAAATAAGGAAAAAGCTGAAGGAAAAGTTTTCTATAGCTCAGATGTAAATGCCCAAAGTAATTACATTAACCTTTTCAAAAATCAGGGGATTGAAGTCCTGATCTTAGATTCCTTTATTGATTCTCATTTTATTAATTTTATGGAAATGAAAAATCAGAATACCAAGTTTTCCAGGATAGATTCAGATGTAATGGATAATCTGGTTGATAAGGAAGCACAAAATGATGTCATAGTAGATCCTAAAAGTAATAAAACCAGTAGCCAGGTTCTTGAAGATTTATTCAAGGATAATCTGAAAATATCTGATCTGAAAATTAAGATAGAGAATCTTAAATCTGCTGAAATTCCCGGTATGCTTGTTTTCTCAGAGCATATGCGCAGAATACATGAGATGACCAGCCTGATGCAGCAAAAAGATTTAGGTCCGTTAAAAGATTATACTTTGGTAATCAATGCCAGTAATCCAATTGTCGAAAATCTAAAAAAGCTTTCTCAGGAATTTAATAAGGACAAAGAAGTTGAGTTAATATGCAATCATATCTATGAACTTGCATTACTATCACAGAAACAACTTCCTCCTGAAAAAATGCAGGGCTTTTTAGAGAGGTCAAATAAAATACTGGAACTGTTAAGTAAAGGTTAATTTAAATCACATTAAGAATCAGGATTTTATTGATAAAATCCTGATTCTTTTTATTTTTTTATTTAAAAATTTGACATTTTTTCTATTGTAAATAATTTGATTTGTGTAATATAATATTTAATTTACAAAAGTTTAGGGTCTAGCTTTTTTGATTTTTTTTATAAATAAACCTTTATTATTTTTCGATATAATAATAAATTTTAAATATAATATAAGATTAATACTAATGCTTGCAGGTTATTTTTTTTGTTGTATCTAATTAAACCAAGCAAATTATTTTTTTTTTTTTTGTAAAAATTAACAAAATTAATCTTTTCTCTTTATCCTTTCTAGGAAAAAAAACTCATTGAAAATTTATAATGAATATTTGAGCTAGAATATATTGTTATAGTTTTTATTACCTAAGATGAAAAAAGAAATTATCTAACACTGATGGAAAATCATATAAAGATTCTTTTACTTGAAGACAATCTCGGAGATGTTGGCTTAATTAAGCATGAGCTTTTAGATGGAAAAATTGATTTTTCAATGAAGCATGTGATCACAAAAATGGAATTTTTGCGTGAACTTGAAGAGTTTCAACCAGATATCATTCTTTCTGATTATACTATACCAGGATTTAGTGGTACTGAGGCTCTTGCTCTGGCAAAAGAACTTACACCTTCAATTCCTGTTATTATAGTTACCGGAACAATTGATGAGGAAACAGCTGTTGCCTGTATGAAAGCCGGAGCTGTTGATTATGTATTAAAAGACTCAATTCGTAGAATTGCTCCAGCAGTAACAAGTGCAATCCAAAAAAGGAAAATTAACGAAGAAAAAGCACTTATTGAAGATAAACTAAAATTTGCTGTAAATATACTTGAAAATATTCGTGACTCAATCATCGTTACAGATATGCAGGGTAAAATACTTTATTGGAATAAAGGAGCAACTTTGCTTTTTGGTTATACTTCCGAGGAAATGCTTGGAAATACAACGGTTGTTCTTTACCCAGACAAAAATGAACAACAGTATTTATATGAAATGTCTTCACTGATCGAAGCAAAAGAATATATAGGTGAATGGAAAGGTATAAAGAAAAATGGGGAAATTGTCTGGATTTATATTAAAGTTTCTATTCTTCAGGATAAAAATGATAAAATAATTGGGTTTCTTGGTGTTTCCAAAGATATAACTGAAATTAAGAAAATAGAAGAATCTCTCAGAAATAGTGAAACCCGGGCAAATATCCTGTTAAATTCTATTCCTGATCTTATCCTGAGAATAAACCGGGAACTTACATTACTTGATATCAGGATACCCAGAAACTTAAATTTTAATAAATCAGCTCATGAACTAATCGGTAAAAATTTTACAGAGTTATCTAAAACCTATAGCTTTCTTTCCAGAGAAATAATTGAACAAATTTCGTATCATACGATGCTTACTTTTAAAACTGGCAAAATTCAGACTTTTGATTATAAGTTTTTTCTTTCTGAAAATATTTATTATTTTGAATTGCGATTTGCCCTATGTAATCAGGATGAAGTTCTTTTATTAATCAGAGATATTACTACAAGTAGTGAAATTGAAAAAAATTCTAACTCCATAAAAATAAATGAATCGGAGCACATTCAGCCTGGAGTTATATACCATTCTCTTGAAGGTAAAATTCTAGAAGCAAATATAGAAATGGCAAATATTCTGGAATATTCATCTCCAGAAGAATTAATCAAAATGCAAAAAATACATGAGTTATCCGATGAACCAAAATTATTTGACGAAATTATTTCTTCTTTAATCATTCATGAGATTATAGTAAATAAGGAAATAAAACTAAAAAAGAAAGATGGGCAAAATATTCCTGTTATTCTTGATGCAAAAATGGTAAAAGACAAAAATAAAAATCAGGTGTATTTTGAACTGAAAATCAGAAACATTATTAACGAAAATAATCTGGAAATACAAATCCAACATGCCCAAAAATTAGAAGCTATAAAAACAATGACCTCGAGAATAGCTTATGATTTTAATAATATTATTAGTTTGCTAAGTATGAACCTCTATATATCTGAAGAAGAATTGCCAGAAATACATCCTTTCAGAGAAAATCTTAAAAATATTAAAGAAATAATCGGTCAGGCTTCTGAGTTATCAGAACGTATTTTAAATTTTAACCAAATCCTAAAATCTTAAAATCCTAATTAAATCTACAATAAATATTTTATCTGTATTTACATTTTGTTAGAATAAATGCTATTATTTTAATTAACAGTAGATTAACGGTTTAATCAATGAGGTAAAAAATTATGAAAGAATCAAGTATAACAATTAACAATCAGGAATCTGAAATGTGGCAGGTTCTTTTAGAAAATCCGGCTTTTTATTCTGATTTGGTAAGGATTAACTATACTGAAAATAATTCTGAAAACAGTAATTATTTTGTAATTTAGTTTATCTTTAGAAAATTAAAACCGGAGTGTAAAAAGTGGTTGAATATTCTCCCCAGCAAACCTATTATCAACTTTTAAATGTATCAGTTAATGCTGATACAAATCAGATTGTAAATGCCTATAATGAAATCTCCAAAAAATTTTCAATTTTTCCATATG
>CAYRDV010000259.1:0-9062 GCA_964422885.1 uncultured Candidatus Sericytochromatia bacterium
ACTAAAAATGAAGCTAATTTTTTCCTAATTCTTTTTTCATTCTTTATTACTGTACAAAATACTTCGAAAGTTGTGTTTTCATAGTGCTAGGCTCTATAATTATGGTTTATATAATGTTAAACAACAATTTAAAGAGACTAAAACTTATCTTAGATATGAACAAAATTATCATCATTCTAAATTAAATGAAAACTATCAAATCTTACCATCTGTAATAGGTCAACAAACTTTAAAGATAGTAGATAGAAGTTTTCATTCATTCTTTGCTTTACTTAAAACAAGGAATCGTGATTATAAAGATGTAAAAATATCAGAACCTAAATTCTTGCCAAAAACAGGGTATTTCCAATTAACAGTTCCAACTAATGGTTTTAGTATCAAGGATGATATTTTACATATAGGTTTATCTAAAGCAATGCAGAAAGAAACTGGTATTAAAGGAATCAAACTTCCATTTCCTAATCAGATAAAACCAGAATCAGTAAAAGAAATTAGAATTCATCCTAAATGTAAAGCAAGGTATTTTACTCTTGAGATTGTCTATGAGGATATTGAAGTTGATTTAAAGCTTGATAATAAAAATGTTTTAAGTATTGATATAGGTTTGAATAATTTAGCAACCTGCTTTGACATGAAAAATAGTAAGTCGTTTATCATCAATGGTAAACCGATAAAATCAATCAATTATTACTATAATAAGCAAAGAGCTAATTTACAATCTATAAAGGATTTACAGAATATTAAAGGTGAAACAAGACAATTATTTTTACTTACAAGGAAACGAAATAATCGAATAAAAGATTATATTCGTAAGAGTTGCAAATATATTATCGAATATTGTCAAGCTAATAATATAGGTAAAATAATAGTAGGTCATAATAAAGGTTGGAAACAGGATATTAATATCGGTAAAAGAAATAATCAAAACTTTGTTCAAATCCCTTTTGGTCAATTAATAAGTTCATTAGAAAGTAGCTGTAATAATTATGGTATTCTTTACAAAGAAGTAGTTGAATCACATACCAGTAAATGTAGTTACCTTGACAATGAGCTGGTTAAGCATCATGATAATTATGAAGGTAAAAGAATTAAACGCGGTTTGTTTAAAACTGCCTCTGGTTTGATTATTAATGCTGATGTAAATGGCTCTTGTAATATAGGCAGAAAAGTAAGTGGAGATTATTCAGAAATGAGTGACGACCATATAAAGGGTGTTTTGGCGAACCCTTTGCGTATTCAAATCGCATAGAATCCACATGGGCTTGCCCTGTGGCACGTCAAACTTTTACGTACTATTTAAACAATAAAGATATTTTTATCTAATAACTCCCCTAAAGGGGCCCCTGTTTGTATTAACCCCAAAGCTCCACTTCAGGGTATTATTAATAAAATAAATTAAAATATCAGTGAATAAAATAAATAAAAATATTAATCAGACGAACAAACCACAAATTGTTATTTTTTCTCCATGGATAGTCCTTATTTTTTCTATTACGTTAACCATATTTGGTTTCAAAAGCTCACTAAATATAGTTTATGAAAAAGAAAAACAATACTTTTATCATCGCACAGAATTAGTCCAAAAAGAAATTCAAAACAGATTAAGCCTCTATGAAAGTGTGTTAATTGGAACCTCAGGGTTTTTTAATCTTTCTGAGAACGTTAATTTAAAACAATGGCAAGGATTTACTGATAAATTTTTTATATCAGGAAAATTTAATGGAATTAATGCTTTAAGCTATATTGAATATGTTCCTGCTAAAGAATTAAAAAGCTTTGAAAATAAAATGAAAAAGGAATATCCTAATTACAAAATATGGTCACTATCTGATAGTAATGAACATTATATAATAAAATTTACTGAGCAGATTAAAAAAAAATCAAAATCCCTGGGCTTTGATATAAGCTCAAATAAAACAAGACTTAAAACCTTAATAAGAACCAGAAATACTGGATTACCGACCATTACCAATAAACTAAAATTAATTAGTACTGACAGACCTGGTTTTGGATTATATTTTCCGGTTTATAAAAATGGTTCACTGCCAGAAGTTGGCAGTGAAAGAATAAAAAATTTTAAAGGTGCCGTTGCGGCTGTTTTTATACTTGATGATTTATTGGGCAATATTATCGATGAGCAGGATATACAGCAAATTGATTTTCATATTTTTGATGGGAATGAAGTTTCTGAAGAATCTTTACTTTATGATTCTGAGAAAAAATTTAATCATGAACATAATTTTCCGGCAATTTTTTCAAAGATCTCCAACTTATATATTTATGGTCATACCTGGACAATTATCTGGAAAACAAATAAGACCTTTAATTTAAATTACAGTCTGCCAATAATAATCTTAATTGCTGGTTTAATAGTAAGCTTTTTACTTTTTAGTCTGATCAGGACTTTAAGTTTTACCCAAAAAATGGCAGTGGAAATTGCGGAACAAATGACCGCAGAATTAAAGGCACGTGAATCGTTTATCCGAGAATTATATGAAACTACTTCCAGTCAGACAAAAAGCTTTGATGAAAAAATTTCTCATCTGCTCAAAATGGGCTGTGAAAAATTGGGCCTGGAAAATGGGTTATTAGTAAAAAATGAACGAGAGTTTATGGAAATATTATATGTATTTTCAGATAATGAGTCTATAAAACCTAAAGAAAAAATTCCGAACATATTAACCCTAAATTCTAACGAAGAACAAACAAATATATACCAAATTATTCAAAAAAGATTTAAATTTGAAGCATATTTTGGTACTTTAATTTCAATAAATGGACAAAATTATGGGTCGCTTGATTTTTTCAGTTCAAATCAACGAAAAATATTATTTACATCCACTGAAAAAACAATGATAAAACTAATTGCTCAGTGGGTAGAAAATGAAATAGAAAGAATACAGGTTGAAGAAAAAATCAGAAACTCTCTTAAAGAAAAAGAAATACTTTTAAAAGAAATTCATCATAGGGTAAAAAACAATCTCCAGGTTGTTTCAAGTTTACTTAATCTCCAATCGTATTATATAAAAGATGAAACTGCGATAAAGATTTTTAGAGAATCACAGTATAGAATAAAATCAATGGCACTGATTCACCAAAATCTTTATCAGTCACAACATCTGGCCCAAATTGATTTTTATGATTATGTAGATAAGCTTGTCAGTTATCTTATTCATTCTTATTGCAGTACTCCTGAAATGATAAAAATAAAACTGGAAATTACTCATCAACCCTTAGGGTTAGATTCTGCAATACCTTGTGGTCTTATCATAAATGAACTGGTTTCAAATTCACTAAAATATGCTTTTCCTGATTATGAAGAAGGAGAAATTTTTATCGAACTTATTTATAATAATAATTTTGAGCTCACAATCCGGGATAATGGAGTTGGCTTCCCCGAAGAAATTGATTCTAAAAATACGGAGTCCCTTGGCCTGCAACTCGTACATACATTAACTGAGCAACTGGATGGTGATATTAAATTTGAAAGTAAAGTAGGAAAAACAGAATTTAAAATAATTTTTTCAGAAACAAAAATGTTATCAAAACAAAGTTAAAAGGTCTATAATATAATCTGAATTTTTGCAGTAAGACAAATTATTTTGAGGTAATTTTAATAAATGTCCTGGACAGAACAATTTTTTGGTAAGTATTACTTACCAACCCATTTACCTGTGCTTACCGAAGAAAAAACCAAAGCAGAAGTAGATTTTATCGAAGAGGCCTTAGAACTTAAAAAAGGGTCAACAATTCTTGATATTCCCTGTGGTCATGGTAGACATTCACTATTGCTTGCAGAAAGAGGTTATAAGGTAACAGGGCTTGATAATCAGGAAGATTTTTTGAATATAGCCTGGGAAAATGTCAGGAATATACCCAATATTAACTTTATAAAAATGGATATGCGGGAAATTGCTTTTAAAAATGAATTTGACGCAATTATTAGCTTTTTTACAAGTTTTGGCTATTTTTCCGAACAGGAAAATTTTGATTTTTTAAAAAGTATGGCTAAAGCACTGAAAAAGAAAGGGAAAATAATTATTGATACTGTAAACCGGGAATGGACATTGGGTCATACTAATGCTTCAGCTACTGATCAGGCCTGGATTATCTACCCACCAGAAAATGTCACTTTCCTGGCAAATAATATGTTTAATATTTTTACCGGAAGACTTATTTCTGAACAGGTTATTATTGATAAGGGTGAAAGATACGAGCAGATTCAGGATATAAGGTTATATTTGTATACAGAAATGAAAACTCTTCTAAAGCTGGTAGGCCTGGAAATTATTGCTACTTATGGAAATATCGATATGACTGAATATTCTATAAATACACCTAATATGATAATTATTGCCGAAAAAACTAATTAACATTATTTAAGACTTTATTCACTACAGTTTTTTATTAGTAAATAATAAAAGCTAAGACATTCTTTAAAATTACTAAGAGAAGTTCTTTCATTTTCTTCAGAAGCATAACTGTAACCAGTAAAACTTAATAAAAGGCAAAAGCTAAATATTACTTTTTGTAGTGATTTCATAATGATTTTATATCGGGTTAAAATACTTCAATGCGTATTATAATATAGTTATAGTAAATTAATTATTATGAGAAGTAATAAATGAGCCTCCCAACAACCAAAACAGAAAAAGTTACCTATCAGGACTATTTTAAAATAAATAATGATAAAAGATATGAAGTAATAACTGGAGATTTAATTATGGTTCCTGCACCAAATACAGAACATCAGAGTATTTCCAGAAAAATTGAAATTAAGTTATGTAATCTTGTTTATTCTGGTAAGCTTGGAGAGGTATATGATGCACCAATAGATGTAATATTAGATGATAATAATGTAGTTCAGCCAGATATTATTTATATTGCCCAAGAAAACAAAAATATAATTAAAGAAAAAGGCATATACGGCCCACCTGATTTAGTAATTGAAATTATTTCACCTTCATCAAAATACAGAGATACATATATAAAAAAAGATTTATATGAATCCTTTAAAATCAAAGAATACTGGTTGGTTGATCCTAAAAATAAAAATATTGAAATTTTTGTTTTAAATGAAAAAGAAAAATATGAACTGTTTTCTGAGGGGTTTTTGGAAGAAGAAGATAAGCAAATTGTAAAATCCCGGGTAATTGAAACTTTTGAAATTAAAATGGATGAAGTTTTTAATTAATTTGGAGTAAATAAAAGTAGATGGGTAGACCAGTGTGTTTATATAGAGTAATATGAGTAATTATGGCAAAAACAAAAACAATAAAAGTTTTAATAATTGAAGATAATCCAATTGATGCAAAAGTCTTACAAAAGACATTGGAACATGAGCAGAGTATCTCATTTTCATTTACTTTTGAAGAACAATATTTAAATGGTCTTTCCCGTCTTTCTATTGAAAGCTATGATTTGCTTTTTCTTGACCTTATTATGAGTGATAGCATTGGTCTGGATATGATTGACAGATTAAAAATGATTAATGGTAAAGTACCAATAATTGTTTATACTTCTTTTGATGACCCCTTACTGGAAAAAGAAGCTTTGGTTAAAGGAGCAAAAGGGTATCTGGTAAAAGGTAAGGCTACTCATGAGGAAATACTTAATCTGGTTAAGCAGTCTCTTGGTTCAATTAGTTAAATCAATATAATATAATTAATTTCGTTTCAATATTACCCGAAGGTTTATATTTGTTTATAAATGTCACCCCGGCTATCGACATCGATAATACGGATAATATGTTCAGTCATTTCAAATAATATTCGATACTTACCTACCCGTATTCGGTATATAGGAGGAGTATGATTTCCCTTTAGTTTTATGTACTGTCCCTCTGGTAGCTTTTGTAAAGCATTCCAAACACGTTCTTTTATAGTGCTGTCTAATTTTTGATAATGTTTTTGAAAATCTTTACTATAAATTCGTTGCATTAGTTTATTTATTGTAAGTCAGGTTGTTTTCTTTCATAAAATCTTCCTCAGAAACCCACTCATCTTTTGCAAGGATTTTTTGTACCTTCTTTTCATCTTTAACATCAAGGACTAGAGCCATTTTCTCTTTAACTACTTTTGGTTGAGAGTCAACCTGTTGTTGTAAAAACTGACGAACCACTACTGCTATAGGCTCTTTTCTCATAAATCCTAACGCTCTAATCGCTTCATAGAGCTGCTCATCAATTTTAATATTTAATGATTTCATAGTCATTAGAAATTACCTTAAACACATTTACTACATTACTACAATAGTAGTATATTGAAAATAAATGATAAATGCAATTATAAAGGTTAGGGGTTGTTGTAATAAGCTTTTACAGCAAGTTTAAAAAGGTATTTTATATCAGTTTAGTAACTAAATTTTTGTCTAACTAAATCGTAATCACTACCATTGTTATAAAATACTTGCCATTCAAAATATGGGTGATTTTCAAAAACAAGAGATACAATGTTTTCTGTATCAACGATTTCCAGTAATGAAATATTTCCATTATATTTTTTCAGATAATCAAGTTTTTGACTGATAATAAATTCTATAAAATCAATATTATTTCCGTCTGATACCCTTAAAATTTGACTGGTATCTAAGTTATCACTAAAAAAAGGAATTTTACCAAATACATTTTTTGGAGCCTGCCATTTAAAAAAGCTGATTAAATCAAATGAACTTAAGTCTTTTAACCAATTTTTGAATCAGTCGATATAATAAAAAGCCCAGTCTTTTAATTTTTTGGAATCAATAACAGGTTCATTTGTGTAATAATCAATAAATTTCCAGAAATCTTTTTTTAAAAAATTATCAATAGGCTTTCCCTGTTTTAAGGTAAATAAAAAGGAACGGATATTTTGAGTGAATCTGGTATTTACTTCAAAGGCAAAATCTTTTGGAGATTCTATGTAGTTAATTTGCTTGTATTTATCTAGAATATCATTTTTCAAATTAATGAAATCACTATTTACTTTATTACAAAATTTTTCGATATCATTTTTAAAAACATCTGGTAATTCTGCTATAAAGATGTCAATAATATTTGTTTCATTACTGAAAAGCTTATCAATAATCTGTTTTTTAGTTAAGCCTTCTTTTATTATCCTGAGAGTTAGTAAATATTTCCATGATTTTAATTTTATAAGCTTACTACCAATACTTATTATCCACCCTTCATCAAATATTTCTGATTCATCCGTTTTGGCTAAATTAATTAATTGCTCTAATGAAATGGTTACTTGTTCAGCTAATTTTAAAGAATATTTTTCAGAAATAAATTTTAGATTTTCATAAGATAATAATTCTCCACTGTTCAAATCTCTTATTCCTAATAAAATTAATTCTTCTAGTAGATAATTTATATTTATTCTATTTTTTGGAGAAATATATTCAAAAATTAGAGTATAATTTTTTTCCAGAAGTTGTTTCATTTTTGGATAATAGGAATTAATAATTTGCAAAGAGTTTTTTATTTGGAAATTATCAAATGACGAACGGGTAATACAATGAGTATTATTTTGATATAAAAAAACTGTAATCATCGTTCCATCATATTTTTTGGTTATTGGTATTTTTTCTGAAGTATCAATAATCTCGACTTCATTTGCATTATATGAAAAAAATTTATCAAAAGGGTAGGCGACAATTTTTTTCTGGTCTAAATCCAAAACCAGCCCACGGCAAAAACTATTAAAACTATTCCAGTTTTTACACTGAATATTATCAATATAATCTAAAATAACCAATTTTTCTTTAAAAACACACCTTACCAGATTTTCCTGACAGAAAGAGATTAACCTTTCTTTTTGCCAGAAGGTATTTTCTGATATTATTTTTTCAATTTCCTGAACTTTCATAGTTTACTTTTAGGAAAGATACCAACGAACTTGTTTGTTATTTTTGATAGCAATATTACAGCGATTTATCATATCCTCTAAGTTTTCTCTATATTGTTCAAATTTTGTTTTTGTATTAACTGAAAATTTTTTACCTGAAATTTCTATTACAGGTTCAACTTTGATCCAAAAAGATTCAACTAACTCATATTTTGTAATCTTATCAACTCTTTTCCATTTCTCAACAAATATAAAATTTCTGCGTTCAATTCTATTTTGCTCACCATAAAAAAATGTGTAACTTGTAAGAGAATATTTAAATCCACCGGAATCAAAGGCGTAAACTTCATTATTATTTTCATCTTTAACAATATGTGTAAGAGGTAAATCTAAAGCATGTATTTCTAGATAATTATAAATCTTAGTTAATGCACTTTTAAGTGTTTCAGGGTTAACTATAATCTCTTCAAGAAATTCGCCATCAAAAGCATATGGGGAAATTATTTTAAGTTCCTGCTTAGTTAATATGCTTTCAAGTGGTATATAACCACATGTTTCAAGTATTTCTATTTCTATACCTTTGTAATAATGTTTAGGTTCTAATTTCAATGATTCTATATCTAAACCAACCTCCCATCCCATTAAATTTCCCCCAAACTTAATTCTGTATCTTATATTTTACTAAAAAATCTTTATTACTGATTACCTGGAATTTTGTACCAAGATTTTTTTCAGTAGCTTTATCACTTATATATTGTTTGATAAATGGGCTTGGGTTATCAAAATAAAAGCCTGCATAAACATTATCATTTGCAGCAGCTTGTATTGTATCGTCAATTTGAGCTTTAAGATTGCCGTGGCTTTGCAATTCAACCAAGGTAGTTTCAGAACCATTCCGCCCAGCTTTCACTTGGTTGTAATAAATTTTCCCAGATTCATTTGTTATGTTATCTAAACTTGCTAAGTAAACTTGTTTCTCAATATAATATACAGAATGACCTGTCTTATTATAATGGTGTTCTAAGATAACTTGCGATTCACGTATAGGTCCTTCCATTTTTTTTATTTCAGAACTTATTAATCTAATATCTTTAGAATTAATTGCTTTAATTAGTTGTTTTCGTCTTTCTGCTAAGTTTGTCATTAATTTTTGCACCCCTTCATTAGAAATTGGATTTTGATCTAAATCATTCCAAATAAAAAAATGGAAGAGTCTGATTTCATAAGGCTTTCTCC
>CAYRDV010000260.1:0-8985 GCA_964422885.1 uncultured Candidatus Sericytochromatia bacterium
AAAAATGTATTCCTTTATTTCCTGAAGGTGGAAAAATTCTAGATGCAGGGTGTGGTTCATGCAGAGATAGCCTATACTTTAAAAATCATGGTTCTATCGTGACAGCAATTGATAAATAAATGTAAGTGAGTTACACTATTAATATGGTGAAAAAGAAGCAAGCAACACGACCAGAAAAAGAACCAGAACTGTTACAAAAAATAAAGGATGCAATAAATTTAGGAAATTTCAGGGACGTTACTCATGCTTCGGAAAGAGCGTCCGAACGAGAAATAACAAGACCAGAATATTTGTATGTACTAAAAACAGGTAGACATGAAAAGAAGAAGGACGAATTTAAAGAAGAATACAATACCTGGAATTACGCTATACGAGGAAATACAATTGATGAAAAAGAATTACGGGTAATTGTTTCTTTTGATGAAAATAATATGTTAATAATAACTTTGATTGCTCTGGAGTTATAATGAAAAAAACAAAAAAAGAAAAGCTTTTTATTGATACAGGATTCGGATTTCCGGTCGTACTCTTAAATGTACCAATGATTGAAATAAGAGGGGTTTGGACTCCTGATATTGACTATACAAAGCTTACTTATGAAGTTCTTAAAAGCTTGGTTACTAAACCTGCCCGTCTTACAGGAAATGAAATAAGATTTATTCGTTTGACATTTGAAATGAATCTAAAGGAATTTGCAAAAAGGTTTTATGTTACTCATCCATGTGTAATTAACTGGGAAAAAGAAAAAGACAGCCCAACTGGGATGAACTGGATAACTGAAAAAGATATTAGGCTTTTTATTTTTGATAAGGTTACTGAAAAAGACGATTTACGTCCCATCTATGAGAAACTTGAAAAAGAACCCGACGGGGCTTCAGATAAGAAACAAGAAATTGATGTTAAAAAGCTGGCAATAGCTTAACTTATATGGACATTACTAAAGCCTATTACAACAAAAATGCGGATAATTTTATCCAGGCAACACTTGAAATAGACATGGATTCGATATATGAAAAATGTATTCCTTTATTTCCTGAAGGTGGAAAAATTCTAGATGCAGGGTGTGGCTCAGGAAGAGACCGCCTTTACTTTAAAAATCAAGGTCTCAAAGTTACTGCTATTGATAGTTGCGCGGAATTTGTAAAATTTACTCGTGAATATGCTGATGTAGAGGCTGTTTGTATCCCTTTTAATGAAATTACTTTTAATAATGAATTTAATGGTATCTGGGCCTGCTCTTCTTTATTGCATTTAAATCATAATGAATTAACCGATGTATTTAAAAAGCTTTCCAAAGCGTTAAAACCAGATGGGATTATATATGCTTCATTTAAATACGGAAATTTTTCTGGTGAGCGTAATGGGCGTATTTTTACAGATTTAACCGAAGATAGCTTTTCAAAAATAATCTATGAAATCCCAAATCTAAAAATAAAAGAAATCTGGATTACCAATGATCAAAGGAAAGAGCGAGAGGAAGAAAAATGGCTGAATGTTTTTATAATTAAAAATGTAAAAAACAATTAAACCCAGCTAGGAGCTAAATCAATTTTCTAAAGGTTAGAAATATATTGAATATCCCTTCAAAATCTTTTACACTTTAAAGTAAATTTTAAGCAGACAAAGAGTAAAATGAGGATAGCAATAGTTCCTGTTGAGACAGATAATTACGATATAAACAACACTAAGCTCTTTGGCATGACTTCTATTTCTTACCTTTTTAGTTACCTTGAAAAATATTTCCCGGATGATGAAATTTTCCCTGCTGTAGATCTTAGAATTATTCTTCAGACAAAACCAGATATAATCGGTATTTATGCACCATACAGCAAGTATTTTAATAAGGTTATAGAAATAGCAAGAGAAATAAAGGAGCACTTAAAAGTACCTCTGATTCTTGGTGGACCACATATAACCTATCTGCCAAAATCTTTACCACCAATAATCGATGTTGGTGTGATTGGGGAAGGAGAAGAAACCTTCAGAGATCTAATTACAATCTTTAAAGATGATAAATATTTTAATGAAAAGAATTTAAATACAGTTCCTGGAGTCGTTTTTCACTATAAAGGTCAAAAAATGATGACTGATAAAAGAAAAGCTATTCAGGATCTAGATTCTATACCTTTAACCAGAAAGTTTTTTTACCAGATGCCTGGAAATTGGGTTCCTTCAATGATTACTGGAAGAGGAACTCCCTATAAAACAGCATATTCTGTTTCTTCAGATGAGCCTGTTAGATTACATTCACTTGAAAGATTAATTAATGATACTGTTGATTTGATTACTTTTTCTTCTCAACTTAGACAGGTTCCTATTTTAGATGAACTTTTTATCTATGATTTAGCAAGGTTTAAGCAATTTGCAGAAGTGTTTGCAGATGGAAAAATGAGTAAATATATAAAATTTGAAATTTTTGCCAGACCTCATGAATTAACAGAAGAAGTATGTGAAATTTTAAAACATGCTTTTGAAATTAAAATATTAAATATTCATTTTGTATCTTCTTCAGTAAAAACACTGAGAGAACTACGTGAACCTGTATTAGAAGAGGACGAACAACTTCAAGTACTTGAAAGATGTTACAGGCATGATTTTAATGTTACTGCAAATTATCTACTTGGCTCTCCCAATGAAACAAAAGAAGATTTGGCAAAAAATTATTGGTTTATTGAACGAAATTATCTGAATGTCTATTCTAAAAAAACAAAGATAAATTTTCCTAATTCTGGCGTTTTTGGGAGTATTGATGTGAAAACGGACTTTATGACACCGGTTCCTGGTACAGAATTATGGCAGAAAGCAATAATGAAAAGGTTAATTACTGAAAATCCTCCTAACTGGTCTGTACTTGATAATTCTCAATTAAAAAAGGAAACTCCTGTTTTAAATGTTTTACATGCAAAAGGAGAATTCTCAAAGATATTAGAAGAATACAGAGCTTTATTTCAAAAAAAAGAAATTTTTTCTCCTGAAAAAACTAAACAATTAACAGAATTTGCTAATAATATAAAAAATATTGTCAGTAAATTTTCATCTGAAGTATTAGATGGGCTTGTTAAATCAAATTATTTTAAAGAGAATGAACAGGTTTTACGGGAAACAAACACAAAAATGCTGGATTCTGCTTTTAATTCAGAAATTAAAGCTTATGCATCTATTATTTATAAGCTGGAAGAAATGATTCAAACAAATGATATAAAAACTATTTTAAAAGTTGCGGAACCAATAAATGAAATTTTTGAAAAATATCAGGCTTTAAATAAAGATTTTTATTATAACCCTGTTCTTTATAACAAGGAATTGGTGAATCTTTCTATCCTTGATATTCTTGAGCAGATTGTCAAGAATAATGATATAAATACCGTTTTACAGGTGACAAACCCATTAATTATGGATCTGAAAAGTATTTTCCGCTTTGATCAATATGAATTTGACACCTTAAATCCAAAAGCATTCAATTTTTCCAGGCCAAAATTACCTTTTGACAAAAAATATGATTGCATTGTTTTGGCTTTCACATTGGATACAGTATTAAATCCAAACCGGGTTATTCATTTTTGTCATGAAATATTAAATGATCATGGAATTTTAATTGTTTCCTTTTTTAATTGTAAAAGTGTTTTTATGATTAACCAGATACTTGATAATATTGATATTTCAAAGCTTTTTTATACTTTTTCTAAAATTAATTTATTTTCATTTGACAGTATGCGAAAATTATTAATAAAGCATAATTTTATTCCAAAAAGTGCCAAATCTACCATATTCCCCAATAAAGATAGCATGAATATTATGCAAAAGAATCTTATTAACACATTTAAGGACCATTATAATGTCAGGGAAGAAGAGTTCCTTTCTCTTTCGTATACATATTCCTGCCGAAAATATGGTAGGTAAGCCAAAAACATGGCTATCAAAGTTTGTATCGTTTCAACTGTTTGTAATCCCGGAAAAGAAATCTTGGCTTTATTTATTGATTATCACTTGTCAATTGGTTTTGAGCATATTATTCTTTTTTTTGAAAACCTTTCTGATGAAGCTCTTCCAAAGGCAAGAGAATATACTAATGTAACTGTTCTGTTGGGTGACAGGGAATTAAAACAAAAACAGATGAAAAATAAGACATTTAATATAATGTTTGCTCCAGGGATAAAACATCCCATTCCCCGTCAGGTTTTAAATCAGGAAACTGCGATAAATATTGCGTCTGAGATGGGTTTTGACTGGATGTTACACCTTGATCAGGATGAGCTTTTTTATCCTGAAAATTGTTCTGTAAAAGAGCATTTTGAAAAATTTTCCGATACTAATACCGGAGATATTATTTATTATAATCATGAAGCTGTGCCAGAAAAAATGGAGATTGAAAATTTCTTTAAGGAAGTAACTCTTTTTAAGTTAAATGGTTTTTTTCTAAAAAGGTTAAATATTGAACCGGCATTTTATAAGAAATATTTTCCCCAAAGAATGTATTTCAATTCTTATGGCAATGGTAAATCGGCTGTCAGAGTTGCTAAAGGGGCCTTACCATCAGGAGTACATACTTTTCATCCTTCACCATTGTTTCCTGAAACCGTTTTTAGTTTGGATTGTTCCATACTTCATTATTTTTGTACAGGCTTTTCTAATTACTGGGAGAAATTTAAATATATCAGTAAACTAAAAGAAATCTGGTTTGATCCCCTCCCTGAAAATAAATTTTACTTTGAAGCAAGGGATGCTGCCATTAAAAATGATATTGGGCTTGCTCTTGATATTTATGAAAAACAGGTAATGCTCAAAGAACCGGAAATAGTGTCAGAGCTTTTAAAATTAGGAATCATTAAATATATAAATTATCCCAAAGAAGCATTGGGTAAAATCCCGTAGGGATTTGATTAATCAAACCCCTTCTTTTACAGACCTAGTTTTTGCCAATAGATTCCTGAATGATCAATTCTCTCAATTTTTTCCTTAATCTTATTATCTTTACGAAAATCTTCAACCGCTTTTTTACATGAAAAAATTGCTTCAAAATCATCAATAATAATATACCCTCCTGGTGAAAGCTTATGGTAAAGATTGAGTAGTGCATCCATCGTGGACTCATATAAATCACCATCAAGCCGCAAAACTGCCAGATTTTTAATTGGTGCAGAAGGCAGAGTATCTTTAAATAAACCTTTTAAAAATATAACCTGTTCATCTAACAGGTTATATTTTTTGAAGTTTTCCTGTACTTCCTGAAGTGAAACTTTCAATATATCAACTTTATGAAGAGGGCTGTTTTTATCATAAGGATATGTTGTCTCATTTGGTGGTGGTATTCCTTCAAACGAATCTGCTGCCCAGACTGTTCTATCTGTAATGCCATAAGCTTTTAAAATGCCTCTCATGAAAATAGTGGCTCCACCTCTCCATATTCCAGTTTCTATCAGATCTCCAGGGGTATTATTTTTTATCACCTGACTAATACAATAATGTAAATTATTAAGCCTTTTAATACCAATCATTGTTTCTGCTTTTAACGGGCAATCGAGCCCTTCTCTTGCCAATATATATTCTTCAGATTGATGGTTTAGATGAAGTGTATCAGTCAGGCATTTTTTCAGTAAATCAAGATAAGAGACAATCAAATGGTTTTCATCATAAATTGAATCTTCTCCGGAAAATTTGTTAATGTAATCTGAATACTCTAATTTTATTTTATTAATTTTTAATTGTTTTCTGGCAACTTCAAGGTTTTTGCCTACACCTGGATATTCAGGAGCAATATTTATAAGTTTTTGAAATACTTCTACCGCTTCTTTAAAATGTAAATGTTCCAGGTAAATTACCCCCAGGTTACTGAGTGCCTCTATGTGGTTTGGATTGATTATCAATACTTGTTTATAATTTTGAATAGCCTGATAATTTTTTTTATGGAATTTTAGGGTATTGGCAAGGACAAAATGAGCATCCGATAAATCAATATTTTCTTTTTCAAAAAGCTTTTCATCACTAGTCATGAAGTTTTTAAACCTGAATTTCTAATAATAAGTTACCACAGATGTACTCAGATAAAGACATAGATTACCACAGATAAGAGAAAATTTTTCTAATTATTTTTATTTAAAATCTGTGAACATCTGATTCATCTGTATTATCTGTGGTTCTGATTTTTTAAGACTATTTATGAAGCTTTTAATAATGCGGAATTTCCAAAAACTGCTTTTTGCAGATTTACTTTCATCCCTGTACTGGTTTTATCTTTTATCGCTTCTACAGAATCACCATTTAAAATACGCTGTCTGGTAGCGTCAATATTTTCACCCGGATTCCAGGCTATAACTTCTGCGGCAATTGCTGAGACATGAGCGGCAGCCATAGATGTTCCCGATATTGCTTTATATTTTGAAAAGAAGCCTTCATTTACTGAAGAATAGATATTGGTACCTGGAGCAGCAATATCAACTGAAGTTTTACCATAATTTGAATCCTTGGCTAAATTTAAGTTTTTGTCCAGGTTCGCTACACTGATTACATTGTTATGAGGTAAGCTGGCTGGATAATTTGGTTTAAGATCATTATTTGAGTAATTATTGCCTGCTGCTGTTATAACCATTACATTATTTGATTTTGCATACAAGATAGCCATTTCCACACCTGCATGATAATCAGGAGAACCGAAACTTAGGTTTATTACTTTTGCTCCGTTATCAACGGCATAGTATATTGCTTTGGATATTGACGCGGCATTTCCTTTGGCATCTGTACCCAAAACTCTTAAAGGCATTATTTTGGCATGAGCCGAAACACCAACTGTTTTACCGGCAATAGTACCGGCAATATGGGTTCCATGACTAAGAGAATCTTTTATATTGGCATTATTATCAATGAAATCCCAGCCATGACTATCATCAGTAAAACCATTATTATCATTATCTATGCCGTCATTAGGAACTTCTTTTTCATTTGTCCAGATTTTTCCTTCAAGTTCAGGGTGGGAGATATTAACTCCGGTATCAATAACTGCAACTATGATATCTTTAGGTATTACACCAACAACACTTTGTGACTTATTTTCCTGAACTTTTAATTCATTAAGGTTCCAGTTTCTGGAACTAACTGCTGAGTTTGCAACAAGACCTCCTATTGTGGCTCCTATCGCGGAACCTCCACCTAAAAGAACGGCTTTACTTAGTGTTGTGCCAATGGCTTTTAAGCCAAAACCACCTAGAAGCCCTAACGCACCTCCAGCAATAATCCCTGTTGCAACAGATGCTGTACGGGATTTTGGTAGCATATTGCCAAGTTCTGAGAATAGAACTGGGCTACTCATGCCTGAGTTTTTTTGGTAAATGACAGAAGAGGCTGAAAAATTATCTGTAGGGGGTAGGGAGTTGGGGGTATTTGTGGCAGGGTTAAGAAGGCGGCTGACTGTTGAAAAATCTGCCTTTGGGTAAATATTACTAGTCTCGTTTACCTGCATTTACCTTATACTGTTTATATAATAAATAAACTTCTCTTAAATAATCCCTACTCTTATCTATATATATGCTTAAACCACTAACTTATTTCTTATAATTTAGTTAATATTAGATTAATTTTTAATGTATTGTAAGTTAATTAAAATGATAAAGTCTTAATTTATAGGGACATGCCATGGTATGTCCCTACGAAGCATGTCTGATTATTGGTATAATGTAATATTATTTTGATACTGGACAATAATTTATGAATAAAAAGATAACTGGAGTCACTGATTTATTAAAAACGATTACACTGGCATTTATTTTATCAATTTTTATCAGGACAACTGTTGCAGAAGCAAGATTTATTCCTTCCGGCTCAATGCTCCCAACGTTACTGATCGATGATCGTTTATTTATCGAAAAAGTTTCCCATTATACAGGGTCTGTTGATAGAGGTGAGATTGTTGTTTTTTACCCACCTTATCTTGAACCAAAAAATGATAGTTTTAAAAATATTTTTCTCAGAAGAGTTAACTTAAGCAAAGATATCCCTCTAATCAAAAGGGTAATTGGTTTACCTGGTGAAACAATAGAAATTAAAAATAATACAGTTTTGATTAATGGAAAACCTTTAAAGGAAAATTCATATATCAAAGAAGCACCATTATATAATATGCCTGCTTTAAAGATTCCTGAAAATGAAATATTTGTAATGGGTGATAACCGGAATGATAGCGCAGATAGCCATATCTGGGGAACTTTACCTGTAAAAAATATAATTGGTCATGCTGTGTTCAGATTTTGGCCCCTAAAAAGATTTGGCTTGTTTCATGATTCGTGAAACATTATAAGCGAAAAGGAAATTATTTTATTTTTATTTTCACTATTTTAAAAATAAACCAATTATTATATTTTTGTTAATAATGGTCAGAAGAATAAGTCATTTTCTATAATATTTTTTGTAACTTTCAAGAAAAATTTAAGAAGGAGCATCATGTCTGGATTTGGAGTAGGAGTTGGTATTGGCTCAAGTGATAGGGGTATGTTAGATTTTGAAGATGCATTAAATGTAAAAACAAATGCTCTGAAAACAAATTTGACTGCCAGAGAAGCTGAAGATTTTGCTAAAGCTAATCCTGGAGCAGAAGCTCTTATTGAGGATGTTAATGGTAAATTCTCTGTTTACCCAATGGAAACATCTGAAGATGGAAAAACAATTCCCAATAGTGACTTTAAAAAAGATAATATTAATATTACTCAAAATGTTGCTAACCAGTTTCAGGGTGGTAAAAAAGCCTATGTAGTTACTACAGATAATTTTGTCCGTACTCTTGTAGATAAAGGTATTGAGCTTCCACACGTAGACAGTAATTTTATTGATGCTAAATTATTTGTTACCTTAATAGATAAAGATGGTGTTGATACAAAATCATCCGGCGATTTACAGGGAAATATATCAGGAAACATCAATATTTCCAAAGAGTTCATTGAGCAGGGTCTGGCAGAAGCAAGTAAGCAACTTGGTGTAGATCTTAGCCTTTCTATTAAT
>CAYRDV010000261.1:0-8969 GCA_964422885.1 uncultured Candidatus Sericytochromatia bacterium
CAAGGCTCTACAGTAGTTCAGGGTTCAGTTTCCGAGTTTATAAATGAAGGAATAATCAAAGTACGCTTTTCTATTTCTTCAGTGAGCCAAGCTCTTGAGTTGTTAAATCAGTCAAAATGGAAAGATAAAATTGAAAGCTATTCGGAAAATGAAATTATTTTTAAATTAAAAAATGAGGAAATTAGCTATCTTAACAGGTATTTTGTTCATAATGATTTATCTGTAAATGCAATAATACCTGTTAAAAACCTTGAAGAATATTTCCTTGATATTACTGGTAAAACAAAATGATTATCAGACTAATTTTGATCGAGTTATATAAGGTTTTTAAAAAGTGGAGAGCTTATATCGGTTTTATTGGTATTACAGTTTTAATTACTTTAATCCAGTATTCAATGTATACCAGGGGGCGTAATCATCTTAGGCATATGACCTATAATATGAAGCTACCTTTTGGCTCTCCCGAAGATTTTTTAAATGGTTATACTATTGCTTATTTCATGATGCATGCTTTATTGCTCCAATTACCTTTTTTGATAATAATTGTAGTTGGAGAACTTTTGGCTGGTGAAGCAGTGGGGGGTACCTTCAGAATACTTGTGACCAGACCTGTTTCAAGATTTAGCCTGCTTTCAGCAAAATATATTTCGGGAATAATTTATACCTGCCTATTATTACTTTGGTTTATATTTTTAAGCCTGGGTATAGGTATAGTTATTTTTGGCACCGGAAATATGCTTGTTATGAGCAAAGGACCACTTATTATCCCTTACACAGAAGTACCTTACAGATTTATTTATGCTTATCTTTTCAGTGCTCTTGCGATGATTTCAATTGCTTCTCTGGCATTTCTTTTTTCTTCATTTGTTGAAAATGCGATGGGGCCAATAATAAGTACAATAACAGTGGTAATTGTGTTTACAATTATTTCCAATATCAATATTGATATTTTTCAGGATTTAAGACATTTTATTTTTACAAATTATATTCCTAACTGGAAATTGTTTTTTGAAAACCCATTGGATAAAGTAAAGATTATAAAATCAGTTATTGTTCTGGCAGGGCATTCTGCGGCCTTTTATTTATTGTCATTATACATTTTTCAAAAAAAGGATATTCTTAGCTAACATATAAGAAAGTTTTTTTAGGTTAAGCTAAAATTGGTAGAAATACGATTAGTGATTACCTTTTTTGTTTACAAATTTTTTTCTTTCACCAAATTGGGCCTATTCAAATAATTTGGCGAGTATAGATTATTCTTTTTGATAAAAAATTATTTGTATCGATAATTTGAACAGGCCCGGTTTTTCACGAAATGCTAATTTGTTACGGTTTTCTACGAAGGTTTCAGAAAAAGAATTTGCAAACGGGGCTATTGGTTTAAGATAAAGAAATTTAATCATTTCATCCAGAACTCTTCTAATTGACCCCTGAGTCTATCGTTACCAATAATAGATTTCAGTAAACCGGGGATGTTCAAACTAATGATTAATTATATTGTTTGTTGAAAAATACTTAAAACTCATTATTATTTGTTTGAATATCCACTTCTTTGGTCAATGTTTTTGTCCCTTCCTTTCTTAAAGGAAGGTTAGGATGGATTCTTAAAAGAAAGTAAGAGCTCAATTTAGGATTTGAAAAAAAGTTATTTCATATTCTTCCTAAGAACAATTAATTATTAATACTGCTTGTTAATCTCTTAATTGCCAGTTCCAGCTCTGCCAGTTGATCAACCATATTATTTATAGTTTCTTTTACCATTAACATTTCCCCTTCGGCATCAACGGAAACTTTTTTTGTCATATCCCTGTTAGCTACAGCTTGTGCTACTTCTGCAATATTTCTCAGTTGGGCACTAAGAATAAAAGTTGCCATATTCAAACAATCAACCATATTTTTCCAGATTCCTTCAAGCCCGTCAATTTGGATTTGACCACCAAGCTTCCCTTCTAACCCTATTTCTTTGGTTGTATTTATTACCCCGGCAACAATCCTTGTTTTTAAATCAATAAGTTCATTAAGAGTTTCTGCTACTTCTCGCCCTTTCCCTGAAGTTTCTTCAACAGGTATTCGTAGAGAAAAATCTCCACTTTTTACTGCTTTAAGGACTGCAAGAAGCTGATCATGATCAAGATAATCATTTGTTTCATTAATCATTTCATCTGACATAAATAGAATCCTTAATTTCAAAATTTTTTAAAATTATAACATTTTAGTACAATGGCAACATAAGCTAATTCAAAAGTCAGGTCTTGACATTAACTTCAGCTTAGTGTAATATATACACTATATAAGTGAGGTAATAAAAAAATGAAGTATAACACATTAACCTATAATCAATCTCTGGCACTGGTGACAGATCTTTATCAGCTTACAATGGCTTATGGTTATTGGAAATCAGGTACTCATAATAAAGAATCTGTTTTTCACCTTTATTTTCGAAAAAATCCTTTTCAGGGTGGGTTTACTATCGCCTCTGGGCTGGAGTATGTAATTGATTATCTGGAGAATTTTAAATTTGATTTTTCAGATATCGAATATCTTTCTTCATTAAAAGGTAATGATGGACAATCTTTATTTGACAATGAATTTTTAAAATATTTAGGTGCTTTAGAATTTTGTTGTGAAGTTGATGCCGTTCCTGAAGGAACTGTTGTTTTTCCTAATGAACCTCTGGTTAGAATAAAAGGACCAATTGTTCAGTGCCAGATTTTAGAAACAGCCCTGCTTAATATCATTAATTTCCAGACTTTAATTGCTACCAAAGCTTCCCGTATAGTAATAGCAGCAAAGGGCGAACCAATTCTTGAGTTTGGCCTGAGGAGAGCTCAGGGAATTGATGGAGGATTAGCTGCAAGCAGAGCAGCATATATAGGAGGGTGTTCAGCAACATCCAATGTATTTGCCGGAAAAGTTTTTGGCATACCGGTTAAAGGTACTCATGCTCATAGTTGGATCATGTCTTTTGATGAAGAAGCTGACGCATTTATGGCTTATGCAAAGGCAATGCCTAATAATTGTGTTTTTCTGGTAGATACCTATGATTCTATTGAAGGTGTCAAAAAAGCTGTTGAAGCCGGGAAATGGTTAAGAGAAAATGGGCATGAAATGGCTGGTATCAGACTTGACTCAGGAGATTTGGCATATCTTAGTATAGAGGCAAGGAAAATACTGGATGAAAACGGTTTTACCAAAGCTAGTATTGTTGGTAGTAATGATCTTGATGAAACAATTATCTCATCTTTGAAGGACCAGGATGCCAAAATAAATGTCTGGGGTGTTGGTACAAAACTTGTTACGGCATTTGACCAGCCTGCTCTTGGCGGGGTTTATAAACTGGCTGTAATAAGAGAATCTGGCGGTGAATGGCAGCATAGAATTAAGCTTTCTGAACAGACTGCAAAAATATCTACTCCTGGAATACAGCAGGTAAGACGCTTTGGTACTGATACAGAAAATATGGGTGACATGATTTTTGATATTAATGCTTCTCTAAATGCTGATTTTACGATCATTGATCCAATGGATCAGACCAGAAGAAAAAGCTTTAATCTGAATACACCATATATAGATTTACTTGTTCCCATTTTCAGGAACGGTAAAAGGGTATATAATATTCCCCATATTGAAGAAATCAGGGAGAACACCAAAAAGAATCTTGGCAAATTTCATGCTGGTATCAAACGTTTTGTAAATCCTCATGAATACCCTGTAGGTTTGGAAAAGTCATTGTATGAATTAAAAACAGACCTTATACTCAAATTAAGAAATAAAAATAGATGATGGAGTTTTTATGAGTGATAACAATCTTGACAGACCCGAAGATATTGAAATTAAGGGAAAAATAACTGAAGAATTTTCAGAAATACTTACCAGAGATGCTTTAATCTTTGTTGCTGAACTTGAAAGAAGTTTTCGGGATACCAGAGCAAGATTACTTAAATTAAGAACAGAAAGGCAAAAACTTATTAATGCCGGAAAGTTACCAGACTTTCTGGAAGTATCAAAAGTGGTAAGGGATGATAAGTGGGAAGTTGAGCCTATACCCCATGATTTGCAGGATAGGAGAGTCGAAATTACCGGGCCTGTGGAACGAAAAATGATGATTAATGCCTTAAATTCTGGTGCAAATGTATTTATGGCTGATTTTGAGGATTCCACCTCTCCTACCTGGGAAAATGTAATTCAAGGCCAGATAAACTGTCGTGATGCTGTTAGAAAAACAATTTCATTTGCAAATAATGAAGGAAAAACCTATAAATTAAATGAGCAAATAGCCACACTGGTAGTTAGGCCAAGAGGTTTTCATCTTGATGAAAAACATCTGGTAGTTGATGGTTTTCCTGTATCGGCCTCAATTTTTGATTTTGGCCTATACTTTTTCCATAATGTCAAAAAACTACTTGAATCTAAGTCAGGGCCATATTTTTATTTACCTAAACTTGAATCACATCTGGAAGCAAGACTTTGGAATGATATTTTTGTTAGTGCAGAAAATCTTTTGGCAATAAAAATAGGGACAATCAAGGCAACTGTATTGATTGAAACAGTACTTGCTGCTTTTGAAATGGAAGAAATTTTGTATGAGTTGAGAGAACATGCTGCTGGTCTGAATGCTGGTAGGTGGGATTATATATTCAGCATAATTAAAAAATTCTGCAATAATTCAGATGTACTACCTGACAGAGTGCAGATTACAATGAAAGTGCCATTTATGAAATCATATTCACAATTACTGGTAAAAACCTGTCATAAAAGAGGGGCACATGCAATAGGCGGAATGTCTGCCTTTATTCCCAGCAGAAAAGATGAGCAGGTCAATCAGGTTGCTTTTGCCAAAGTGAAGGAAGATAAGGAAAGAGAGGCAAATGAAGGTTTTGACGGTACATGGGTGGCTCATCCTGATTTGGTTAATGTTGCCAGAAAAGAGTTTGATTCGTTATTAAATGGAAAAGTAAATCAGAAAGACAGACAAAGAGAAGATGTAAAGGTAATTGCCGCTGATTTACTGACTTTTTCTGTATCAGAAGGAGTTGTTACTGAAAATGGTATGAGAAATAATATCTCAGTTGCTTTGCAATATATGTCTTATTGGCTTGCTGGTACTGGGGCAGTAGCAATTCACAATTTGATGGAAGATGCTGCAACTGCTGAAATATCACGCTCTCAGCTTTGGCAATGGATTCACAATAAGGCATTACTTAATAATGGTACTGTTATTAATATTGAGCTTTATAAAACATTATTAAATGAAGAATATGATTTGCTTACCAAAGAGCTTCCGCCAATAGTTTTAGAAAAACTACCTCTTGCCAGGGAAATTTTAAATAAAGCGGTTACTGAAAAAGAATTTGTTGAGTTTATAACCACTCTTTGCTATGAGTATCTTGATTAAGGATAATCAGGTTTCTGGGTTTGATTTAATTTTATTTACCATGTTACCAAGTATCTTTTTTGACATGTACATACTTTTGGTACATAATAAAAAGTAAAGGATTTGTGTTAAAGGTAAAAATTATGCGAGAATTATCTGTTAATGAATTTAGAGCAAACCTAAAAAAATCTGTTGAGCTGGTTATTAATGAGCATGAACCTTTAAAAGTAACCCGAAGAGAAGGAAAAGAATTTGTTGTAATTAGCCTTGAAGATTGGGAAAGAGAACAAGAAACTCTTTATATTTTACAAAATACATCTTTAATGAAGCAAATATCCAGATCAATGGAAACACATCAAATCAATAAAGGGTACAAACCAACGAAAGAACAACTAAATGAGATCAATAGTATTTGAAGGTAATACCTGGAACGAATATGAAGAACTAAGAATAAAAGACAAAATTCTCCATAAAAATCTTTGTAAGATTTTAAAAGAAATGCAGAAAGAAAACCCGGAGGAAGGGTTAGGCAAACCAGAGCAGCTTAAGTATAATTTATCTGGTTTCTGGTCAAGAAGGCTCTCTCAGAAAGACAGAGTTATTTATAAATTTGATGAGGAATCAATTTATATATTTGCAATAGGTGGGCATTACGATAATTTTTGAATTTCTAAAAATTTTTGTTCCAGCAGGTCGCTTCTTTTTAAGATTTTTTTTACCCATTTTAATTTTAACTCAAGTATTTCGTCCTGATTTAACCTCCACTCAATATTACTGCCTTTAAGACGATTAATAAAAGTATGTATTACCATAGCAGCATCTACAGATAAATTAAAGCTGCCGGTAAAACCGTAAGAAGGTACTTTTGCAATATAATCTGAGTTAGCAGTTACTGATAACGATAAATCATTTCCTTCTGAGGCAAATACAAAAGCCAGTTTATTTTCCAAAGGAAAGTTATTTATTGAAATAGAGTTTTGATGATTAGACATCGCAACTATTTTATAACCCTGTTTTTTTAAATCTTTAAGACATACTTCAGTATTACCTTCATCTCCTTTTTTTGCTTCTACTTTAAAAGGGGACAGGGGGATGTTAGAAGCCTTATAATGATGAATATCTACCCACTTTGATGAGCCCATAGTAACATCAGGGTTTATCCGATATCGGGTATTGTTCTCAATAATATTTATTTGCTGAATACCAAAACATTCACATGATCTAATCACAGCACTGGCATCTTTTGGCTCAGTAATATCTTCCAGAACGATAGTTAAATAATTTGTTCTGAAAGTTGAAATATTCTCAATTTTGTTTTTTTTATTTTCTGTCAGGTAAGAAGATAAATAGTCTAAAAATTTTTCTTGTTGTATTTTATTCATTTAAATATTTTATTACTGTCAGGTTTGTTTTACAATTCAACTAAAAACAATAATCCCCGAAAAACATTATATTTATGATAAAATATTAAAGTCAAATTATTAGAAAGCAGGTTTTGAATGTCTTTAAGAGAAGGCAGTGTAATTGAATTTAAAGATAAAAAAAAGATTGCTAGTGTATTATGTCTAAAAGTTGATTTAAAAAACGTTAGAGTTATTAATGAATCAAATAAAGAATTTAACCTGCCAATAAATAAAATATCTCATATTACAGATCATATTTTAAGCACGGCAAAATCACGTGTAGAACTAATTAGTGAGCTAAATAATTTAATAAATAAGATTGAAGAAAAAGTTCAGGAAGTAAATCTCACAGATTTATGGGAGCTTTTGAAAGATGATAATGAACAAAAATATGACTTAAAACAACTGACCGAAATATATTTTGGTTCAGAAGCTTCTTCGGATGCCCGTTCTTCAATGCTAAGAAATCTGATCGAAGATAATATTTATTTTGATTCAAAAGAAGGATATTTTATACCTAAATCAGAAAAGGTGGTAGAACAAATTCTTTTACAAAAGAAAATAGAAGAGCAAAAAGCTAAGCAAAGAGAATATACCATAAAATGGCTTAAAGAAGTTTGGGAAAATCCAAATAATGCATCAAAACTAGAAGGAGCCGATAAAATAATAGAGTTACTCAAAGAAATAGCCGTTATGGGAAGCCGCTCAGAAAAGTATAGTGAAGGAGTAAATCTTTTATCTGACGCAGAGTTAACTGAAGGTAACATTGAAGAAATAGCAATTGCCTTACTGGTAAAATTGGGTATTTTTGATGAGGATCAGAATTTATTATTACTCGAATATAATATTCCCCTTCATTTTTCGGGGATTATTCTGGAAGAACTGCCAAAAATTAAATCTGAGATAGATAACGAATTAATAAAACGAAAAGATCTAAGAGACTTAAATACAATAACCATAGATGATGAAGATACAAAAGATATTGATGATGCCATATCTTTAAAATTTATTGATAATGGGTTTCAGATTGGGATACATATTGCTGATGCAGCACATTTTGTTCAACCTGATACAATTTTGGACAAAGAAGCTCAATCAAGGTCAACTACTATGTATTTACCAGAAAGAAAAATTGAAATGCTTCCTCCTAAACTTTCTGAAAATATCTGTAGCCTGGTAGAATCACAGGATAGACTTGCTGTAAGTATACTTATCTCTTTTGATCATAATAATGAGCTTAGTAATTTTGAAATCTGTGAATCTGTTATTAATGTCAAAAGACGACTATCTTATAAAGAAGCTGACACAATTACTGAAACAGAACCTTTGCTTATCAAGCTTACAAAAATAACTGAGCACTTAAAAGAAGGCCGGTTACAAAGAGGAGCAATAGTGTTTAATGTGCCTGAATTAAAGATAAAGGTAAATGAAGAGAAAAATATTATGATCGGAAAGTACAAACAAAACAGTCCGAGTCAACAGGTCATTTCAGAATTAATGGTATTTGCAAACTCTCTTATTGCAGAATATCTTTATAAAAGAAAAATACCCTGTATGTACAGGTATCAGGAAGAACCATCCGAAATAATTGATTTTAACAGTTCTCTTGATCCAGCTATCCTGATGTACAGACAGAGACGTCTGATGAAGCGTTCCGAAATTTCAACAACTCCTTCAGAACATCACGGTCTGGGAGTAAAATTTTATACCCAGATGACATCTCCAATACGTCGCTATAGTGATCTTGTAGTTCACAGACAGTTAAAATCTTATATTAATACAGGCAAATTATTTTATACTGAAGATGAAATAAAAGAAATTCTTAATATGTCAGAACACTCTTTATCTACAGCAAACCTTATTCAAAGAAATGCAAACCGCTATTGGCTCTGTAAATTTTTATTGATGCATATTGGTTCTAAAACTCCGGCAATTGTTCTCGAAGTTTTTGATGATAAGTACCTTGTACAACTAACGGGCCTTCTGACAGAATTACCATTATTTAAAGAGCTAGGGGTAAAACTTGAATTGGGTCAAAAAATTGAAGTTATTATCCATGATGTTAAAATTAGAAAAGGATTTATTAGTATCAGAATTGCAAAGGAGCAAGATACTAAAGTAATTATTATAAACGAATGAAATTTTTTAGTCAGTTTAGAGTCAAAAGACCTAAAAAAAGAAAAATTATACTT
>CAYRDV010000262.1:0-8955 GCA_964422885.1 uncultured Candidatus Sericytochromatia bacterium
TTGGCAACGGCCATAGATACAGCCAGAATAGCATTAGCACCAAGCTTTGATTTATTATCTGTACCATCAAGTTCAATCATTGCATTATCAATGCTGCTTTGTTCAAAAGCATTGGTACCAACAAGTTCATCCGCAATAATTTCGTTCACATTATTAACTGCATTTAAAACACCTTTTCCAAGGTATCTGGTCTTGTCATTATCCCTTAATTCCACTGCTTCATGAACACCTGTTGAAGCGCCTGATGGTACAGCCGCTCTGCCAATAGTACCATCTTCAAGTAAAACATCTACTTCAACAGTGGGGTTTCCCCTGGAATCCAGAATTTCCCTAGCATAAATATCATCAATTTCAAGATAATTATTCATTAACATTTTGATTTTCCTTTCCAGAACAATTAATTATATATAATCGTCATCGCTGACTTTTGTTTCCGAAATTACTTTATAAAGTTCTTTTGCATCCTGTGTAGTAACATTACCGGGGTTAGGTATTTTTATAATTTCAATAACCGTTTGCCGGTTTCCCAGAGAAATCTCCAGTAGATCTCCAGGCTTTACTTCAGCAGATGCTTTGGCAACTCTGTTGTTTATTTTTATTTTATCTTTATCACATGCTTCATTGGCAATAGTTCGCCTTTTGATAACTCTGCTGACTTTTAGCCATTTGTCCAGTCTCATTTTTTAATTCTCAGGTTAAATGAACAAAAGATTTATACCACATAAAATAAGTGAGGAGGAAGTGAGGCGGCAAAAAAATCCCGGAAATACCGGGTCCCTGTTTCTGAGTACAGAAATAAATTTGCCTGTGAGGCGGTAAGCAAGCTTACCTGTGAGGAAGAAGTAAGAGAGTGAGAGGTGATAAAGAGAATCTTCTTTTCTTTTCACTTCTCCCTCACTTCCACCTCACTAAGATAGCTTTAGCTATCTGGCCTCACTTAACGAAGTGGCCTCACTTCTTTAATAAAGAAACATCGCATCACCCAAAGAATAAAATTTATAATTACAATCCTTTGCTTCTTCATAGGACTGAAGTAGTTTTTCCCTGTTCCAGAAAGCAGAAACCAGCATCAGCAATGTAGAAGCTGGAAGATGAAAATTAGTAATCAAAGCATTAATTGCTTTAAACTGATAACCCGGATAAATAAAAATATCAGAAAATCCCCGATCCTCCGAAAAAGAATCATATCTATTATAAATAGTTTCTAATACTCTGGTAACTGTAGTTCCAACAGCAATAATCCGTTTATTTTCCCGTTTATTTTTATTTAATAATTCTGCTGTTTCGGCAGATAATTCATAATACTCTTCATGCATTTTATGCTCAGTGATAATATCTGTCTTTAAAGGTAAAAAAGTGCCAAGCCCTACATGCAAAGTAATATAACCAATGGTTATCCCTTTGTCTCTAAGCTTTTTCAGCAATTCTTCAGTAAAATGCAAACCAGCAGTAGGAGCAGCAACAGAGCCTTCATTTTTTGAATAGATTGTCTGATATCTTTCAGGAGTGCATTCAGGTTTGGGAATATATGGCGGAAAAGGAACTTCACCTTGCTCTTTGAGCATTTCCATAAAATTTTTATTTGCAGGATAAATAAATTTAATTATTCTTTCTCCGGTTGGCAAAATACTTTGCACTTTTGCTTCCAGTCCATCTTTAAAAGCAATAATAGTATTTTCCTTCAGGCGTTTTGCCGGTTTTGCCAAAACCAACCAGGTGTCTTTTTCGATTTCCCGTACAAGAAAAACTTCAACCCGTGCACCATGAAAATTTTTAATCCCATACAACCTTGCCGGAATAACCCTTGTATCATTAAGGATGATTAGTTCTCCAGGATTTAAATAATTAAGAATATCTTTAAATATTTGATGTTTTATAATTCCTGTTTTTCGATCAACACTAAGCAGTTTTGAAGAATCTCTTGGCTCAGCTGGCTTAACTGCAATAAATTCCTCAGATAAAAAATAATCATAGGAAGAAGTTAATAAGTCCTGATTCAGATTCATAATATAATTCTGTAAATAAATTTTCCCGGCAAAAATATCTCAAAGCATTATATAATGTTTAAGCGAAATAAAATCAATAACTTTTTTCAAGGGGGAAAAATGAGAAACACAATTTCTAAAGTAATTGATATTATTGGTGCTCCGATCAGTCTTGCGTCACCTGAAAAAGGTGCATCTCTTGGCCCTGATGCCATTCGGATTTCAGGCTTGGAACACAGCCTGGATCATCTTGAACTTAAATTTATCGACTCCGGGAATTTACCATCGCTGGAAGAACCTTACCCGATAAAAACTTTTCCACCGGGAGAGATACGTTATCTTGATGAAATTTTTCATTTTCTGGAATTATTAAAAGTAAAAGTCCTGGGATCATTCCAAAAAGGGTATTTTCCTTTAATTCTGGGGGGGGATCACTCACTGGCTATTGGTTCTATGGCTGCAGCATCTGTTTATTATAAATCAATCAATAAAAAACCAGGTTTAATCTGGTTTGACGCTCATGCTGACTTTAATACAGAAGAAACAAGCCCTTCGGGAAATATTCATGGTATGCCGCTTGCTATTGCAATGGGTGTTGGAAATAAAAAATTATTGTCGCTGTTTGAAAATAGCTTTTTTGATCCTCACCGTTCTGTAATTATGGGTGTAAGAAGTGTTGACCCACAGGAAGGTAAAATGCTTGATGAAATAGGATTACAGGTCTTTACTATGAAAGATATTGATGAACTGGGAATGTTGAAATGTGTTAAAAAGGCAATCAGAATCGCCTCTCCTGATGGTAATCCTGTTCATCTGAGTTTTGATATTGACGGAATAGATTATATTGTGGGTACTGGAACTCCAGTATGGGGGGGAGTAACTCTCAGAGAAGCTCACCTGTTACTTGAGTTACTTGCAGAATCTGGAGTTGTTCAAAGTATTGATATGGTTGAAGTAAATCCTTTACTTGATGTAAAAAATCAAACTGCTGTAACAGCAAGAATGTTGCTTGAATCAATATTGGGTAAAGTAATTTATTAATTGTAGAGGCTTGATTAATCAAGCCCCTACGACATCGTTGCTTCAGGATTCATCTGTTATAAATAAAAATCCGTCTTATAAAAATAAGGCGGATTGCAATAGGAGGACTAAATTATCGTTTTTCTTAACAAGCGGATAAATTTATTTATTTTTACAAAAACTTTTTCATAAAATAAAAATCTAATTAATAGTTGTTATTGTTATTTTTATATTGCTCTATAAAGAAAACTCAATTCAACTATTAATTTTCTTTATTAATCATAGCTCATAAAAAAGTGATAAGTTAAAAACCACTTGGAGATATTCTAACCTATCACCTTATATTATTAACTTAAACTAAGTTAACTTGATAATATTACTATCAAGTTATATAATATAAATATAAGCAAATTGTTATGCTAAAATTGTATTAAAATTACGATTAGAGGCCGTTGCATAAAGTAAGAAGGGAAGGATTAATATTTATGAATTTAAACAAATTTACCGAAAAGGCTCAGGAAGTAGTTTTTGAGGCAAAGTCTTTAGCAGAGAACTTTAATAACCAGAGCATAGATAATGAGCACTTACTTTTAAGTATGCTTGAGCAAAAAGATGGTATCGCTGTAAGTATACTTGAAAAATTAAATATCAATATTCAGAATTTTAAGTCCCAGGTAAATAAAGAGATTGACCGGTTTACCAGAGTTACAGGTAGTAATTCACAGCAAGTGTATATTACAGCAAGGCTAAATCTTGTTTTTAAAATAGCTGAATCTGAAGCAGAAAGACTAAAAGATGATTATGTCAGTGTTGAGCATCTTTTAATTGCTCTCGCTGATGAGCAGGATCGAGGGCCAACCTACAAGGTTTTTAAAGAATTTGGAATTACCAGAGAAAAGATTTATCAGGCTTTAACAACTGTAAGGGGTTCACAGAGAATTACAGCCCAAAACCCTGAAGCGACTTATGAAGCTCTGGAAAAATATGCAAATGATTTAACCCGTGAAGCCCAAAAAGGTAAACTTGATCCGGTAATAGGCAGGGACGAAGAAATAAGGAGAGTCATTCATGTACTGAGCAGGAGAACAAAAAACAATCCCGTCTTAATTGGGGAGCCTGGTGTAGGTAAAACAGCCATAGCTGAAGGGTTAGCCCAAAGAATTGTTCAGGGTGATGTACCAGAAACCCTAAAAAATAAAAAAATACTTGCCCTGGATATGGGTGCTCTGATTGCCGGAGCTAAGTTCAGAGGTGAGTTTGAAGAACGCCTGAAAGCTGTTTTAAAAGAAGTAAAAACATCTCAGGGTGATGTTATTCTTTTCATTGATGAATTACATACCGTTGTTGGTGCCGGAGCAGCTGAAGGAGCAATGGATGCCAGTAATCTTTTAAAGCCAATGCTGGCAAGAGGTGAATTACACTGTGTAGGTGCAACCACAATTGATGAATACAGAAAGTATATAGAAAAAGACCCGGCTCTGGAGAGAAGATTCCAGCCTGTATTTGTTGATGAGCCTTCTGTAGAAGATACTATAAGCATTTTACGTGGTCTTAGACAAAAATATGAAATTCATCATGGTATCAGATATAAAGATTCGGCTCTTGTTTCAGCAGCCGTATTATCGCACCGTTACATTTCAGATCGGCAGTTACCGGACAAAGCAATAGATCTGATGGATGAAGCCGGAGCAAAACTAAGAATGGAAATTGACAGTATGCCTGTAGAGCTTGATGAAATTGAAAGAAGAAAAATCCAGCTGGAAATCGAAAGGGAAGCACTGAAAAAAGAAACAGATCAACCTTCTCAGGACAGATTAAAAAAACTTGAGAGTGAACTGGAAACACTCCAGCAAAAGTCAACAGAGCTAAGAACACAATGGGAAGAAGAAAAAAATGCCATTCAAAGAGTCAGAGCTTTAAAGAAAGAGCTGGAAAATATTAATCATCAGATCGAAAAGGCTGAGAGAGAAGCTGATTTTGGCAAAGCAGCAGAATTAAAATATGGCAGATTAACCGAAGTACAGAAACAAATCCGTGAAGAGCAGGAAAATCTTGAGAAAAAGAATGCCGGAAATCATATGGTAAAAGAAGAAATCAGTGAGCAGGATATTGCTTTTATCGTAAGCCGCTGGACCAAGATACCAATTACAAAACTGATGGAAGGTGAAGTAGAAAAACTGTTAAAAATAGGAGATAACCTTCATAAACGGGTAATTGGTCAGGATGAAGCAATAGATGCTGTTGCTTCAGCAATCCAGAGAGCCAGAGTTGGTTTGAATGATCCCAATAAACCGCTTGGTTCATTTATTTTCCTTGGTCCGACAGGTGTTGGTAAAACAGAGCTGGCAAAAGCCCTTGCTGAATTTTTATTTGATGATGAACATTCGCTGATTAGAATCGATATGTCTGAGTATATGGAAAAACATTCTGTTTCCAAAATAATCGGTTCACCTCCGGGTTATGTTGGTTATGATGAAGGAGGTCAGCTTTCAGAGCAGGTAAGACAAAAGCCTTATAGTGTAATTCTTTTTGATGAGATTGAAAAAGCCCATCAGGACGTTTTTAATATTATGCTTCAGATTCTGGATGATGGTAGATTAACAGATGCCAAAGGCCGGGTTGTCAGCTTTAAAAATACAGTAATTATTATGACCAGTAACATAGGTAGTCAACATATCCTTAATTACACAGCAAACCTGAGTGAAAAGGAAGATTATCAGGTAATGAAAGAACGTGTGCTGGGAGAAATGAGAAGTCATTTCCGTCCTGAGTTTTTAAACAGGATTGATGAGATTGTCGTTTTCCACTCACTTAGTATTGATAATATTAAGCAGATTGTAGATATACAGTTAGCCAGAGTTAAAAAGCTTCTTTTAGAAAGAAAGATTACATTGTCAGTAAATGATGCTGCCAAAGAAAGGCTTGCTTTTATCGGTTATGACCTTAATTATGGAGCAAGACCATTAAAAAGGGTCATTCAGAAAGAGATTGAAAACCCGTTGGCAATTAAGCTTTTGAGTGGTGAATTTAAAGATGGTGATAATATTGATGTTGGTTTTGATGAAAATACAGATAAATTTAGTTTTAAAAAATCATTGAATCTGGCAAAAGTTTAAATAAAAAAACCGGGTTAAACACCCGGTTTTTTTATTTATATTTTAGTAATTGTATGTTGTATCATATCCGGTATTACCCTGATAACTGCTTGGTGTACCGTAATTATTATAATTACTGTAATTACCTGAGTTACTGAAGTAATTTGGTCTGCTCAAATCATACTGATGTTGCATTATAAAACCATTTTCACCAACAACTATACCGTTTCCATTAGGTAGAATATCTATTCCGTAAAATGATTTTCCGACAGTATTTGCCTGATACTGAGTATCTATTTTTAGCTCTTTTCCATCGCACTTAAGGAAACTTCCCTGGATATCATTAACTTCTTTACTGAAAAGTTTATTTGGTGGTGTATTTGTACCAAGAACCCATCCCTGGCCACCAGAGACCATCCCAATATTTTTAAGGGGAACCTGATCCAGATTAGCATTAGCTTTATCAAATGTACCTCTGATCCAGGTATCTTTAACTGAATCATAATGGAACATAAATCCTCTTTTTCCTCTCAGGCCGCCAAGTACCGGGCTATATTCGCCAACAGCCCATCCCTGACTGCTATTTAGCATTTTTATTGCTTTAACTTCATATGTGCCATCCCATGTTTTTATATAAGGCCAGGAATCACCAAATCTGGTTTTATTCCATTTACCACCATCAAACTTATATATTGCCGGACTGCTCATAAATTTTGATTTTCCTCCTACCCATACTTCATTTGGACCAAGAGCATTAACGGTATTTAATTCTTCTCCGATTTTTGATTGTACTGGAACCCAACTTCCGCCTGTATAACGAAGTATCAGGGCATCACCATTTGGCTGGCTGCCAACTATCCATCCGTCATTTGAACTTAACATATCAATTGATTTTAAGTTACCACTGGCTGAATAAGGGAATGATTCCCATCTTCCGCCATTATAGTGAAGAATTGAACTTCCACCTACTGCCCAGGCTTCACCACCTTCAGTAACATCAATACCAGTTAAATCAGCGGCTGAGTTTACCATTGATGATTCATCTGTCCAGTTACCATTAAGGTAATGCATTATTGCTCCACCCTGGCCTACAGCAAATGCTTCAGAATCATTAACCATTTTTACTGAATATAAATCTTTAGAAGTTTGGGAAATAACCTGTGACCAAATGTTCATAGCACTTGAAACAACAAAATCAACAGATGCAGAAACACCTCCAATAGAAGCTGTAACTTTTGTTCTTCCTTCTCTTAATGGGGTAAAAATTCCTCTGTTATTTATGCTTCCTACTTCTGAATTAGAAACAGACCATTTTACTGCATTATAACTTTTTAATATTTTATTGTTATTTAATTTTATATCAACATAAACCTGTTTGATTTTTCCTACAGGAACAAGTACTTCACCGGCTTTTTTTTCTTTATCATCAAGGCCGGATATTTTCATATCAGTAGGTAAAGTACCTTCTGGCAGGCTTGGCCCAAATTCAGTCATTGATGGTGAAAAAGTTGGTGATGTATACTCTCTGACTGGTATATTAGGAGCTATAGAACTTGCTTTTCCGCATCCGGTAAGAATGGATATGGTTAAAAGCCCAAGAGTTATTTTGGAAACACTTTTAAAATTCTTACTTAACATAATTCACTCCCCAAATCATAAAAATCTCTACTCTGATTAATTTATTTATAGAAAGTGAGGCTTTAATCTTGTGAGGTTAACAGTAAAATTAAATTAATTTTAAATCATTTATAATTTTAATATAACCTTTAACAAATGTGTCTAAAAAAAATATTCAACCACAGATGCATCAGATATATGCAGATTTCAACAGATTAGAATAAAAACTTTAATTTTAAAATAATTTTTATCTGTGTTTTATCTGAGTAAATCTTTTTCTTATCTGTGGTAAAAAAACGATGAGATATTAGAGTTAGAATTTCATGGCTGCCCCGCCAAAACCATGGGGACCATCAACAGGATTATATCCACCGTTAAGACTAACAGTAAGATTATTGTCATGTTTATAGAGGATTGAAGCTGCTGCTCCGGGTATACTAAAAGCCTGAGTAAATTTTTCGGCACCGGTTAAAGAAAAACTTGGCGAAAGGCCAATTTTAAGGTTATCCTTATCAGTTTCTTTGGAAAATACTGTTACATTTCCAATATCAAGGCTAAAAGGTTCTTTACCTTTATTAAGGAAATAGCCTCCGGTAGCAACAGCTCCTGCTGCTACCGCGTAAATAGGAATAGCGATATAAGGTTTCTCTTTGGTAAATTCAAGTATATTAGTCGTAATCGCCCCATCATGAAACTCCAGCCCACCTAAACCAATGCCACCACCCTTTTCATACTTTATTTTTGCCTTTACGCCTTCAAGAGAAACAACAGCAGATAAACTACCATTGTTTTGCGATAAGTTAATATTCCTTTGTTCAAAAAAATAATTACTGTTATCAATCGGTAAATAAATTTCCGGTTTCTGATTTGTCAAATAGCCAGTTTGCCTTACACCAAGTTCTAAACCGATAGCCGCACCATCAAAATTAAACTTTTTGTCTCCTGTACTACTGCCGTAAAGGATCCTGAAAGTTCCATGTTCAGTACCTGTTAGATCATTAAAAGATTCCAGCTTTGCTTTGACAGGGCCTAACTGAAGTTTTTGACTTGCTTTAGGATAAGCAGAAAAAGCATACTCATCACTTTCATCATCCAAACCTTTTTCGACAGGCTCTATTTTTTTAAAGGGAGACTGATATTCACTGACTGGCTCATCAGGAACATTAGCCGCTGACATCCTGGTACTTACAAAAGAAATATCTCTGGTACTTGCTTTGGTATTTATTGAAATAAATGGG
>CAYRDV010000263.1:0-8233 GCA_964422885.1 uncultured Candidatus Sericytochromatia bacterium
CAACTGTAGGAACGCTAACACCTTTCATTCCCTGACCGATTAATTTTAAATTTCCCATTGTTTTTAAGGTAGCTACGCCACCGCCAAGAGCACTGCCAACAATTCCACTAAACTGAGTGAAATCAACACTTTGTGTTCCGCCACCAGGAGGAGGAGGTGGTGGTGGGGGATCAGTTGATAATGCAGTAAAACTATTAAGACTTGCGGATACCGAATTGAACATTGAATTGATTGTTGACATTTCTCTAATTTCCTTTCTTTACCTAAACTAAACTAAATTTTACATTTAATTAAATTTTTATTTAACCTATGTGTTATTTATAGGCACTAAATCGATAAGCTTGCTAGTCTTAAGTTAAGAGTAGTTTAACTATAGTACAAGGTTAAATTAACTTTAGGCTTTTTTATCTTAATGTATTATTATTTGGATAAGTAGAGATAAATTTTTAGTAAAATTTTGGTGACATAAAAAAACTCCCGGTTTTACCGGGAGTTTTTTATATTTTAGATATTTTCTTGGCTTCGTTTAATTTCAACTTCCTGAATACGCTTCTTTTCGAGGAATCTATTCGTTTCTCTGCGTGCTCCATGAATCTCATCTATTTTTTGCAGATGGTATTTTTCAGCTCTTCTTTTTTCTTCCATATTTTTATCCATATAATTTTTGTCATTAAAGCCATCTATTTTCTTATCGATTTCTTTACCTGTAGAATCATCGGATTTAGCAGAAGAACTTTTTTCTTTGTTATCTGGAGGTGCCACAACAGGAGCTGATACATCTTCTTTTTTAGTTGATTTAATCTGGGGATTATTATCTGCAGGGAGTTCAACAGGGGTTTTATCATAAGCCAGAGATATCTGACCAACAGCTCTTGCCAGATTAAATAACTCAGGTGAGCTGACAATATTGTTTAAATCTGTTTTTAAAGTTTTTAATTCTTCTTTTTCTACTTTCATTGGGTTTTTGGCATCTGCCCCAAAATAATACAATTCTAATTTTCCATTTTCGGTAACAGCTTTAATTTTTAATTTATCCCATAATAAGCTCATATCCTGAGAACTTAAATCTTCAAGATTACCAGCAGATAACGCTTTATCCAGTACTTTATTAATTGGCGAGAAGAATTTAACTCTCTGATTTGAATCATTTAAAATATTTTGTAATTCATCATCATTCATTCCTGAGGTTAATTTATAAACATCTTCAGATATAGTTGCCAAAAAATTCTGTCTGACTGTTAATGATTGTCCTGAAACTCTAGCTTCAATAGCCGATTTCATTGATGACATTGTTCCTTTTTCTGTCTCCGAAAGGTTTGGCTCAAATTGCCCAAATGCCTGATTTAACTGCTTCATTAGAAGCTCAGATGATTCATGATCTTTAATTAATATTGTTTGTTTCTGCTGAATTGTTGTTACCAGACTTTGTAACTGTTTTTTTTCCAAATCGGATATTGGAGTAGTTTTTGATTTCTCAACAATCGCTTCGGCCTGAGTTTTTAAAACATTAATCTGATCTATACTTTTATCTACCTTATCAGCCTGTTGTTCTATCTTTTGGACCATAGCCTCATATTCCTGAATATTTTTCTGGATTTCTGCTTTAAGAGGGGCTATTCTTTTCTCTGCTTCAGCTGTCTGAACAATAAACATCTTAACATTCTGGGCGATTTCCTGGATAATAGGGTCTACAGACTGATACAAAGGTGAGCTTGTAACAGCTTGAGCAACCATTCCGGCTGCATTATTAATTCCAGCAAAACCAGGAGGAGATTTTGGAGCAGTACCATTATCAACACTGGCAATTGATCTTTTGAGTGTATTTTTTAAATTCATCTGCATATTTGCAAAATCATCAAGCTTTATATTATTTCCGCTATTATCCTGAATACATATGTGCCCATGATTAGAGCTTATATCAAAACCAAGCATAACAAGGGCTGCTAAATCATCATCACTAAGGCTTTCAAATCCTTTGGAAAGATCAAGGTGTTCAAGGGCAGTTGCCATTGCCTGTAAATTTTGTTTGTCTCCTGAATGACTTTGAATTACCTGCTCTGCATTAGTAACAAATCCAGGTGAATCTGATGCTCCTAAAGAAAATCCAGATGCAGGAATTTTACCTTTTGAATTATTAAGGTTTGCCCCATCTTTTTCTAATTTTGTGCCAGCAGCAGATTTATCCGTTGTCTGAATTGTATTATTATTTAATTCAACATTCGGATTTAATCTTACTTCTTTCTCAGAAGTAATCTTATTTAAACTATTATCCGTTCCTGTAAGATCTATTGCCATAAGCTTCTCTCTAAAAAACCCTCTAAATCAAAATCATCTATAATTAAATGGGTTAGCCAAACCAAAACCGACCTTTAAATAATCCCCAACTTTTTGCATCGTTGTTCGGTCTTTAATCTCTGTATCAGAAAATTTCTCTTCCATTAGATTAAAGGCGATATTATAATTTCTGAATCTTGGATCTGGTACTCCGCTAAGACTAAGTTGCGATTTCATTTCTTTAAGAGCTTCATTATATGAATTCATTGCATCTTCTCTGGCATCAATAGCTTCTGTTCTTGCTTTGGTCAGCTGTCTTGTACCATTAAGAAGAACATTTTTATCTCCACCATTTGCGGCGCTTTGTTGTTGTTCAAGAATTTTATTTAATGTTGAAACCTTTCTGTTCCAATTATCAATCTTTTCTATTGCTGTAGATAGTTTATCGGCTGTTCCATCATTTGAATCTATAAAATTAATGCTTTGGCTTACCGAAACATTTCCTCTGCTGCTTGAGCTTCCTACTACTTTTTTCCCTTCAAGGTCTGCTACATACGATGCTGATGAGGTAAAGCTTGTTGATGAGGTATAGGTTGCAGAAGAAATCTGAAGATCTGAAAGCGAGTATAATTTTGGTTTACCTTGCGATTGAGGCTTTGCTACCTGATTCAATCCAGGGACATTAAATTTTTGTGGTTTTGCATAACTTACTGATTTATTTAATCTAACATTTTCTCCAGAGGTAAGTTCATTTGGATCCATTAACTGAATAGGAATACGACCTTTTGAACTTCCGGATGTTCCGGATAAAGATAATGTATCCAGCTTTTTCAGGCTTTGCGCTCCGCTTCCTGAATCGTCTGAATGTTCTTTTTTAAGATAGAGTCCTTTTAACCTTACAGCCTCTGTTGAGCTCTGATACGTATTCTCAGGTAGTAAAAGACCTCTAAGAACTAATGATGACATATCTGATTAATTACCTCACTTAGAATTTAAAGCTCCAAACCTATTGTTAAAACTTTTTGCTTTACCTTATACCATTATACAATACTGTTATCGTTTACCTGTAAAAAAACTTGCTTGATTTAATTGGTTTTATCCTGATAAGGGCTAGTTTTTACCTATTCTTAATGTTTAAAAGTACTTAAGTTAACCTTAACAATCTAACATAGAAACATAATATATTACGTCTCTATATTAGATTTTATGGTAAAATTTATTCGTTTAAACCTCGGGCTAATTAAATATTTGATGGGATCAGTGATGAATCTGGAAGCTAATGATAAAGACGAAAACTCTATATTAAATGCTTTAAAAGAGGCATATGGGGAAAAAAAAGCTTATGATAAAGTACATATGTCAGATATAATCAGGCATAGTGGTGTTGCTATAGGTAAAATATATGCAAATTTTACTGATAAAGATGATATTGCAATCGGACTGATCAAAAAGTCTATATACAATGTTTTTATCACTTTTGACGAAGAAATAGAACTAAAAATGCCTCTGGGAGATAAGCTTAAAGTCTTTCTCAGTTTACAGCTTGAGTTTATCGGTCCTCATTTGAATCTGATCAAAGAATTGTTGCCAAAAGCATTGATCCCTTTTTCAAATTTCAACGGGTTTATTTCAGATACCAGAACCAGATACCTGGATTTTATTTCAGAACTTTTCTTAAATAATGTTAATAAAAATAATTTTCTTTTTAGAGCTGTTACTTTGCCAGTAATAACAAATTCTTTTTTACTTTTTAATCTGAGTGTTCTCCAGTTCTGGAGCAAAGATAATTCAGAAGGTAAACAAAGTACGTTAAACTTTATTGAGAAGGGAATTAAAAATATAATGATTACCACTGTTTTACTCTAAAGAGAACTTAATAAATGGATGAACAAAAAAATTTCAGTTCAAGCTTAACATCAAGAATCTGGAAAATTGGATCTTTAACTACAGGAGTTTCTACTAATATTATTAGTAATAAAATAAAAGAAAAATTCCTGACTAAAGGTGATGAAAAAGAATCTCTTATTAGTGCCCAGCTTGCTGAAAAAATAGTTAAAGTTCTTGGCGAGCTCAAAGGTCCATGGATGAAAATAGGCCAATATATGAGTCTTCATGATACCTATACTGATGACGAGTTTTTTAAAGTTTTTAGTTCTTTACAATATGAATCTCCAAGCATGAGTTTTTATTTTACAAAAATGCAAATTGAAAAGGAACTTGGTAAATCCCCTGATGATGTTTTTAAGAGCTTTAGCCGAAAACCTATCGGTGCTGCATCTATAGGACAGGTTCATGAAGCTGTTTTAAAATCGGGTGAAAAGGTTGCTGTAAAAGTACAATATCCTGATATGGAAAAAATTATCAAAACAGATTTAACCACTCTGAAAATCGGTCTTACTCCCCTAAAAGTTTTTTTTAAAGGTAAACTTGAACCAATAATAGAAGAAATTCAAAATGTTTTAGTTAATGAGCTTGATTATTCAAAAGAAGGTGCAAATATAGAAAAGTTTAATTCTTTTTTTCTTAATAATCCAAATATTGTTATTCCTGAATATTTTAAAGAATTTTCCACAAATAAAATTTTAACTATGAAATTTATAGAGGGAAAACCATTGGAAGTGGCGATCAAAGAAGATAACTTAAGTATGGAGCAAAGAAATAATATTGGAAAAATTTTATTACATGCATTATGGCATCAGTTGTTTTATCACAGAACAATTCATGCTGATCCTCATCCAGGTAATTTTCTTTTAATTAATAAAGAACAACTTGGCTTACTTGATTTTGGTTGTATAAAAACTTTTGAAGAAGATTTTATAACTACTTACAAAAAACTGATAAAATCTATTTTAATTAAGGATTCACCTTCAATTAGAAATGCCTATGTCCGATTGGGATTTGTTACTGAAAATGAAACTGAAAAGCTTGATGCTCTTGAAGAATTCTCAGAATTTATGGCCTTACCTTATGCAAATAAGAATTCCTTTGACTTAAATGAAAATATGAATAAACTTAAAGAAGGACATAGCGAATTTAGAAAAATGTCTGAAAAGGTTGGCTTCAGAGTACCAAAAGATTTTATTTATTTAAACAGAACATTATTTGGCATTGGCATGATTTTGTTTAAACTAAGAGTAAATTTAAACTTTTATTCTGAAATAGAATCATATATATTTGAAAATGAATAAAGATTAAGTACCGACTAAAATTGAAAATTTACAGTTTTAGCTTATATATATAGTTATTTAATTTATTTAACCTTAGTAATGGATAAATATCTGGAAACAATAATATCTGCTCTTTCATCCACATACTTTATGTGGATTAGAGATATACTGGATATTGCTCTGGTTAGTTATTTTGTCTACAGAGTATTACTGCTTATCAAGGGAACAAGGGCTGTTCAACTGATTAAAGGGCTTTTGGTTCTTTTTGTTGTCTATTATATAGTTAACTATTATCTGCAATTAAGAACAATGGCCTGGATAATGCAGAATGCGGCAACTCTGATTATTCTTGCTATTCCAATTGTTTTTCAGCCTGAATTAAGACGGCTTCTGGCTCATATAGGCCAGGAAAGAATAATTGTTGAGGCTTTTTTTACTAAAGGAAAAGAGCTTTTTGATTTTATAAATATCATGGTTCTTTCAGTAAAAAATCTGTCACATAAAAAAACAGGTGCCTTAATTATTATTGAAAGATCAACTGGTCTGAATGAGTTTGTTGAAACAGGCATTAAAGTCGATTCAGCTCTATCTCCCGAAATTATAGAAACTATCTTTTACTCAGGGACACCATTACATGACGGGGCAATAGTTATTAAAAACAGCCGTGTTGTCGCAGCCTCAGTGTTATTACCATTATCAGAAAATCTTAAACCTGTCAGTGGTAAACATAATCTTGGAACAAGGCATAGGGCTGGACTTGGTTTATCAGAAACAAGTGATGCAATTTGTATAATCGTTTCTGAAGAAACAGGTGATATTTCAGTTGCCATCAAAGGGAAATTATATCGCCATCTTAATGAAGAAGGCCTGGAAAAGTTATTGTTGGATACTTATCAGACAAAACAACGTAATACTATCAACCTAAATCCCAGTATGGCAAAAATGTTTAATAAAAAAGATGGTGAAAAAATAATTGCGGAAGAAAAAAAAGATATTTTGGCAAATTATCTCCAAAAAAATAATTTAAATCTTAAAATAACTGCTACTATTACTGCGGTAATTTTTATGCTTCTTCTTGGTAAAGGTATTCCGGTTGATAAGCATGAACGAACTTTTGTTTTACCGGTAGAAGTCCGGTATAAGAAAGACCCTGCTGCTAAAAAGGGAAATAGTAATAAACTTAAGATTAATCCAACATATGTAAAAGTTAAACTTGTTGGAGCAAAACAAAATCTTGATAACCTAAAAGTTGAGGATTTAAATGTTTTTATCAATATTGATAAAATACAGGATTTACAAAGAGTTCCTGTAACAGTTTCTGTGCCAACTGATGTTACAATTAAAGAAGTAAATCCAAAGGATGTAATGATAAATGAATACAGTAAATGATATATTAAGGAGTATTGATGATTATTAACTTAAAAGATGAGCATATATCCCCCGTTATTTATAAAGAACCATCACAAACCGTTGAAATAGCCGAAAAAATAGGTGTTAATTTAAAAAAATTGCCAAAGCATATTGCTTTTATCATGGATGGTAATGGCAGATGGGCAAATAGTAAAGGAAAAAAAAGAACATTTGGTCATAGAAATGGTGTAAAAGTAGTAAAAGATCTGGTTAAAGCCTTTCGGTTTCTAAATATTCCTGTTATGACAGTATATGCTTTTTCAACGGAAAACTGGCAACGTTCACCTGAAGAAGTCGATTTTCTGATGTATTTGTTTGAAGATTCAATAATAAAACAATGTAAAGAATTAAAAGAAAATGGGGTTAGAGTTAGATTTATTGGCAAAATTGATGAATTAAGGCCTGCTTTACGTGAAAAAATAAAATGGATTGAAGAAGAAACAAAAGAGCAAAATGGTTTGATCCTGAATGTTGCCGCAAATTATGGTGGGCGAAAAGAAATTATTGATGCTGTGAGTAAAATAGCTGAAGATATTGAAAAAGGGAATATTTCTAAATCAGATATTAATGAAACACTTTTTGAAAAGTATTTATATACATCCAGCTTACCCGATCCGGATTTGTTAATCAGAACAAGCGGTGAATTAAGAATAAGCAATTATTTATTATGGCAGATTGCCTATAGTGAAATATGGGTGACAGAAACTTTCTGGCCAGATTTTACAATACCTGAATTTTTACAGGCAATATATGATTTTCAAAATAGAGACAGAAAATTTGGGAAAGTCGAAGAGTAAAAGAAGTGAGAGGTGAGGGAGAAGTGAGGCGGTAAGTAAGCTTACCTGTGAGGGAGAAGTAATAAAAATTTCTTTTCACTGTTTCGTAAGAAACACTCACTTCCTCCTCACTAAAGTAGCTTTAGCTGCCTGGCCTCACTTCCTCCTCACTGTATACCATTTTAAAAGCAGGGAGTTGATTATGAAAGTGATGATTACAGGGGCTACAGAAGAGTTTGGCTTATTACTTGTCAAAAAATTAAGCACCTGCCCTGAAGTAAAGCAAATCATCGCTTTAAAAAGCTCAGATATTGATTACCAGGAAGATGAAGATGAAAATAATAAGCTTGCTTTTGCGACTGCCAAGAACTTAAGACCAAGAGCTTTAGAAGATGTATTTAAAAAAAATCCTGAGATAGATGTTGTTGTTCACCTTGCTTATAGTGATAAGCCCCAGAAAAATGAAAGCGGTAAATTTATTCATGAAACTAATGTGTTTGGGACAATGCGTGTACTTGATCTGTGTGAAAAGTATGGTGTAAAAAAATTCATCTATAAAAGCCCTTCTTCTATTTATGGCGCAAATACTGATAATCCTGTACTTAT
>CAYRDV010000263.1:8243-8851 GCA_964422885.1 uncultured Candidatus Sericytochromatia bacterium
CAGAGAAGATTTTCCATTAAGAGGAAACCGTAGTTACCAGGCTCTAAGGGATAAAATTGAGGCAGATATTATTTGTCAAATGCGGATGAGAGAAGGTTTTTTACCAAAAATAGTTATTCTTCGATGCTGTGGTATTATTGGTGAGCATATCAGAAGTCCGCTGAATACAATCTTTAAATTACCTCTTGTTCCGGTAATTTTTGGTTTTGACCCAATGTTTCAGATTATGCATGAGGATGATGTTATAAATGCTTTTACTCTTGCGGCTTTAAATACTAAAGCTGAAGGTGTTTTTAATATTGCCGGTAAATACACAGAACCTTTATCAGAAGTTATTCATAGGCTTGGCAAGCTTCCTCTTCCTACTTCAAGTCTGGCATTGGATATTTTTTTCAAACCCTATTTTATGCTAAAAAGAGAACACACTTTCCCTTTTGATATCAGTTACTGGAAATTTCCGTTTGTAGTTGATACAACCAAAGCGGAAAATGAATTGGGCTATATCCCTCAGGTTCTTTAGAAAAAATACTAATTAACTCAAGTTGCCACTTAAGGATTTGAAGAATGATGCTGGACAAGCCAGCATGACAGAATCGTCATTCCAGCTT
>CAYRDV010000264.1:0-8805 GCA_964422885.1 uncultured Candidatus Sericytochromatia bacterium
CCCTGAACTAATACCCTGTTATCCTGAGCGGTAAAAGTACTTGGTTCAAACTTTTCAAAATCAAAATACTCTGCAAGATCAGTAAAAAATCCTGTAGTTTCTGCTTTTCCTCTGCGTATTTTAGCTGGTGGTATAAGTTTATTTTCCTGAGTAATCCATTGAATATTATCTTCAAAACCAGCAAGTAATGTATCCATATCCCCTGACCCAAAAGCACCATAAAGTTCCTGAACTCTTTTTGTATTTTCCGCTTCACCCATAATTGATTCTCCTTTAGTTAAAAATATAAGGAATAATAATTATAAAATGAATGGTTATTTAATCTAAGTTGCTACTTAAAGAAAGACACTGGACAAGCCAGTGTGACAGAGTACGGTTTTACTTCATTCTGACCACAGGAAATCCTTTCAGTCTGAAATCTTTCTTCTATATTAGGAGAACCTATTTATTCTCATTTAAATCTTTTTAGCCTTAATGAATTACTAATTACTGATACTGAGCTTAAGCCCATTGCTGCTGCTGCAAAAATCGGATTTAGCATAATTCCGAATGGATAAAGGATTCCTGCTGCAACTGGAATTCCCAGAATATTATAAACAAAGGCCCAGAAAAGATTTTGTTTAATTGTCCTCATCGTTTTTTTACTAAGTTCTATGGATATAAGAACTGTTTTTAAATCGCCTTTTACCAGAGTAATATCGCTTGACTCGATAGCAACATCAGTACCTGTTCCCATAGCGATACCAAGATTAGCCTGAGCAAGAGCTGGAGCATCATTTATCCCATCACCAACCATCGCCACTATTTTACCTTCATGTTGTAATTTTTTTATATAATCAGCTTTTTCTACAGGTAAAACTTCGGCAAATACCCTGCTAATACCCAATTGTCTGGCAATTGCTTCGGCAGTAAGTTTATTATCACCAGTTAACATCGCAACTTCAATTCCTTTTTTATTTAAGCTGGCAATAATTTCCCTGGCATTACTTTTTATAGTATCAGCCACTGCAATCAGACCAAGAAGCTTTTCTTCAGTCGAAAGGTACATGACCGTTTTACCCTGTTCTGAAAGTTTTTCCACATCCCTAAAAACATTTTCAGAAATATTTATCTTTTGTTCTTCCATTAATTTTTTATTTCCGAAAAAACAGGTAATATTTTCCACATCAGCCTCAATTCCTTTACCTGGAATCGCACCAAAATAGTTTACTTCTTTAAACGTTATATTTTGTTCCTTTCCCTTTGAAAGTATTGCTTCACCTAAAGAATGTTCCGAATTTCTTTCCATTGAAGCGGCAATCGAAAGTATATTAGCTTCAGTGTCATTAACAGCAATTATATCTGTTACCTGAGGTTTACCATTGGTCAAAGTTCCGGTTTTATCCATCACTATAGAATTTATCCTTTCAGCTATTTCAAGACTTTCAGCATTTTTTATCAATATCCCAGATTCAGCTCCCTTTCCTGTACCGACCATAATTGCTGTAGGAGTTGCTAGACCCAAAGCACAAGGGCAGGCAATAACAAGAACAGCAACAGCATTAAGTAAACCAAATGTAAAATTTCCCAAGACAAAAGTCCAGATAAAAAAAGTAATCAAAGCGATTATAATTACTACTGGAACAAAATATGAGGTTATTTTATCAGCAATCTTTTGAATAGGAGCTTTTGAATTCTGGGCATCCTCTACCAGTTTAATGATCTGCGCCAATAAAGTGTCTTTACCAATTTTATTAATTCTCATTTCAAAACTGCCAGTTTTATTGATAGTTCCACCAATTACTGAATCTTCCACATTTTTTTCCACAGGAAGAGACTCTCCGGTTACCATAGACTCATCAATTGTTGAACTGCCTTTGATAATGATGCCATCAACCGGGACTTTATCACCAGGGCGCACTAAAACAAGATCATTTATCTGCAAATCATCGACAGAAACTTTTTTTTCTTCACCATTATGAATTTTAATTGCTGTTTTTGGTTGTAAATTCATTAATGATTTTATTGCCATACTTGTTTTACCTTTTGCAAGTGCTTCCAGATACCTTCCTGTCAAAATCAGAACAATAATAATTGTTACTGACTCGTAATATATGTGTGGTTCAAGACCTTTTGAAGTGAAAAACGAGGGAAATAAAGTGGCAAAAAGGCTGTAAAAATATGCAGAAAGTGTTCCCAGACTAACAAGAGTGTTCATATCACTGGTTTTATTTTTTAGAGATTTCCAGGCTCCTGATATAAATCTGGAGCCAACCCAAAACTGGACAGGGGTAGTAAGAATTAATTGTAGCCATGGATTCATCAACCACATTGGTATGGAATCTATGCCGAGTTCATGAAACATTCCTAATAAAAGAATGCTCCCAATTACTACACCAAATATCAGCTTATTTTTTAAAGTTTTTAATTCCAGTTCTTTCTCTTTATTAAGGTTATTTTGATTTGAGGCTTGCTCAAAACTCGCTTTATAGCCGGCATCTTCTACAACCTGAATCAGTGTATTCTTTGTTACTTTGGTTTCATCATAGATTACTTTTGCTTTTTCAGAAGCAAAATTGACTGAAGCCTCTTCAACACCATTTACGTTTTTCAGAGCTTTTTCAACTTTTGCAACACAAGAAGCACAAGTCATTCCTGATATATTAAGAGTTATATTTTTCTTTTCGTTTTCCAGTTTCTTATCGATTTCCAGCATATTTTCTATTTAATTTAAATTACATACTTTAATATAAATGATAAACGATATTTTTATATTAAAACATTTGTTGATAGTTCAGGTTGGTTACAAGGCTTTACTTTATCACGAAAGACTACGATCACTTAATCCAAAAATAAAAAAAATGTATATCTTAATACTTAGAAAAACAATTTTTTTTAAGAATTCATCAATTATTTTCCAACATAATTTATAAATATCTTTATCGGTATTTATAAATTATGTTATGAATATGAATAAGCTTAATATTGCTCTTATATGGCATATGCATCAGCCTCTCTATAAAGACAGGCTTAGTAATTCTTATCTTATGCCCTGGGTTAGGTTACACGGAATCAAAGATTACCTTGATATGGCTCTGTTACTGGAAAAATTTCCCAATATCAGCCAGACATTTAACCTTGTACCCTCTTTAATTGAGCAGATTGAAGATTATGCAACAGGTGAGGCCAGTGATCCTTACTGGAAATTATCAAAAATACCGGTTAATAAACTTTCAGTTTTACAAAAAGCAAAAATACTGGAATTATTCTTTGACCTTAACTGGGAAAAAATGATTTATAAGTTTCCCAGATATCTGGAAATTCTAAAAAAAAGAGAGTTTTTCAGAAAACAGGAAAATAATGAATACGCTTCTTTTGCAAATGAATTTAGTAATCAGGAAATTTTGGACCTAACGGTATGGTTTAATCTTTCATGGTTTGATTATATCTGGCAAAAAACTGAGCCTGAACTTAGCAGTCTGATCCAGAAAGGCAGGAATTTTAGTGAAGCTGAAAGAGAGGTAGTTTTAAATAAGCAAATTGAAATTATCCGAAGAATTATTCCCGAATACAAAAAACTAATGGCACAGGGAACAGTTGAATTAACGACCAGTCCGTATTATCATCCGATTCTTCCTTTACTATGTAACACAGACTCAGCAAGGGTTGCCCGCCCAAATCTGAGCCTGCCTGAGAACAACTATCATTATCCTGAAGATGCCTATATTCAAGTCAAAAAAGGGATTGATAAATATATTGAATGTTTTGGTTCAGCTCCACTGGGTATGTGGCCTTCAGAACAGTCAGTAAGCCCGGAAATATTGCCCGCCCTTGCTGATAACAATATAAAATGGATAGTAAGTGATGAAGGAATACTTTTTAACTCGCTCAGATATTTCCCGCACAGAGATAAAGAACATATTTTTACAGATCCGGCAGTACTATACCAGCCTTATTTATTAGAGCAAAGTGGTAGAAAAATTGCCATGGTTTTCAGAGATATTTATTTATCAGACGCAATTGGTTTTGTTTATTCAAAAATGGACCCTTATGTGGCAGCAAGTGATCTTTACAATCACCTGAAAGCTATTCAATATAAATTACCAAATAATTATCCATATCTTGTAACCATTGCTCTGGACGGTGAAAACTGCTGGGAACATTATTCTAATGATGGCTATGATTTTTTATGTAATTTTTATGAGATGGTTGCAGGCGATTCAAGCCTTAATATGACATCAGTAAATAATTATCTGGAAAAACACCCACCTCAAAGATCATTGGAACACCTTTTTTCAGGTTCCTGGATTCGTTCAGATTTTACTACCTGGATCGGAGAACCAACAAAAAATAAAGCGTGGGATTGTTTATATAAAGCAAGAGAAGAGTTGGTAAAATTTGAGAATACTTTTACTAAATCAAAGGAAATACTGGAAAAAGCCTGGGAAGAAATTTATATCGCCGAAGGGAGTGACTGGTTCTGGTGGTTTGGCGAAGGAAATTCAAGCAGCCACGATGACTTGTTTGACTGGCAATTCAGACTGCATTTACAAAATGTATATCAGTTAATAAATCAACCAATACCTGAATATCTTAAAGAACCAATGTATAATGTTGGTAAAAAGCCAGCTTTGCCAGATTTTCTTTTTACTCAGGGCTGGCTAAGAGGTAATACCTATGATTTTGGCAGCAGCTCAGGAACCATGCACCAGTGGGGAAAAGTATTCGGGAAAATATATTATGGCAATGATCAGAAAAATTTCAGAATGAGAATAGATTATTCAATGTTATATGAATATTCACCGGATGATTCCCTGGAACTTTTCTTTAAATTTGAAAACGAAAATGGCTTCCGGGAAAAACAGGTAATAAATAAAGATACAAATTTACTTATTGATTTTAAAGCTAATTATAAAATTTCTATTGGCAATAATGACTCATTTAATAATATTTATGAGTTAAATTGGGAAAATAACTGGCAAGAATTACAAAATCTTGAACTTATAGATATTAACAAAGACTTTATTAATATTCAGATTCCTTTTACCACTTTGGCTCTTGAACAACATGAGAAATTTTCCTTTATTATTATTGCTTATAAAAATTCTGTAATCGAGGAAGTTATCTCAGAACCTATAGAATACCAGGTTACACCATGAAAATAAAAGTAATTACAGCAGGCTCACGGGGGGATATTCAGCCATATGTGGCACTGGGTCTTGGCTTACAAATGGCTGGTCATGATGTATGCATAGTTACTCATAAAAGCTTTACTCAGTTTATAAAGAGCTATGGCCTGGATATGTACCCGATTGAAGTAGATCCAGAGGAACTTGTTAACTCTGAAAAAGGGAAAAAAATGCTTGAAAATGGCAGTAACCCTTTTATTTCTATAAAATGCTTTTTGGAGCTGTATAAGGAAGCACTGGGTGAATTTCTTGATTCTCTTTTACCAGCATGTGAGGGAGCTGATGCCCTGATTTTTTCCATGACAGCTTTTGCCTGCTACTTTGTTGCTGAAAAATTAAAAATTCCGGCTGTCGCTACTTATCTTTTTCCCTTTAACAGGACAAAAGCTTTTCCCAGCGTATTTTTACCTCCTGATATAAAATTAGGAGGCTCATTTAATTTTTTTTCTCATGCTCTTTCCGAACAAATTTTCTGGCAGCCCGTGAGGCCAGTAATTAACAAATGGTTAAAGAAAACCCTTAAAATGGACCCGATACCCTTTATAAGTGGGTTTAGTCGCTTAAATAAACTTAAATTTCCGATAATTTATGGTTATAGTTCACTGGTAATTCCTAAGCCCAAAGAATGGGGAGACTGGATAAAAGTAACAGGATACTGGTATCTGGATCAGCCTTTAGAATGGCAGCCACCTAATGATTTGCTGGAATTTCTTGATTCGGGTTCACCCCCGGTATATATCGGTTTTGGCAGTATGGTTAACCGTAACCCTGAAGAGTCTGCAGAAATTGTTTTACGGGCATTAGAGAAATCAAAAAGCAGGGGAATATTATTGTCAGGGTGGGGAGGCTTACAAAAATCAGATTTACCTAATAATGTATTTCTAACAAATTCGGTTCCCCATGACTGGCTTTTCCCGCAAATGTCTGCTGTAGTACATCACGGAGGAGCAGGGACAACTTCAGCCGGATTAAGAGCAGGTATTCCATCTGTAATAATTCCCTTCTTTGCGGATCAGCCATTCTGGGCAGATCGGGTGCATATGCTTGGGGTAGGGCCAAAACCTATTCCCCGGAAAAAGGTTACCCCTGAAAATCTTGCAGAAGCAATAAAAATAGCAACCAGTGATGTAAAAATTCAAAAAAAGGCCGCACGGGTAGGTCAGGCAATAAGGCAGGAAAATGGAATTGAAAATGCGGTTAATCAAATAAACAAAATAATAAAATATAAATAAGGAACCTTATTTATTATTTTTTTCCGATAATTCACTTAATTTCTCAACAAGTTTTGCTGAGCCCTGGGCAACTGTACCAACATTTTCAGTAATAACTTCTTTATATTCTTTTGAAGAATTACCATTCATTGCATTGGCCCATCTTTGATGTTTAAGAAAAAACTCACTTTTATCAACATTTTTATTTGCCCATACTAATTCCATTGACGGGCTGGTAGCGATTCCATCAATCATAATCATTTCCTGATATATAAAACCATTATCCAGTAGAGATTGGGAGATACCTTGAGGAAGCTTATCCAGAACAAATGGAGGAAATGAAACCAGAGGATGCTTCTGAGTAGGAAATTCCGGTGGTTCAGGAAGGCACATCCAGGCTTTCATAACCGTTTCCGTACAATACATTTTTTGATCATCAAATGTATTAAAAGCATCATCATATGCTTTTCCTAAAAACTCTTTTGCTTTATCTACAGCGAGTTTTCTGTCTTCATCAGGTGCATTCTTTACAGTAACTGCAATCATTACATCTCTTGGATGTGACTGGGTAAATCTTTCAATGGTGTCAAGAACAACTCCCTGATTTTTTCCAGGCATAGAATGGATTATAAGGCCCTCACCATTAAGTTGTCCGCTTTTTAAACCAAGCTTGTTTTCTAAATTTTTTTGTAAATTCTGATCTTTACCAACATATAAAATACAATGGACAATACAGCCATTTTCCCCATTTAACAGCATGTCACCAGGTTTAAGATGCTCTTTCATATTTGCAATTTCTTTGGGTTCAATTGGGCTTAAACCATCCTTTGGTGCTTCTGAGTGCATAATAGAATCTACCATATTAAACCAATTATCGTTATTATCAAGGTCAAGTGATTGTCGTAACTTATCATAACCTGTTCTGTCAAAAGAAGGCTTTAAAATAACATTACTGATCTCACCTGAGTCAGTGACAATATATCCCCTTGTTGTTTCAAATGTTTGCCCTTCATTTTCAATTATTCTGAGAGGGCTGTCAAATAGTTCCATATTTTGAATTTCTTCAAGCTTAGAAATAAATTTTTTATCAGTCTCTTTTCCTGTTATTTTTAGTTTATAAACATCATAATATTTTTTATGATCAGCTTCATTTCTGCCTGGCAGGGTTGAATCCTTGTTTTCAGCTATAAACTCAGAGCCAGGATTATTTCTGGCAAACTCAACAGCTTCATTTTTTGAATCAAAAGAAGTTAACTTCTTCATTTTTACATTATGAGAAACTGAATTATCACCCTTTTGTTCTGTATAGTCCCCGATTTCTATTTTAAATTTATTTTTTACAATAGGAGATGTGTAAGGTGAAGAAGCAGAAGTAGAAGCCTTAGCCTCCACAAAACCAATAAGATTAGGGTTTATTTCACTCATAAAATGATTATAACATTTCATTGATGATAAAAATAATTAACATAGCTTAATTTGTATATTCTCAGGAATATATTATGATCAAGTTAGATTATCACAGAGTTTTTTAATAACAGTATATAAAATCAAAAAAGCATTGCTTAATTTTTTTCGACATAATATTTATTAAAGGAAAAAGAAATGAATCAGGAAAATTTGTTTGATTATGATAAAGAAGTTGCTACAGCTCTTTTAAAAGAAAAAGAAAGGCAAAATATCCACCTTGAATTAATTGCTTCGGAAAATTATGTTAGTAACGCTGTTTTACAGGCCCAGGGTTCGATATTTACCAATAAATATGCCGAAGGTTTACCAGGTAAACGCTATTATGGAGGCTGCGAAAATTGTGATGTAGTAGAAAACCTGGCAATTGAAAGAGTAAAAAAATTATTTGGCGCAGAACATGCAAATGTCCAGCCACATTCAGGGGCCAGTGCCAATACAGCAGTAATGCTTGCTACACTTAAACCAGGTGACACAATACTTGGGATGAATCTTTCTCATGGTGGTCATCTTACACATGGAAGCAAAGTAAATATTTCCGGTATTTATTTTAATTCAACTTTTTATGGAGTTGAACCGGCGACCGGATATATTGATTATGATGAAGTTAGAAAAGCAGCAGTCGCTAACCAACCAAAGCTACTAATAGCAGGCTTTAGTGCCTACCCAAGACAACTTGACTTTGAAAAGTTTCGGAGTATTGCAGACGAAGTAGGAGCAATACTGCTTGCTGATATTGCTCATATCGCCGGTATTATCGCAGCAGGTCTTCATCCTAATCCTTTTCCCCACGCTCAGATTGTTACTACCACTACCCATAAAACCCTTCGTGGTCCAAGAAGCGGAGTTATTATGAGTAATCTGGAATTTGCAAAAGCAATTGATAAAGCAGTGTTCCCAGGTATGCAGGGAGGCCCATTGGTACATATAATCGCCGCAAAAGCAGTTGCTTTTAAAGAAGC
>CAYRDV010000265.1:0-8793 GCA_964422885.1 uncultured Candidatus Sericytochromatia bacterium
ATACGAACATAAAAATCTGAAAAACCAACCATAAAAAGACTCAACCAGGCCCAGAGCATGTGCTTTTTGTTAAGACAGGAAGAGCAATCATATGCTTTTTTGCGCACAGGATGCTTTGATAAAAGATTAAGCCCACCTCCGATAAGATGCCGGAAAGAATGACAGCCAAATGTATAACCACCAATCAGTGTAACATTGATAGCCAGTATCAGAGTTCCTAACCCAATACCAAAATGAGCAACACCATCACTTCCTGTAAACCACATAGCTTCATAGACATCATAAGAAAGAACAGCAATAAATGCTAATGCCAGATACATAAAATAGCGATGAATATTTTGGAAAATTAAGGGAAAAGAATTTTCACCCCGATAGTCGTGACGTGGTTCACCAACAGCACAGGCAGGCGGGTCCATCCAAAATGCTTTGTAATAAGCACCTCTGTAGTAATAACAGGTAAATCTGAATCCTGCTGGTATCCACATTACAAACATTGCAGTTGACCATGGTAACCACTCAGGAAACCAGCCCGGCTTATCTGTTCCGATCCATCCATGTGCTCCATAAAGTTCTGGTGAATAAAAAGGAGAAAGATAATTTGCACCATTACCTTGGAAGCGATAGTTTGTACCCTGAAGGCCAGACCATGTAGCATATATAATAAAAGCACTGAATCCAAGAAAAACTAACAGGGGATAAAGCCACCAGGTATCCTTGCGTGAGGTTTGACCAAACGAAGGACGTTCCGACATAATTAGATCGCTATTAGACATCTGTGCTTTTTATCTCCTTCAATTATTACTAAAGATAAACTTATTTAGGTAATTTGTATTCAATATATATTTAATTTTATTTAGTAAAGTATGTTAATGCTTAAACTACTGGATTGTCAAGGTTAATCCTACCAAAATTAATGAAAATAATTTCATTTTTCTAGTAAATCGCTTTAAAATATTCCCTTCTCATTTTAGCTATTGCAGAAATTGAAATCTCTTTAGGGCAAACAGCTTCACATTCACCATGATTGGAACAATCTCCAAAACCCTCTTCTTCCATTTTGTTTACCATATTTACTACTCTGAATTTACGTTCTACCTGGCCTTGAGGAAGCATTGAAAGGTGTGAAACTTTTGCTGCAGTAAATAATGATGCGGATGCATTGGGGCAGGAAGCAACACAGGCACCACACCCGATACATATTGCAAAATCAAGAGCTGTATCTGAGTCTTCTTTAAAAATAAGGATTGTATTTGCATCCTGAACATTGCCTGTATTAACAGAGATATAACCACCTGACTTTATAATCCGATCCATTGAACTCCGGTCAACGACTAAGTCTTTAATCACAGGAAATGAAGCAGCACGAAATGGTTCTACAGTTATTGTGGCCCCATTCTGATAATGTCTCATATGTAACTGACATGTAGCTGTCCCTTTTTTAGGTCCATGAGCGACACCATCAATCATTACCCCACATGAACCACATATTCCCTCACGACAGTCATTATCAAATTCAACAGGCTCCTCGCCTTTTTTAATTAATGATTCATTTAAAAGATCAAGAAGTTCCAGAAATGACATATCAGGGTTAGCATCACGAACAGTGTAATCAGTCAGTTTACCCGGAGATTGTGGATCTTTTTGTCTCCAAATTCTTAAATGGAATACCATTTTATTGCTTTTATTTGTATCTGTTTTCATTATTTATAGCAACTCCTTATTTTTTTAAAATACATCGAAGCTTTACTTCGAGGTTAAACAAAATAAAATTTTGTTTCCAAAGCTCTGCTTTGGTGTTAATTTCGGTACTCCGAAACAGGGACCCGGTATTTCCGGGAGTTTTACAAACAGGGGCTCCACCTTGTGGGGAGTTATTTGTAGCTTCTTTGGGTAAGTTTTACGTTATCAAACTCCAGATATTCTTTATGAAGTTCCGGGGTTTCATTATTTTTATATTCCCAGGCTGCCGCATAGCAAAACTTTTCATCATTTCTTAAAGCTTCGCCATCAGGGGTCTGATGTTCTTCCCTAAAATGACCTCCGCATGACTCTTCACGTTGAAGCGCATCTCTTGCCATTAATTCGCTTAATTCCATAAAATCGCCAACTCTTCCGGCAAATTCAAGATTTTTATTATAGGTTGCATTATCACCGGGTATATAAATATTCTGCCAGAATTCTTCCCTTAACTTTATTATTTCTCTGATCGCTTTTTCCAGACCTTCTTTGTTTCTGGACATTCCAACATGCTCCCACATAATCTGGCCAAGTTCACGGTGAAATTCCAGTACAGACTTATTACCTTTAACTGAAAGAAGTTTTAGAAGATGTTGTTTTGCATTATTTTCAGCTTCTTTGAAAGCCTCATTTTCAATGCTTACTTTGGGAAGCTCGGTTGATGCTATATAGCTTCCAAGTGTATAAGGGATTATAAAATAGCCATCGGCAAGTCCCTGCATTAATGCACTTGCACCAAGACGATTGGCTCCATGATCAGAAAAATTTGCTTCTCCAAGGACATGCAGACCAGGAATAGTACTCATTAGATTATAATCAACCCAAAGTCCACCCATTGTATAATGAACTGCAGGATAAATCCTCATGGGTACTTTGTAAGGGTTTTCTCCGGTTATCCTTTCATACATATCAAAAAGATTTCCATATCTTTGAGTAATTACATCTTCATCAAGACGTTTAAATGAATCTGTAAAATCAAGATAAACAGAAAGGCCCGTTTCACCAACGCCCCTTCCTTCATCACAGACACTTTTGGCATTTCTGGAGGCAACATCACGTGGTACCAGATTACCAAAACTTGGATATCTTCTTTCAAGATAATAATCCCTTTCTGATTCAGGAATCTCCGCTGGTTTACGCTTATCACCTGCTTTTTGGGGGACCCAGACACGGCCATCATTACGTAAGCTTTCACTCATCAAAGTCAGCTTTGACTGATAACTTCCGGAAACAGGAATACAGGTAGGATGAATCTGTGTATAACATGGATTTCCAAAAAAGGCTCCTTTTTTATAACAACGCCATGAAGCTGTTACATTTGAATTTTTGGCGTTTGTAGAAAGGTAATAAACATTACCGTATCCTCCTGTACATAATAAAACAGCTTCACCGGCAAATCTTTCCATTTCACCTGTAATCAGATTCCTGGTTATAATCCCTCTTGCCTGATTATTTACTAAAACCAGATCCAGCATTTCACGACGGGTAAACAATTCAATTTTGCCAAGCTCAACCTGTCGCATCATGGCACTGTAAGCACCCAATAGCAATTGTTGTCCGGTCTGGCCCCTGGCATAAAAAGTCCTTGAAACCTGTGCCCCTCCAAAGGAACGGTTATCAAGATAACCACCATATTCACGGGCAAAAGGAACACCCTGTGCCACACACTGATCAATGATTGTCTTACTTACCTGAGAAAGACGGTAAACATTTGCTTCACGGGCACGAAAATCACCACCTTTGACTGTATCGTAAAAAAGCCGCCAGATATTATCACCATCATTGGGGTAATTTTTTGCGGCATTGATTCCGCCCTGTGCTGCAATACTGTGAGCCCTACGCGGGGAATCATGAATAAAAAAACATTTTACATTGTAACCAAGTTCTGCCAGGGATGCAGCAGCAGAAGCTCCTGCCAGACCAGTTCCAACAACCAGAATTGTATATTTTCTCTTATTATTGGGAGAGACCAGTTTTACATTGCTTTTATAGTAATCCCATTTATCCTGAATATTACCTGAAGGTGTTTTTGAATCCAGCCTGGGGGAAGATTTTTTTTCATCGTTTAATGTATTTGTATCCATATTAATTATATACCTTTTAAATAAATCCAGACCGGAAGAACAATAAAACCAAGAGAAATGAGTAACGCAAATATTACACCTGTAATATAGATAGCGGAAGTATATTTTTTATTCATCACTCCTAGCGATTGAAATGCACTCCAGGCCCCATGTCTAAGATGTAAGCCAAGAAGTATCATGATTCCCACATACCCGATTACATATTTTAAATCCTGAAATGTTTCAATTACCAACCTGTGAAGATCCCGTACTTCAATACCATGAGCCATTGTTACATAACCCTCTTTTATACCTGATCCGAATTTGAAAGAAAGAACATGAAAAATGGTAAAGAGCAGGATAATTGAACCTGTTACCATCATACTCCTGGAGCTGAATGTTTGTTTGCTTACCCCTCCAGCAGTTGTATAAACCTTATAATCAACAGGTCTTGCTTTCTTTTTTCTGATATAGATGTTTATGCCTGTAATTGCATGAAGAATAAAGGTAATCAAAAGTCCGGCTTCAAGTATATACAAAATTATTCCCAAGCTTTCAAGTTTATGAGAATATGAATTAAAGACTTCTGGACCAATAAATAATTGAAGATTGCCTATTAAATGCGTAATTACAAATATAAGAAGGCCAATTCCTGTTATTCCGGTCAGGAATTTTCGTCCAACTGGTGAAGTTAATGCTGTAATGAATTTTGACATTGACGAACCTATTTCCAAAAATTATTCATTCTGCCTACATTATAAACTAATGGTGAGTAATATTATAAAAGATTTAAAAATTGTTTAAGATCAATAAATCGTGAAAAGAAAACACTTTTGCTTTTCACACTTAATGTCTGACGTTTCACGAATAATCAGACTTTTACTTATGGTGGGGTGAGTCCAGGTTTCTGCTAATAGCTCTGGCAACATTTTGTCCGTCAATTGCAGCCGAAACAATACCACCAGCATAACCTGCCCCTTCAGCACAGGGATAAAGATTATTAATCTGAATATGCATAAAAGTACCCTTATCCCGGGGGATTTTTACAGGCGAACTTGTCCTTGATTCTATCGCAATTACATTTGCCTCTTCGGTAAAATAGCCTTTCATTTTTTTACCAAAATCAATAAAACTCTGTTGTAACCTTTTGGAAATTTTTTCCGGTAAAATCTCATGTAGTGGAGCAGAACAGATACCTGGAATATAAGAGGTTTTTGCCAGAGAATCTGATAACCGTCCATTTACAAAATCGGTCATTCTCTGGGCAGGAGCTTTTTGAGTAATTCCCCCACCAGCAATAAAAACCTTTTTTTCCAGCTCATGCTGAAATTTTAACCCGGCCAGCACACCATATTCTATATATTCGGTGAGATCATCAGGTTCTATTGATACAACAATACCTGAATTGGCAAAAGGAGAATCTCTTCTTGATAAAGACATTCCATTTACCACCAGTTCTCCGGGAGCCGTTGCCGAAGGAACAATTAACCCACCTGGACACATACAGAAAGAAAATACACCACGTCCATCCACCTGGGTTACCAGTTTGTAACTGGAAGCTGGTAGTCCTTCGTCACGTGGGTTCTGCCTGTATTGAAGCTGATCAATCAATGCTTGAGAATGCTCAATGCGTACTCCAATCGCAAATGGTTTTGTTTCCAGTAAAATCTTTTTTCGTTCCAGAAGGTAATAGATATCACGTGCTGAATGTCCTGTTGCCAATATTACAGAATCAGCAAAATATTCATCTGTGTTATTAACAATAACCCCTTTAATTTCTTCATCTATGATTATTAGATCTGTTACCCATGAATCAAAATAAATTTCTCCGCCAAAATTTAAAATGGTTTCCCTGATATTTTTTACGACTCCTGGTAATTTATTTGAGCCAATATGTGGATGAGTATCAATCAAAATTTCAGGATTTGCTCCATGTTCAACAAGTAGTTCAAGAACTTTTTTTACATCCCCCCTTTTAGTTGACCGGGTATATAATTTACCATCAGAATAAGTACCAGCTCCTCCTTCGCCAAAACAGTAGTTTGAATGGGGGTTAACGATACCAAATTGTTGGATCTGGCGTAGATCTATTCTTCTGTCAACAACATTTTTTCCTCTTTCAAAAATAACGGGCTTTATCCCAAGTTCGATCAGTTCAAGAGCAGCAAAATATCCTGCCGGGCCAGCTCCGACAATAAGCACTTTTTTGTTTGAATCAGGGGCCTTGTAAGTATTTTTAATACCAGGATTTGGTTTAGGAAGCTCTTTAATATATACATCTATCAGAAGAACTATTTTTGGCTGCTCATCTCTGGCATCAATTGAACGCCGGATTGTAAGAATTACATTTATGTCATCTTCTCTTACTCTGCACTTTTTTGCAGCGAGCTTTTTTATTACATTATCATCTGCGGCTTCTTTAGGTAATAGCTTTAATTCCAGTTGTTTAATCATAAGTTCACTTTCTATGTGAAAAATATCTACTAATATCCTAACAAAATACAGTGTTATTTATCTTTTTTGCTACTTATTTTTAAACAAAGATTAAAGCAAGTTTTTTAATATTTTCACTAAAATTTAAAATGAAGTTAAGTCTTACATAAAGTGTAATAGAGGTAGAGCGGCGAGATGAGAGAGAGAAATGTAATAATGACAGCTATTTTAGCCTGCATTTTAACAATTTCATTTACTGCCTGCGGAAAAAAAAGCCCTGTTGCCCCTGTTCCTTCTGCAACACCAAGTATAGAACCAACATCTAACCCAGGACCAAACCCGACATCTGCCCCCGTTAATCCAAAGCCTACTCCAAGTGCCAGTCATCCTCCAAGTGAGCCGGGAGACGGTACAGGCGATTTACCTCATCCTCCACCCCCAGATCCTCAGCAGCCTCAAACAGATAAAGACTTTTGGGAATTAATGCAAAGATTCGGGTTTATGGAAACAAAAACCAAGGAAACCTTGCTTGCAGACATAAAAAAGGCTGTAGCAACAAAAATAACTGACTGGTCAGCAGGCCAGGAAAAAGATAAAAATAAAAATATTGCCAATAGTTACAAAGCAGCTAAAAAATATATGAATCCATATCCTGAAACCCTTGACAAATATCTTAAAAATAGCTTTTCTCTGGCAAACTCACCTGCTTCAAAAGTTGATTTTTATCTTGATGTTTATTATGGTCCCAAAGCAGGCCGGGGTGCAATTGTACTTCAAAAAGTTGTCCCCAATACACTGGAAGTATTGTATTTTAATAATAAAGGGCTGATAACAAACTATACCCAAACAAAAAAAACGCCCAAAGACCCTGCCCCTCTCCTGAGATTAACCCACTACATGTTTATTCCACCTTCAGTATATTCAGGCGAAAGCGGAGTAAGAACAAATTTTTTTCCCGGCAATTGGTAAAGCAAAATAATTAAAAATGAAAACCTGGCGTTTTATAGAAACCGGAAGCCTTGCAGGTTATATGAATATGGCTATCGATGAAGCTTTGCTTGATTGTCATATTTCTGATAATACACCACCCACACTGAGGTTTTATAAATGGGAAAGGCCAACCCTTTCTATAGGTAGAAACCAAACTATTGATGAAATAAATATTGAAGAATGTCATAAATTAAAAATAGATCTTGCCAGAAGGCCAACCGGAGGTAAAGCCGTATTACATGAAAACGAATTTACTTACAGTTTTATTTCTGGAAAAAAAGATGGTATGCCTGAGCGTATTTTTGATTCCTATATTGAAATAAGTAAGGCATTAATAAATGGTCTCAAAACATTAAAAAGTGATCTTTATTTTAATGTTGGCGAAGATTCACCTACAGAATATCAAAAAAATTCTTTTTGCTTTGCTTCTTCAACTGTATCCGATTTAAACTATAATGGAAAAAAATTTGTTGGCAGTTCCCAACTCCGACGGGCTGATGCTTTATTACAACATGGCTCAATATTAATAAATCTGGATTTTAAAAAACTGGCAAAAATTTTTAAAAACTCTGATGAAAGTTATGATTATATAAACCTCGTAGATATTATAGGATTTATACCTGATTATAAAAATATAAAAAATTGTGTACTGGAGGGTTTTAAAAATTATTTCAATATACAATTTAAGAATGATGTATTATCAAGCAGAGAACAAGACTTAGCTATAACTTATTATAACAAGTATAAAATATCATAAAATGGCTATAAGAAAAGATGGAATAAGAATAAGTGAAGAAATTTTAGAAAAGCTTAAAGAATTAAGTTTTTCTAATGATACTGAGCTTATTTTTACTAATGAAGAAATTTATTTATGTAAATTAATAAATGATTATGGAATTAATTCTGAAGAAATAAAAGCACTTCTGATTTTTGATGATCCTTCTAATTATATTAGAAATGTTCTTTCATATACAGAAGAAGCAATTATTTGCAAAGGCTCACCTTTCTCACCTGTTATAAAAGTATCCTTTCCTAATGCCTGGATTCTTCCTCTATGGCAGGAAGGAAGACAATGGTTAAAAAGCCACGGTTTTAAGCTTGATTTCCATTATGATCCCGTGTTTGAAAATGAACCTGTCAAGATTTGTTTTACTAAATCCAAAGCACTCACCGGAACTGATAATATTATCATTGAAGGTGAAGGAAAAACAGATCTTGAAGCTCTTTATAAAATAATGCTTGAAGTAATTAAACTCGAAAAGAATTTATAAGTTTTAAACTTACAGGGGTCCCTTTAGGGGAGTTATAAACATTTGAAACATTCTGCTATAAATTCAATAGCCTTCTTTTTTATCCTAGGAATAACCCAGATTTTTATTATTGCAGCTTTATTAATATTTAGTTTTGATATAAAAATTTCAGATGTTATTCATCAGCAAAATATACCAGAAACAGTAAAGTTAATTTACTTAGTTTCACTTTATATTTTCTTAATAATAAATTTATTTATCCTTGATTCAAAAAACTTTATTGCTGTTTTTAAAATATCCCGGATAAAAACAATTTATTT
>CAYRDV010000266.1:0-8791 GCA_964422885.1 uncultured Candidatus Sericytochromatia bacterium
CAGAGGTACTCAGGTTGCCAGGTATGATATAAACGATTTTGTTGACTGGCACATCGATCAGGTTACTAATGATAATGTAAGTAAACTTTCTTTTTCAGTACTTTTATCTAAAGATTCAGATTATGAAGGTGGTAAGTTAAAATTTTTACCAGAAATGCCTGATTTTAAACAGGAGCAAGGAACAATTATTATATTCCCTTCTTATATGCCTCATACTGTAGAGCATATAACCAAGGGTATCAGATATGCTCTGGTCGGCTGGGCTAAATAGATCTTAAAAAACATGAAATTGGCCATTATTCTAAATTAGAATAATGGCTTTTTGCTTTTTCAGATAGTCCAAGTCCTGAACTGGTTGGAGCTGTTTCAGAGTTTTAAGATTCTTCTTTATCAACCTTTGTATTTTCCAAATCGTTTAGGCCTGCATCCAGAAATAATTTAGCCCCACAGTTCTCATGAGGTTCTTCATCAAATAATTCCATGATATTATCTTTTTCTATTTCATCACTTAATGGTTTTTCAATAAAAGAACTGATAAATTCTTCACATTCATCCTTAAATTCTTCGGCAGAAATACAGTCAGGCTTTTCCCAGCGGTGGACAAATTCATAAACCCATAAATCATCAATCATGGCATTGATTACATCCTCTTTAAGCAGGGAAACATTTGCCTGTATCCGGTTATATAATTCCTTACTGATAATTTTGTTTAAATACAGAAAATCATAAATATAGGGAATTCCCCAAAGGATAGCTAAACCTATATTTTGCTGTAATGAGAAAAATCCGCCTAATAATTCAGCAATGAAAGAATCCAGACGTTCAAGCTTAAACTTAAAAAACTTTTCCGGTGGGTTTGGCTTCTTTTTGAAGTCACTGAGAAATTTTAGAAAACCATACCAGATCAAATGACTACAGGAAAAATTGACATTTTTATTATCAAACATGTATTTAAAAAACTGCCAGGATAGTTTTCTTAGCTGGGTTTCCCGGTCATGTTTAAATTCTTTTTCCAGTAAATCAGGCAAGATATTTTCATCTTTCAGGCAGGAATTAATTTCATTAACCATAAATTCCCCACCTTCAAAGCCGATTTTATTAAATTCAGGTATAAAATCTTTGAGGTTAGAGTCCTGGCCTTCTTTTAGCTTTTTATAATGGTTATTTATTATTTTATTAAAGATAATATTTCCAAATTCATATTCGGCTGAACCAATTTTTTCCTGAGAATTTTTGATTTTATCGAATGTACTGTTAATTAAACCAATAGCTAAGTCATCAAAACCGTTCAAGACTAAATCATTTATAATAATCAGAATTTCATCAATACTTTTTTCTGGAGATATAGTAAAACTTTTTAATGAGGATGCAACATTTTCGATTTCATCATTAAATAAATAATATTGAATGGCAATATTTTCAAAATACATGAAAATTTCATCAAATATTTTTTGATGTTTTTCTTTTAGTAATAGAATTAAACTAAAAATATCTTTAAATAAATTATTGGCAAAAAGATAATCTCTTACTTCCAAAATGTAGGTACTTAGACCAGTTTGTTCAATAAAACTGCCAGAAAGTTCTTGTTGTAATGTTTCCTGAATAATTTCAAACTGCTTTTTGGGAGAAGATTCTTCAAAAGTTTCTTTCCACTTTTCTGCATTACTAATAACTTCCAACATAAACTTTCCTTTTATCTTTTTAATCAAACAATCAAAAATATAGAGTAAATTGAATTATATCGTAGTGTTGAACAATTTTGAAATAATAAAGCTATTATTTTTTAAACGGATTCCACCAGTTCCATTTACCCATCAGAACCATAAAACTTGGCACAAGGAATAGCCTTACAATAGTTGCATCTATTAAAATTGCAAAAGTTACACCAATACAAATTTCTTTGGCCACGGGTGATGAAAGAAACATTCCTGGTATAAATACCCCCAGTAGTATTAAGGCTGCCCCGGTAATAACCGAACTGCTACGGGCAAGTCCTTCGGTAATAGCTTCTTTTACATCACCTGTATTTTCATATACTTCAGTAATCCTGCTAAGAATCAATACCTCATAATCCATACTTAAGCCGAAAATAATACAAAAAAGAGTTAGTGGAACTGTATTAATTATTGCCCCATCATGATGTGCTTTGAAAATTTCAGTAAAATAACCATATTGGAATATTAAAGTCAAAATACCAAAAGAGCTTATTATTGGTAAAAAATTCATTATGGCCGCTTTTATAGGTAATACAACAGCTTTCATATAAAAGAAAAGGATAATAAATATACCCGTGAATACAATCATTAGCATCTGTGGAAGATAACGATATAACTCAAACGTAAAATCTCTTGCTCTGGCCATCATGCCACCTACCAGTGTCTGATATTTGTTATTTTCTAAAGCATATTTCTTTGAAAAATCAATTATTTCATATACCTTATTAACATCCATTAATTTATTTGGAAAAACATTTATTATTGTAATATTATTGGCAGGATTAACCAGAGAAGAGAATGGATTATTTCCGGTCAAAAGACCAAAACTATAAGTTGAACTATAAAAATTTAAATAATCCTGTACCTTAAAACTTTGATTCCATGAAGTAATACTTTGAACAGAACCAACATTTGGATGTTTTTGCAAGGTTTGGGTAAGATTATTGATATAAGTCAGACCATCTTTACTAAATACGGAATCCTGACCCGTTTTGACAATAATTGTAATAGCGATCAGCTCTCCACCCCAACCGTCTTTTTCCAGTTCATCATACCCCTGTCGTGACTCAGACTGTTTTGGAGCCATACTTTGGCCAGGTTCCCACAACTTCATTGTAAAAATAGGCAGTGATAAAAGAAGTAAGGTTAATATTGACATTATGAAATATTTTTGGGGATGTCTGACAATATGCTCAGCAAATTTTTTCCAGAAGGCATATTTATCCAGCTTTTTTATATAATCAGTTAAAAACTTAGGCTTATCAAGCACATTTTTGCTATAAGTAAGCAATGCGGGTAAAAAAATCAAAGCATTAATTGTTGAAATGAGGATGACCATTATAATATTAACAACAACTGTCCTGCTCGAAGAGACATTTGGAATCATCAGTACACTGACACTGCAAAGCATGATCAAAGCTGAGAATAAAATTGTTTTCCCAGAATATTTGAGTGTTTTTTCGATAGCTTGTTTTTCATCAATATCCAGCTCAACCTCTTCTTTAAAACGACTGACGATAAATAATGAATAATCGATAGCCAATGCCAGGCCAACCAGACTATTTAAAATCATCGATATAGGATTAAACTGCAAACCGAGAATTTTTACCAGAGCATTGATATAGATTAAGGTTGTTGCTCCCATAATCAAGGGCAAAAAAGCAGATAATAAACTACCATAATTAAAAATTAAGACAATAAAGGCAAGAATGAGGGTAATTTTTTCATTTTTTGCAGACTCTTTTTTACCAGCAACTTTAATATCACTAAAGAAAGCAACATTGCCGGTAAAATATGTTTTTATTTTATGGGTTCCTTCCCAGATATCTATAAACGCCCTGATATCATCAACTTTTGATTCTGTATCGACCAAAGGTACATCAGTTTTAAACTGAATAAAATAAAGCTGGTTTTTGTGAGGCTTATTACCTTTAACGTCAATAATCTGGTCTATTTGCGGGTAATGTTCAAGCAAGGCTTTTTTCAAGCTTCCGTCTTTGTCTCTCCCGTTAATAACGACTGCTCCTGAACCACCCTGGCGGATATGAAATTCATCCTTTAAAATTTCCAATACATTGTAAGCATCTGTACCTTCTGCACCAGTCAACTCGGTTTCTGTATTTTCGGTCTTATTTGTGGTTATTATTATAATACTGGTAAAAATTGATAAAATCCAAAATAAGATTAGTAAATTTTTAAAATTGTAAATAAATTTACCAAAATTTGATAAAAGTTTGCCCATATATAAAAATCCGTTTTCTTAAATTTTCCTGAAATAAGTCATTACAATTACTCTATTAAAAATACTTTTAAAATGACATTATACGATTTTTTTAAGTAATCTTCATTCCCATACTTTTTTAATAATTCTCCCCCAGCCTCCCTTTCCGCTCAGATACTTCCGCTCAACGAACTAGTGTGAATTGACCAAATTTTCTTTTGTTAGCTTTGCAGATCTAGGCAGTTTTGCTCAGGCAATATAGAATATAATTGCTATTTGATAGATATGCTATGGAAAGATTTAGGAGAAAATATGACTACTGAGATTATTCAGATTTTAAAGGAAGATGGTAAAGTTCCTGAAAATTATCAGTCAGATCTTACAGAAAAGGATTTAAAAAAAATACATAAACTGATGGTTTTGACCAGAGTATATGATGAAAGGTCAACAAAGCTGCAAAGACAGGGAAGAATTGGCTTTTATATCGGTTGTAAGGGACAGGAAGCATCTCATATAGGTAGTGCTTATGCGTTAGAAGCAGATGACTGGGTTTTCCCTGCATATAGAGAACCGGGAATTTTATTATTAAGGGGCATTCCCCTTGAACAAATCATTTGCCAGATGATTGGTAATGAATCGGATATTTGTCATGGCAGACAAATGCCGTGCCATTACTCATACCGGCATGGAAATAACGGAAGTATCTCAAGCCCTCTTGCCACACAGATACCACATGCCGTTGGAGCTGCTTTTGCAGCCAGGTACAAAAAAGATAAAATTATCACTGTAACATATTTTGGTGATGGTTCTACTTCGGAAGGAGATTTTCATGTAGCAATGAATTTTGCTTCTGTTTTTAAAACTCCTACAGTATTTATTTGCCAGAATAATCAGTGGGCAATTTCTGTCCCTATTTCTAAACAAACAGCCTCTGAAAGTATTGCAATTAAAGCTACTGCATATGGAATGGAAGGGATTAAGGTTGATGGAAATGATGTTTTGGCTATGTATAAAGTTACCAGAAATGCCAGGGAAAAGGCCCTGAATGGAGGTGGTCCTACCCTTATTGAATCCTTTACATACAGACTTGGGCCTCATTCATCTTCGGATGATGATAAAAGATATAGGCCAAACGATGAACTAGACTCATGGCAGAAACGTGACCCGATTATTCGTTTTGAAACATATCTGAAAAAAGAAGGCATTTTGACAGACGCAGATGCAACTGAAGTGCGTGAAGAAGCTGAAAAAGAATTCAGTAGTGCTATAAAAGAAGCTGAAAAATTTAGTACTCCTTCTCTTGAAACATTATTTACTGATGTTTATAAGCATATGCCACAAAGTCTCCAGGAACAAATGAACGATCTTATTGATGAGCAGCGAAGGTTAGGAGAATCCGCTGATAGCAGTCAGGCATTCCCATTATAGAAAGGCAGGAAAAAATATGGCAGTTTTAACGTTACTTCAGGCTGTGAATCAAGCTCTGAGGCAAGAAATGAGAAAAGATGACAGAGTAATTGTCATGGGTGAAGATGTTGGTTTAAATGGTGGTGTTTTCAGGACAACAGAAGGTTTATACCAGGAGTTTGGCCCTGAACGAACAATAGATACCCCACTTGCTGAATCAGGAATCATTGGAATGGCAATAGGGATGGCAATGTATGGTTTACGTCCTGTACCGGAAATACAGTTTATGGATTTTATCTATCCGGCTTTTGATCAAATAGTCAGTGAAATGTCTAAAATGAGGTATCGTACAGCAGGTCAGTATACTGTTCCTCTTGTTATCAGAGCACCATATGGAGGAGGAATAAGAGGTGGTTTATATCATTCTCAAAGTGCTGAAGCATATTTTGCTCATACGCCTGGTATAAAAGTGGTTATCCCTTCTACTCCATATGATGCAAAAGGCCTTCTTATTTCAGCAATAAGAGATGAAGATCCGGTTTTATTCCTTGAACCGAAAAAATTGTACCGGGCTTTAAAAGGAGAAGTGCCTGAGGATGAATATACAATTCCCCTGGGAAAAGCAAAAATTGCCAGAGAAGGAACTGATATTTCCGTTTTCTGCTACGGAGCAATGGCTCAGGTCTCTCTGGAAGCAGCAGAAATTGCTAAACAAAGAGGCATCAGCGTTGAGGTAGTTGACATTAGAACCTTGGTACCCTTGGATATTGAGACAGTTATAAATTCAGTTAAAAAAACTGGCCGGGCAGTTGTAGTATATGAAGCTCCCAAAACCTGTGGTTATGGTGCAGAAATTTCGGCACTGATAGCTGAAAAAGCAATTGAATACCTTGAAGGACCAATATTACGTGTAGCAGGTTTAGACACGCCTTTCCCATATACACTTGAACATGTGTATTTACCAGATTCCAGACGTGTTTTAGAAGCAATAGAAAAAGTAGTAAATTTTTAAGGAGGCAGATAATGGATTTCAAACTACCGGATATCGGAGAGGGAATTGCAGAAGGAGAAATCTTAAAGTGGCTGGTAAAAGAAGGTGACAGAGTAATTGAAGATCAGCCTTTATTTGAAGTTATGACAGATAAAGCAACTGTTGAGATTCCTAGTCCCAGAGCAGGAATAATAAAAAAAATTCTGGCAGCAGAAGGTCAGGTAATTCCTGTAGAATCAGTGGTAGTAGTAATTGAAGAAGAAAGTGATTCTGCAAAACCAGAAGAAATTATCGCCAAAAGGCCGGAAATGGTTACAAACGCTGAAAATAATGATATAAATTTTGTAATTCTGAATAATGAAAATGAAAAAATCAGAAGGCAGATTCTGGCAACTCCAGCTACCAGAAAATTTGCCCGAGATTATAATGTTGATATTACAAAGGTTATGGGTACCGGGCCTGCTGGTCGGATAACAAGAGAAGATATTTCCAATCATCTGAAATATAATGCAGGAGAAATACCGAGAGAAAGACCAATAAAAACAAATACTGAATCAAAAGGCCTTATTCCTGCTGGTAAGGTAAAGTCTCATACTTATACCGAACCGAATAAAGGAAATGAAGAAAGAATTCCTTTCAGAGGTTTAAGAAAAAAGATTTCAGAAAATCTGTTAAGGTCCAAGCAACATGCTCCTCATTTTATGATTGCTGATGAGGTCGATATGACCGAGTTGGTAAACTTTAGAAAAGATGCAAAAATACAGGCAGAAAAAAAGGGGATAAAGCTCACTTATTTACCTTTTATTGTTAAATCAGTGATATTTGCCCTTAAAGAGTTTCCTACTTTAAATTCAATGCTTGATGAAGAAAAAAGTGAACTGATACTAAAAAAATACTACAATATTGGTGTTGCAGTAGCTACTCCACAAGGTTTAATTGTTCCTGTCCTGAAAAATGCAGATAAAAAAAGTATTTTTGAAACTGCCGGAGAGTTAGAACTGCTTGCTAATCAAACCAGGGAAGGGAAAATTGAATTGGATAGTTTAAAAGGAGGGACTTTTACAATTACCAATATTGGCTCAATAGGTGGTTTATTTTCTGCTCCTATTATAAATTATCCTGAAGTTGCTATTCTTGCAGTAAATAAAATTGTCGAAAAACCTGTTGTTTCAGATGGACAGATTGTTATACGCTCAATGATGTATCTTTCTATGTGCTGTGATCACCGGGTTGTTGACGGGGCAATAGGAGCATTATTTCTTAACAGGGTGATTGAGTTACTACAAAATCCAAAATTATTGTTGTTGGAGTAAGATGTTTAACTCGCCCCTCTTTGAACAAGATTCTTAGGATTAAAGGATAAACAGGATTTACTATGTATTATAGAGTTTAAAATTGATGTAGACTAACTTTTTGACCATAGGGGTAAATCGGTATAAATAATCGGTTTGTAATAAGCCGGGAATGTTCAAACTAATGATAATAATGAATATATAATGTTTAAGTAAAAGAACTCATTACCAATTGTTTGAATTTTCCCTAATTTGGTCAATATTTTACCCCCTTCCTTTACCAAAGGAAGGGATGGGGATGGATTTTTTTAAAAAGGGTTGAAAATAAAAGTTTTGGAACATTTAATAAAAATAAGTAACTTTATACACTTACTGGCAATAGGTGTCTGGTTAGGCTCAATAATATTTTTTAGTTTTGGGGTAGCAGGAACATTATTTAAGAATCTATCATCACGTTCAGAAGCAGGAAAATTAAATGGCATCATCCTAAAAAAATTAAATAAAATAGAACTTATCTGTATAAAATTACTTTTTATTACTTTTTTGATTGATTATAGTCAGGTTAATTTTAGAACTGACATTTTATTTGTAAGATTTGCTGTTTTTGTTGTTATGGCAATTTCTACTGTTACTTATAGCACTTATGTAACTACAGAAAGTGAAAAGTTAAAAGAAAAAATAATTAATTTTGATGAAACAACAAAAGATATGCCTGAAAGAAAAAAATTTGACAGACTTCATAAATTATATGTAAAAATGCTTTCTACAAATTTATTCCTTGGATGGGCACTTTTATACCTAACATCTATAAATTTAAAATATTGAGTTTAAGATAATTAATAATGGAAAAAGAAAATAACAAGCTTTTGCATCTAAAAGATTTTGAATTTATACTCTGGATTTTGCCAGGCATAATTATATTTCTTTTTTATTTAACTGGGTTTGGTCTTGATTATATTCTTAGGGATATTGGTGTTTCTTTTGAAGTAATTATGGGTTTTTCACCTGTATTATTTGCGTTCTTATTTTATTTTATTTATGAAAGTTTTCCAATCAATTATCTTATAAGTTTATTAAGAAAAAGAAAGTAAATTTGTGGGTCATTAGGCGGTTAAAAATTTCTTTTTATACAATTTGTTTAATTTGACTTTTAAGAATAATGTTT
>CAYRDV010000267.1:0-8768 GCA_964422885.1 uncultured Candidatus Sericytochromatia bacterium
ATCTTTCACGAGCTCGCTTGCCCACACAACTTCCACCTTTTTTGTGTCAACTCCTGCCGCGCGCCAAACTTCCACGAGATATTCTCCGACTTGCTGAATTTTTTTCAAGTCTCCTCCCATCTTGTTGTTTATCCATGCATGCCAGTCGGCGATGAAAAGTTTGAATTTTATCCCTGCGTCAAGAAAATCCTGAAGCTTTATCGGCCGCATTATTCCACTGCCTAAATGTGAAATCCCGCTGGGCTCAAATCCGTCGTAAGCAGTAGGATGCTCGTTCGTCTGCAAGAGTTCCCTCAATTCTTCTTCAGTAATTATTTCTTCCATCGGAGGAGCTTTTATCAGCTCAATATTTAGCAAAATTTTCCCCGATTTTGTGCAACTTCCCCATCTTTTTTGCATTTTCTGTATTTTTAGCTCTGGTAAAACAATCTCATACTTTCTAAGAATTTCATAGCAGAGCTTTAGCTTTTCTTTAAACTTAACAACAGCGTGTTTTCGATACCAGATATCAAGTAAAGCCTTTATTTTTTCCTTATTATTTTTATCAGTTGTTTCAACAAATATATATCCGCATTTGAGTTTAACCTGGCTCACATTACCTTCAATTACCTTAAGACGGTACTGCCGACCAAGATACCAATGGGATTCTCCACTTATATATTGCATTTCTGGAAGGCTTGGCAAAAAAGCCGACAATTCCAGCTTTTGCTTTATAATCCAATATGCCCGTTTTTTTACTTTCTGTTGAACAATTTCCGGCTTTATATTTAGTGGGGCTTTTACCTCTACTGATAAATCAGGATGTACGCTTATATCTAAAGTTTTCCGGCTGGAATATTCAACAGTAAAATTAATTTCTTCACTGCCAAAAGTAATACTATGATTTTCTGCCATCATTTGTAATACCTGCTCTTAGCAATACCAAGAGAACGTTCCATTATCAGATCAATATCGTCATAACTTAAATCCTTAAGATTATATTTTCCTTTAACGCTAAACAGATATTCTTCCATTTCATTTCGCATATGGTTCTGAATATCTTCAATTTTAGATAGCGAAGTCCAGTCAACGACTATATTATTTTGAATAATTTTATCTATTCGGAGTCCTGCATCTGCGGATATATCCCTGGAATCAAATTCTTTACCTTCAAATTTGTTAAAAGCTTCCAAAGTAACCCCATAAAAAGCTTTTGCTATATCATGTTCACGTATCTTTTCCGGTATATTATCTCCAGTCCGGTTCAAAACTGAATTCATAATATTAGTAACCCTGCTAAGACATTCAGCATCAGAAATACGTTTATTTCTGAAATCTTCAATAGCTTGTTCAAGTAACCTGGAAAACTTTGTATAAAAAACAGGATCTTCATTCATTCTTTCCGATATTGTTCTGGAAGTACGTGTAGCGATAGTATCAGCTTTTGATGCCGTTGTAGTTAATTTTGCCACCTCTTCTTTGAATTTATCCTGATCAAAAATATTAACCTGTTCTGTAATCTGAATTACCTCATCTGAAGTTACATAAGTATCAAGCAACTTTTGAATTTTTTTCTCATATTCCTTATAATCAATTTCTTCTGAATACCGTTTCTTTATTGATACTCTCAGCTTTAAAAAAAATTTCAGGTCTGCCTTATATTTCTCGATCTTTTCTTTTGGGGTTTGCTCACTAAACTCAAATGTCGAAAGGGCAACTCCTAATGTGCGGGCAAAAAGTGATAATTTATCATAAAATTTAGGTCTGAGAAGTTCATCACCAAGTAACTGTTCATAAGCTTCTTCATCCATTTTATTGGAAATATCTTTAAAAATTTCCCATAATTCAGAATACCTTTGAGGTAATTTTTTTACTTCTTCCAAAACATTAGTAAGGGTTCCGCCAATATCTTCCTCATCAAATCCTGATAATGAACTATAAGTTGTAAGTGCCTGGTCAAGATGTCCAAGAATGCCGTAATAATCAATAATATATCCATATTCTTTACCTTCAAAAAGGCGATTTACCCTGGCAATAGCTTGTAAGAGCGTATGTTCCTTTAAGCTTCTTGTGATATATAAAACTACATTTCGGGGAGCATCAAAACCTGTTAATAATTTATCCACAACAATGATAATTTCTGGTTCTTCACCATTTTTAAAGGAATTTATGATTTGCTTATTATATTCTTTTTCTTTACCATATTTAGCCATCATCTTTTTCCAGAAAATTAATACTTCATCTGAAGCTTCATCATAAATATCTTCATAGCCTTCTCTGGTATCCGGCCCGGAAATTAATACCTCAGAGTTAACATCAGCAAATTCATCCAGATATTTTTTATATTTTAATGCTGCTATTTTGGAAGGTGCTGTAAGTTGTCCTTTAAACCCGGTTCCCTGCCAATTTCTTTTAAAATGTTCGCTAATATCCAGGGCTGCCATTTTAATTTTTTGTTCAGCCTCATTTAATTGATTGCCAGAAGTAAATTTTCGTTTTAAATCTGCGACCTGGTATTCATTTAAAGGCTCTGAAACCTTATCAAAAAATTTATCAATTGGTTTTTGGTTTACATCCTGAAGGATATGACGGCCTTCGTATAAAAGGGGGACAACGGCCTGATCTTTTACTGCCTGGTCGATAGTATATTTATCAATAATACCGCCAAAGCGGTGAGCAGTGTTCTTTTCCTTTTTCATTAAAGGTGTACCTGTAAAACCTATATAACAGGCATTGGGGAAAACATTTCTCATCTTTACATGAGCACTGCCATATTGACTGCGGTGTGATTCATCAACCAGAACAAAAATATTATTTGATTCATTCTTAAATTCTTTCTTTTTTACAGCAGCTTCAAACTTATCAATAATCGTAGTTATAACCTCTTCTTTGTTACTTTCTACCAATTCAATCAAATGATTACCTGTCTGAGCCTTAACAGGTTCTTTACCGCATTGATGAAAAGTTGTATTAATTTGTTCATCAAGATCAACTCTGTCAGTAACAATAACAATTCTTGGATTAATAATACTTGGTTCCAATGCTATAGCTTTCCCCATCATTACCATTGTTAAAGACTTACCGCTTCCCTGAGTATGCCATATTACACCACCATTTCTTGCACCATCATTATCAAAGGTTTTTATTCTGTTAAGAGTATTTTTTACTGCAAAATATTGTTGATACCGGCAAATTTTCTTTTCAACACCATCAAAGACAATATACTGATAAACCAGTTCCAGTAACCTTTCAGGTCTGCAAAGTGAATAAATTACTTTGTCCTGTTCGGTTGGTAATCTGTTTCCCTGGGCTTCTAAAGTATCAAAATAATAACGGCTATAACTATAACGGTCAGAAAACATTTTATCTTTAGCTGAATTCGGGAGAGGTTTATTAATTAACTCGTTTATTGTAGGGGTTTGATTAATCAAACCCCTACCATTATTTTGAATATTATCTTCTCTTTCTTCCCATCTGGCCCAAAACTCCTTACTTGTTCCTGTAGTGGCGTACATAGCAGAATTAGTACTGATAGCCATAATTAATCCAGTATATAAAAACAGCTTGGGAATATGATCTTCAGTTTGGTTTCTGATATTTTGCGATATTGCCTGCTCGATAGGCTCTTTTAAATCCGGACGCTTACATTCGATAACGACAAAAGGGATACCATTAACAAAAAGAATAATATCAGGACGGCAGGTTTCATTACTTCCGGTTCTCTCAACTTCAAATTCTTCAGCTACATGAAAAACATTATTTTCGGGATTCTTCCAGTCAATATAATTTAAATTAAAGCTTTTTATATCTCCTTCGATATTCTGTTCAAAGCTTTTTCCCAAACAGATTAAATCATAGATTTGTTGACTGGTACGGATAAGACCATCATAGGGAACATCTTTTAAAGCCTGAACAGCATTTTTTATATTAGTATCAGAGAATTTATGCTGTTTTCCCTTAAAGTTAATTTTATTAATTTCCTTAAGCTGTGATTCAAGGATACTTTCAAGAATTACATTACTACGTTTATTATTCCGGGCTTGTAAAGCTTCAGAAGGGGTAAGATAGATATATCCAAGATTATGTAATAGTTGTAAGGCTGGTATTTGAGATATTTGATCTTCTTGGAAAGATGGTAGCATAATTTTTCCTTTATTTTTTAATTCCCTCACCACTGGTGAGAGTTTTGTCTATGGTAAATGTCTTTGTCGTATTTTATCTCTTTCAACAATTGTAAACATTTGCTCAAGTTTTATTTTATTTGTTTCTATTATTTTAATAAGAAAATCATAAGGTTCTAATGGAGACAAAGGCTGAAATCTAAAGTAAACAACACCATAAGGGGCAATCATTTTTAAACGGTAAATTAGTTCTCCATAATCACGATCAAAGGTTAATATTATTCTTTCTTCATGATTTGCCATAAATAAAACTTCATTATCTTTTATTCCTCTGGTTTCTTTAGATTCACAAATTGAAGTTGTGTTATAGCCTTTATTTCTTAATTCTTTTACACTTGTAAGAGGAAAATTTTCATTTGCTAAAAATTTCATTATGTCTCCAAAAGGTATAAAGATTCATCTTGCATACATTCCGCAGTAAAAGCAAAAACAGCTTGAATTGATTCTTTTGTTAGAGACGGATAATTTTCTAAAATCTGCTTTTCAGTCCAGCCATTTGCAAATAAGCCAAGTATAAAATCCACTGACAATCTGGTATTTATTACTGTAGGCTTACCAAGCAATATATTTTTATCTGAATGAATATATTTTTTCCAGTCCATAGGTTTTTCCTCCTTTAAAGGTTATCATTATCAATTTTAACTCTGATTTGCCCGGTTAAAAGCTTTTGCATTAATCCTTTTTTTTGTTGCCTTAGATTTTCAAGATTTTTCTTAAGTATATTAAGTTCTTTTTCCGCAGTATTTAAAACAGAAGCAATTTTTTGTTGTTCTTCAAAAGAAGGTTTGGGTAATAATAAGTTAAAAAACTCATTAACACCTACGTTCAATAATCCATGTGCTCTTCCACCTTCTTTAGCTATGGATACTATTTCATTGTTAAAGTATCCACTTTCAAAATAATCCAGATAATATTCCGGGATTGACTTTGTGCATTTTAATTTAAAACATATATACAATGTAGAAACTACACCTTTGTCATATTTTTCAAGCCTTCTAATTACTCCCATAGGATATCCATTGCTATAACTCTTGTTATAAGCAAAATCACCCTTTTCAAGTAAATAATATCCAGATAAATCATTAGCTGAGACTGATTTATTAAAAAAATCTAATTGATTTATTAATCCATATTGGGCTGATATTGTAAGAGAATTTTGATTTAATTCAACATTTTTTCTTGTTATTCGTTCAAAAATATCTCCTAATTTAACAATTTTCCAATCTTCAGGTAATAAACCAATTTCAGTCTGAACATATTTATCACTTTTAATAAACTCCTTAAATCGTTTCTTTCCAGTAAGTAACTGTTGCATTAATGATTTTTTAAATTTTGTTTTGGTTTTAATTAATTTTTCCGTTTTTTCAATCGAATTATCCCAGATAGATAAGATTTGGGCTATTTTTTGTTGCTCTAACAAAGGTGGTTTAATAAGTTTTATCTTTTTTAATTCAGTTAAGGAAACTCTTCTTCTAGTACCCTCAATAATAATTTTTTCAATTTGTTTTTTTCCAATGTCTGAATTAATAAGAGAACACAGAAAGACTGGATTTATATTTTTAGCTGGTTTTATTCTGATAACATCTTGAGTAATTACAGCATTTTGATTTACATTATAAATTGCAGCTTCACAAGGAGGATCACCTACCTTTGTTATAATAATATCTCCAAAATCGGTTTTACAAGAAGATAATTTTTTTGACTTTTCTACAGAAACACATACTGTTGATTTTCTTTTATAACGCCCATTATTAATATCACGAATATATACTACTGGAATTCCTTCAGAGATTAATTCGCTAGAAAGTAAATCGCTACCAAAAGGTCCATTTACAAATGAATTTTTTTCTGAGGATGAAAATTTAATAAATTCAGTTATTTCCCAATCTTCCGGTATTAGTCCCAATTCCGTCTGCTTATATCCTATTTTTTCTATATTTTTCATTATTTTTTCCATTAATATTATTTTTAAATCAATTATTTTATATTCCTGTCAGGGCTAGTCGGTGACTAGCCCTCCCTCTTCGCTATTTTTCATTATCTGTAAATGGGCGACCCAACGGGATCGCCCCAACAAATTAATTTTTTTATTTATTCTCATTTATTTGAAAATTATTTATATCTTGAATATTTTTAAATTGATATTTATCGTAATGACCTGAAGGGTTTTCCCTATCTAATTGCCATTTTAATGGATTTTCAATTATATATTTTCTAATATTATTTAAAGCTTTTTCATTTCTGATTATATGTTCATAATAATTTCGTTGCCATTGGAAATAAATTTGATTCAATTTATTTATCTTTTTTGTTGATATAGATTTAAATTGACCTAAAATTGCTCCCAAAGAATTTGGCTTTAGCGTTTTAGATTCAGTTGGGGCTAGTCGGTGACTAGCCCTCTTCTCATTATCCGAGAATATGGGCGACCCAACGGGATCGCCCCGACCAGAATCTTCAATGAAAATTATTCCATGAAAATGATTAGGCATTATAATAAATTCGTCCATTATTACATTTTCTCTTATTTCTTCCGTTTTTAGCCACTCTTCTAAAACTATTTTTCCATAACCATTTAAATTCATTTTACCATTAACTATTTCACCAAAAATACTTACTCTATCTTTTACACAAATGGTTATAAAATAAGCTCCATTTGAAGAATAATCATATCCTTTTAACCTTATTGATTTTCGATGATAAATTTCTGGATTGTATTTCATATTTTCCTCTTACCATTTCATGTAAAGGCATGAAATGGTTTAAATCTTTTAACCAATTATCTTTTGACCATATCGTTGATTCCAACGAAATGGTATTAAACTAAGCCAAGCTCTGCCAGATAACCTGCCATTTGCTTTCTTACTTCTACTAATTCATTTTCAAGGATGTCAATTTCTTTCTGAAGTTCTGGAATATTTATTTCTTCCTCTTCCTCAAAGGTTTTAACATAAAGAGGAATATTCAAATTAAAATCATTACCCTCAATTTCTTCAAAGGGAGCTAAGTAAGAGTATTTATCAGTACTTTGATATGAAACATAAGTATTATAAATTTTTTCTATATCTGTACTTCTGAGTTTATTCTGATTTTTACCGCTTTCAAACTCTTTACTGGCATCAATAAATAAAACATCTTTAGTCTTTCTGCCATGTTTAAAAATAAGAATTGCAGCAGGAATTCCAGTTCCAAAGAATAAGTTCTGAGGTAAACCTATTACAGCATCAAGTAGGTTTTCTTCAATTAATTTTTGTCTGATTTTACCTTCTGAACTTCCCCGGAAAAGCACACCATGAGGAACGATTACCCCAACTTTTCCGCTATCTGGAACTGTTGCTTCAACCATATGAGATATAAAGGCAAAATCACCCTTACTTTTTGGGGGTGTCCCCCTGTGAAACCGGTTATAAATATCATGAGAAGCAGTATCAGCACCCCATTTGTCCAGGGAAAACGGTGGGTTTGCCACAACAACATCAAATTTCATTAAACTATCATTTTCAATAAGCTTTGGATTTCCAAGAGTATCACCCCATTCTATACGTGCTGTATCTTTATCATGCAGAAACATATTCATCTTACAAAGTGCCCAGGTACTGCCATTACTTTCCTGACCATATAATGAATAGTCCTTATCTCTGACTTCATTAGCAACACGAATTAATAATGAACCTGAACCAACAGCAGGATCACAGATACGATCTCCTTTTTTTGGCTGAATTAGTTTTGATAATAAAATAGCAACCTCAGCAGGAGTATAAAACTCGCCCCCTTTTTTTCCTGAATCACTGGCAAACCTTGAAATAAGATATTCATAGGTATTGCCGATAACATCCTGACTGCCGATTCGGGATGGCCGGAGATCCATAGCAGAATCAGAAAAATCTTCAATCAGATGTTTTAGGCGTTTATTCCTATCTTTTGTCTGACCCAGGCTTGATTCTGAATTAAAATCAATATTACGGAAAACACCTTCTAACTTCCCTTTGTTGGCCTCTTCAATTCCTTCTAAGGCTTCATTTATTATTTCGCCAATATTTGCTTCATTACGCATATTGTAGATATAGTCAAAATTACATTTTTCAGGCAAAATAAAACGTTCTCTGCTCAGACGGCGATTTATTCTTTCTTTATCACCATTAAACTCTTTATCAAGTTGTTCGTATTTATCTTTCCAGACATCACTTAAAAATTTTATGAAAAGAAAAACAAGAATATAGTTTTTGTATTCTGATGGGTCAACAACACCCCGGAAGGTATCACAAGCCCTCCATGCTACCGAATTAATTTTTTCCTGTGTTATCTGTTCCTGCTGATTCATATATTCTCCTTTTATTCGATTACTTTTTTCAATAATATTGTTTCAATAAGCAATTTCTTTTTTTCCTGTAATTGCTTAAAAATTCGTTGTTCCTTAAGGCTAAGATTATAAATATTAATAATTTTTTGCTGTATTTCCATTGGAGGGATAACAACTTCTACCATTTCCAATACTTTTTTACTAATCATTGGTACACTTGTTCCAGCAGAATTTTGCCTAAAAAATTCCTGCGCCGGTTTTTGATTTAGATACCAAGCTAAATATTCTGGAAGAATTAAATTTTTATA
>CAYRDV010000268.1:0-8762 GCA_964422885.1 uncultured Candidatus Sericytochromatia bacterium
GGTGGTGTGAGAGGTGCACTGGTGGGAATTATCTCACCAGCCATCTACTCGATTAGCCGAAGTATGTTTATTTTATAAGTTCAATAATTCTATTAATAACTTCAGCAGTTTTACTAGTTTTTAAATTACCAACTTTATAAAGAATAATATGTGAATCAGCCGTAAATATTCTATTTGGTCGGATATTGCTGTCCTGATTAAGATTCCCAGTTTCAAAATCACTATTATTTAATTCTATTGAATATTTGTCATTAATATTTCTGCTGGTAATCTGACAAAGAATCACATCATCTCCAGTTAATTCTGTAATTACTAATGCAGGTCTTCTTTTAGAATTAGACAAATCAGAAAAAGGAAATGGAAGAACTACTATATCCCCTTTTACAAACTTTGCCATGCTTGATTTTCCTCTTCACTAAGCCAATCTTTGTTTAAGGATGATTCGCTTGATATTGTTATTTCAAGGTTTTCCTTTATTTTTTTTGTTTTTAAAAATTGAACAAAATCTATAACTTCGTCAATTAAATTTTCAGGAATATGGTCAATCTCATTTATTAATAATTCTTTTTTAGTCATTTTATCAACCTTTAGAATACAACTAACTATTATTATAAGCCCTTTTCAATAACTTGGTGAGTAAATTAATTAAGGAGAATTATCTCTCATATTATTTTCCTTTTAAAAATTTATCAATTTTATTATCTGAAATTTCACCATCTTCGATTAATAATTTTTGAAATTTATTTAAATCAAATAATCTTGGCTCTTTAATTTTACTTGCTAATAATTTAAGAAGTAATTTTGAAGTTATAAAGGAAATGGGAACTTGTGTTTCAAGCTTAATATTTTGAATAGCTTTTTATGGTAATGAAGCAAATTTGCTTGACACAATAAGAAAATATTTCTTTGAAAAACCACTTTTTATCAGATAATCAGAAAAAGTTTTTATGTATTCAATAAATTTTCTGTCTTCAGTTCCCATTTTATATGATTCTTTTCTGGATTTTGCATCAATAAGTATTGCATATCTGTTTTGATTTTCTTTTGCTATGCCATCAGGTTTTCTCCCTGTACCTTGACCATATTCTGATACTTCAAAGCCAAGCATTTGAAATATTAAATTTACTTTTTTTTCAAAATCTAATGACATTGATTCATTTACAGATAACTCAATTAAATTTTGAACTACAGGAGGAATAAATTTTAATAATTCTGGTTCAATATTTTCAATTTTAATTTCTTCATTTATTTTACTATCTGGTTTATCCTCAAAGCGATTTGGTATAAGAGTTATAATGTCCTTCCATTCTTCCTTTTCAGATGCAAATTCTAGAAATTTTTGAGGTAGTTTACCCCATCTTATTTTATGAGTTTGTTCTATTGCAGATACTGTAGGGCTTATTTTTGCAAATGCCCAATCTCCTTGTGTTGGTAACTTTTTTAAACTTCTTGATAATTCTCCATACTGAACTAATATTTGTTCAAAAGAAGATTTCTCAATAAAAAATTTTCTAGGTTCATCTCCACATTCCATTACAAGTTTTGAATAAGAACTACTTCCAAAAACATTATTCAATTTCCTTATACGAATACCTGTATTATCGGAAAATTCTTTAAATGAAGGAGAATGACCTAATTTATCTTTTAAGTTTTTGTATTCTAATATTAAATTTTCTTTTTCCATATTTGTTATTTCTTCAATATGACTGATAATAAATAGATAATTATGAAATCCTTCGCTGGCCCTTCGACTCCGCTCAGCGTTCAGCTCAGGATAACAAATATCAAATTATCATTTTCTCTCACAAAAAAATATTTATTTATTCGAGGTAAGAAAGATGAAAAATTTTAAAGTGTTCTCAGCAAAAATCATGGAAATAGCTGAAGCAAGGCTAAATTCAGCAACAGAGATTCCAATCGCTAATATTACAAACCCTGCGTTTCAGGACAGAAACAGTATAGATGAAGAAACTCTGATAAAACTGGCAATGAATATCAAAGAGGTAGGCTTGCTTAATCCAATAATAGTTAGAAAAAAAGGAAAAGCTGATACTTATGAAAGACTGGCAGGATATCGAAGAATTGAAGCATTCAAGAGATTAAAACTGGAAAATATTCCAGCAATAGTATTAACTAATATTGATGACACAACAGCGATGATGATTACACTCTCTGAAAATGTCCAAAGAGAAGACCTGAATCCTTTTAATGAAATAAACTCATTACTTCACCTAGTTGCCTTAAGCCTCAATATGACTGAAGAAGAAGTGAAAGTTGCATTATAAAGAAATATAAATCTACGGAAATATTTCCGTAGATTTTAAAAGAAGGAAATTGAGTCTCATCTACACAGGAACAACAACATTAGTGAGGTTTTTAGCTTATTTTTATAAATTATTGCCAGTGAACTAACATAAATTACAATATAAAGTCAGTAGATAAAAATTTCGATTTGTGCTCCCGAACAATATTACTGATAATTTCCTTATTTGTTTCAGAGCCTTTTGTTGCGACCATAGTTCGTATCGAGAAAGCCCTGAGAGCATCTGCTACAGAAAGCGTTGTTTCGGCTGAATCCTTCCGTCCGGCAAAAGGAAAGACATCTGGCCCTCTCTGACACTGACTGTTGATATTGATCCGGCAAACCTGATTAGCCAGTGGATCTATCAATTTGGCAATCAAATCAGGATCTTTACCAAAAATACTTACCTGCTGCCCAAAATCTGATTCTTCAACATACTTTATCGGTTCATCAATTTCATTAAATGGAACTACAGGTATTACCGGGCCAAATTGTTCTTCATGATAAATTCTCATTTCTGAATTTACAGGATAAACCATTGCCGGAGCTACAAATGTTTTATTGATTTTACCTCCAGCTTCATTAATTATTCTGGCTCCAGCTTTTACAGCATCTTCAATTACACCAGTAATATATTCAGGTTTTCCTGGTTCAGGTAATGGAGTAATTTGTACTCCTTCTTCCCAGGGCATCCCAAATTTTAATCTGGCAACTGCTTCTGATAACTTTTCAACAAATAAATAGGCAATTTGGGAGTGAACAAAAAGTATTTTAAGAGCAGTACACCGTTGTCCATTATAGGAAAGTGAACCAAGCAAACATTCCTGAACCGTCTGGTCCAAATCTGCATCAGGAAGAATAATTCCCGGATTTTTGGCACCTAATCCCAAAATACTGCGTAAGCGGTTAGGATATGGATGCTGTTTTTTCAAAGAGCTGGCTACTTTACTGGAACCAATAAATGCCAGTACATCTACTTTACCTGAAGTCATTAGAGGAGGGATAACCAATTGCCCTGTACCATAGACGGTATTTACAACTCCCGGTGGAAAACAATTTTTAAAAACCTCAAGAAGAGGATAATGTAGTAAAACACCATACTTTGCTGGCTTAAATACCACGGTGTTACCCATAATCAGTGCTGGTATCATAGTTGTAAAAGTTTCATTTAAAGGATAATTATATGGTCCCATGCAAAGAACAGTACCCATTGGTACCCTACGAATCTGAGCAATAATACCCTGTTCAGAAAGAAATTTTGAAGAATTATGGTCAAGTTCTTTTAGAGAATTAATAGTATCATTGATATAATCTACAGTCCGATCAAATTCTTTTTGCGAATCCTGATATGTTTTACCAATTTCCCACATCAAAAGATTTACAACTTCTTTTCTTTTTGTTTTCATCTGAATAACAAAATTTTCCATATGCCGAATTCTTTCCTGTGTAGACATTGTTGGCCATACCCCACGTCCTTTATCGTAAGCTGCTGAAGCAGCATTTATTGCTTCCATTGCTTCTTTTTCGGTAAGTAAAGGATAAGACCCAATTAGCTGCTGTTCAGTCCCTGAATCAGTTTTCAGGCACACAGGTGAATAAACCTCCTGCATAGGACCATCCCATTTATATAATTTTCCATTGATAAGATACTCATTTTGTACCAAAGGATTTAATTTAAATTCATCAGGTATGTCTTCAGAACGAGGAAAAACAGAATTAACTTTTTCTTCTATACTCATCATTTTCTCCTAACTGATAAAATATAAATCACTTTTAGTATATATTAGAATGATATGAATCTTACAAGGAAATATAAATAATAAAAATGGAAGACATAGAAGTTGCAAAACAGTTAAGAAAACCTGAAGGTGAAGCTGGAAAAAAAATAGCTGAAAAAATGAACGAAACCAATCAACTTATTTACAATCTTACTTTTGATGCAATGGATAATTGGGAAAGCCAGAAAATATTGGAAATAGGTTTTGGCAATGGTAATTTTATTTCTCATGTAATTAATAGTTTTAAAAATGTTTATTATAAAGGGTTAGACTTTTCTGCAACGATGGTTGAAGAAGCAAATATCAGAAATAAGGACTTTATATTATCAGGTCAAGTTGAACTTAAAAAAGGCGAATCCTCATCAATTCCATACCCTGATGTAACCTTTGATAAAGTTTTTACCATAAATACTTTATATTTTTGGGAAAACCCGGAAAATGATTTAAATGAAATTTATCGGGTATTAAAAAGTGATGGAATGTTTTATCTTTCAATCAGAACTAAAGATAAAATGAAAAATTTACCTTTTACCCAATATAATTTCCAGCTTTATAATCCTGAAGAAGCAACTGAAGTACTTGAGAAAAGTGGCTTTAATATTATTAATAAAATATATAAGATTGAACCAATCAGAATGATAAATGGAGTTGAAGTTTTGGTAGATTCACTTTGTATTGTTGCCCAAAAGCAATAATAAATTATTCCGTTTCAATTTTGAGGCTTGTATCCTGACACCATTCACTCCATGAACCAGGGTAAAGTTTTGCTCCTGTAAAACCAGCAAGCTCAAGAGCCAAAATATTATGACAGGCTGTAACACCTGAGCCGCAATAAGAAATAACCTGTTTTCCTGAAGTTATTCCTTTTGCTTCAAAATGAGTTTTAAGTATTTTTGGAGATTGGAATTTTGGAATTTCTTCATTCGTCAGGTTCTCTTTATAAGGGGAATTAATTGCACCAGGTATATGCCCACCAATAGGATCAATTGGTTCAATAATACCCAAATATCTTTCTTTATCCCTGGCATCAACAATTAAAATATTTTGTGAATTAATTGCGTTTAATACATCAATTTTTGATACAAACATCTGACTCTGAGGTTCAGGTATAATTGGATTACTGTCTGAATTCAAAATTTTTTCCGGTCCAGATTCCACAGGCAAACCCAAAGCTTTCCAGGCCTGAAAACCACCATTTAAAACGTTTGTATCCGGTCCCTTTATCCAGCGTAGCATCCACCAGAATCTGGCAGCTATTGCTCCTGCCATATCATCATAAACAACAATGAAAGAATCTTTTTCTATGCCATTTTTAGTAAGTGTTTGGGCAAATGCTTCAGGAGATGGTAGGGGGTGTCTACCAGATTTAGTATCAGTTTTATCGGACAAATCATGATCCATATCCAGAAAAATGGCTCCTGGAATTCTTAATTTTTCCCATTCTTTTCTGCCTTTGGTAATATCACTAAGATACCAGCGAACATCGACAATAACCAGTTTGTTGTTTTCTTTAACTGCTTTTTCAAGTTCCAGTGGTTCAATCAGATCAGACATTTATTATTTTAATTTATTTAATTCTTCAATTACCAATGCGTTAACCATTTCAGGGTTTGCCCGGCCTTTGGTTTCTCTCATTACCTGACCAACAAAGAATCCCAAAATTTTATCTTTACCGGAAAGATATTGTTCAACCTGTTTTGGATTAGCATTTATAATATTTTGCACTACAGGTAATAAAGCATCATTATTGGCAATCTGGGTTACGCCTTTACTCTCAACCACTTGTGAGGGTGATTCACCTGTTTTTATAATCTCTGGAAGGATTTCTTTAGCTATTTTACCATTTATGGTCCCTTTTTCAATTAATTGAAGTAATTCATGTAATAATTCAGGTGTAAGCTTTGTCTGAGTAAGTTCAAGTTTTTCATCATTCAGAAAAGAGGTAATATCACCCATAATCCAGTTTGTAACAATTTTAGGATTCGATTTTAATTTTACCGTTTCTTCAAAAAAGCTGACCATTTCTGGTGAGTTTACAAGTACAGCGGCATCATATTCTGATAATCCATATTCTTCTACATACCTTATTCTTTTCTCTCTTGGAAGTTCAGGCAACTGATCATCAATTTTTTTTAACCAGGCTTCGTCAATTAAAAGACTCACCAGATCAGGATCAGGAAAATATCGGTAATCATCTGCTTCTTCTTTGGTCCTCATGGTTGTGGTATAACCTTTATTTTCATCCCACAGCCTGGTTTCCAGAATAATTTTCTCGCCATTTTCGATAGCATCAATTTGTCTTTCAATTTCATAATCAATTGCTCTTTGTAATGACCGGAAAGAATTAAGATTTTTTATTTCCACACGGGTTCCTAATTTTTCAGCCCCTTTTTTTCTGACAGAAACATTGGCATCACAACGCAGGCTTCCTTCCTGCATTTTTCCATCGCATACCCCCGTATATACAAGGATATTTCTTAATTCTTCCAGATATGCTTTTGCTTCATCACTATTACGGATTTCCGGTTCGCTTACTATTTCAACAAGCGGCACTCCTGCCCTGTTATAATCTGCAAGACTGTATGTAGATCCAGCAAGCCTTTCCGCTCCGGCATGAATTAATTTTCCAGCATCTTCCTCCATATGAAGTCTGGTAATATTTACCTTTCTTTTTTCACCTTTTACATTTATTTCCAGCCAGCCATGCCTGGAAATTGGCTGATCAAATTGTGAAATCTGATATGCTTTTGGTAAATCAGGATAAAAATAGTTTTTTCTATCAAACTTACACTCCCTGGGAATTTCGCAATTTATTGCCCTTGAAGCCTTTAAAGCTAAACTTACCACATTTTTGTTCAAAACAGGTAAAACACCCGGCATACCAAGGCAAATAGGGCAAACATGGCTGTTAGGTTCACCTCCGAATTTGGCTGGACAACCACAAAATATTTTTGTATCGGTCAACAGTTCAGCATGAACTTCAAGACCTATAACTGATTCATATTCCATATTTTTAAAATTTTACCTGTAAAATTAATATTTAAAATAAAGTTATTCTAGCACGATTATGCATTTCGGGTCACTACCAAAATGAACTCACATCAAAGTTTTAGATGAAAACAAAAAAAATTGTATTTTTTTTATTAAGATTTAATTTGAGTATAAAATAAGTTATAATAATATTATGTAATTTTTATATTTAATTATAGCTTTATTTAATTCTTCGGTAATTTTTTTTAGGGTTCCTACCAAATATCAGGTATTTAATAAATCTCAATTAATTTAAAAACTACGCCATTTAATTTTTTTTTGAAAGGATTTTTTTTCGTATGAACATTTACGTTGGATACTTACCTGAAACTATGGATGATGAACAACTTAAAGCAAAGTTTTCAGAATTTGGTAAAGTATTTTCCGCAAAAGTTATTAAAGACAGGGATACCGGTGTTTCAAGAGGCTTCGGCTTTGTTGAGATGAAAGATAACTATGAAGGACAACTTGCTATTGATGGTTTAAGAACCTGGGAAATCGATGGTAAAAGAGTTAAAGTCAATGTAGCCAGAGAAAGAGAACAAAGAAGTAACAATAAATTTTCCAATAGATGGTAAATTTTTAACAAAAAAAGCGGGTGTATGGGTAAGGGCTAGCCTCTACCCATACACCCGCTTTTTTGTATTTACTTTTACTGATAAATAACTGTTGTCAGATAATCTTTTGCATTAGCTCTAAATGTATTATCCATAAGATTTTTATATTCATGATAAAAACGAGGTTGCTCCTCTTTTGGAAAATCACTGAATTCAATTGCGCTTTCAATAATTTCATCAAAGTAGTTATCATAAAACTCAACCATTTTATCTTCAAGACCCTGGAAATTATCATCACAAAACTGATTAAACTTATCAATTTCAAAATATTCTTCACTAATCTTGTTATATCTTTCAAATTTTTCTTCCTGAGTAACATTTGGATCATTAAGGAAGTTAAGATATCTGTCCTGTTCAAGATCTCTTCTCATATCCTTTTCGGTAACTGCACAATAAGAAAACCATTTTAATAAAGCACAGATTAACCAGGGGAAATGTACATGTAATGAAGTAAAGTTACTATCAGGGCAAGCATTTGCAAAATCAATCGGGGATATTTTTCCGTCTTTAATTAGAGATTCAAAGGAATTATATGTCCATCTCATATATGTATTTATAAACTTAACATAGCTGGATAACCTGTGATATATATCTTTGTCCATTTTTAGCTTTTCAGGGCTATAATGTTCATGAAGAGGAGCTTCTGGAACGAACCTCATCGGCAAAACCTGTGGGCCTATTGCCATACAACGGACAAAAGTATCATAATTTTCAATTGCTTCCTGTAGGTGAAAAGCCCTTCCTCCGGTTTCATTATCATATTTATCGTATAATTCCTGAAGATTATTAATTTTAAATACATCGCTTCCACCACCACCAAAAGCCTTTTTTAGGAAAAGTGGAAATTGGTTTTCAAAAACCTGTTCAACAGTTTCTTTCAAATAATTTCCATGATAATAAAAATGTTCTCTTATTCTTTGACTTTTTGCTCTGAATTTTTTTGTTCTTTCCAAATCACTATGAACTTTATTCCAGTCAGTCTGGCTTCTGTTAGGGTCATAACCAAATTTTGTATATTTGGCAATAAGTTCCTGC
>CAYRDV010000269.1:0-899 GCA_964422885.1 uncultured Candidatus Sericytochromatia bacterium
GCTAATGAGAAAATTGAAAACCTTAACCAAAAAATAGGTAATCTTGAAAAACAACTTGCCGATTACCAGGATACAATGAGTTCGCTTGAAGAAGAACTTGATGAGGAAGAATTTTTAAAAGGCTCATCTTCTGTTACTTCTGATTATGAAAAAGAAGATAATCTTTTATCTGAAGAAAAGCTGATTGAAGATGATGAACCGGTCATTTTAGATTCAGATGAAGAATTACTAGAAGAAGAACTTGAAGAAGATGCTGAAATATATGACTATTCACAGCTTTATGATGATGAACTGAAGGCAGATAAAGAATTTGCCTCTGGTGATGTTGATTTGTTAAAAGATTCGTTGAGTAATTATTCACTTGATCAGGGTATCAGTGATTTTTCTGATATGGGGCTGGATGATGAATTATTAGAGGGAGAACTTCCTTCTGATGACGACCTTCTTGCTGAAGACATCGAGCTTGAGGAATTATCTCTTGAAGATTCTCTTGATAATCTTGAAAGTGAAGACTTTCAGCTTGAAGAGCTTTCAGATGATATGATGGAAGAACTGCCCACTGAAGATAGTCTTGATTTAGAAAGTTCAGAAGACCTTGAATTAACCTCAGATCTTGAAGATTTAGCAGAAGACCAAGATGTTTCATCAATAAGCTTTGATGATGACGATACTTTAAGTGAGCTTCCTGTCGAAGAGTTAAGTGATGAAGAGTTTGATACTGATGACGATTTAACATCTTCAGAAGAAGTTGCAACTCTTGATGATGACCTTATTTCTTCAGATTCTTACCTGGAAAATGAAGAAATTCTTGAAGAACTTCCACTTGAAGAAAATCAGGAAATTGAAGCCTCTTTTGATGACGAAGAGTTTGTGGCTGAATCTGATGAGTTAAGTGATGA
>CAYRDV010000269.1:999-8762 GCA_964422885.1 uncultured Candidatus Sericytochromatia bacterium
AGAATTTTTGGCTGGCTCAGAAGATGAAGTTTCTGTTGAAGATTCAGCAGAAGTAACCACTGAACTTAGTGATGAAGAACTTTTAGCTGGCTCAGAAGATGAAGAATATTTTGATGATGAACTGCCAATTGATGATTTAATGGCAGAAGAAGCTGAATCATCAATAAACTTTGAAAAAGATTCTGATGATGAAGAATTTTTGGCTGGCTCAGAAGATGAAGTTTCTGTTGAAGATTCAGCAGAAGTATCCGCTGAACTTAGTGATGAAGAATTTAATACTGAAGAAGGAGCAATTGATGATGAATTACCAGTTGAAGAAGCTCCTGATGAAGTATTAACTGAACAACAGCCTGAAGAAGAAACGGTTGCTGAAATTGCCACTGAAGAACAAGTTGAGGAAGAAGAAGTTAACCCACTTGATGAACTGGATATGTCAATGGATATCTTTGATGAAGACAGAGATATTTATGATAGCCAACTCAACAAATCTGTAAAAAGTTAAATGGCCTTAAGCCGTGGGACTATTTTTATTATTATGGCTTTTGGCTGTAATAATAGTTTTTTCGGTTGAAATAATTGCTGGGTTTTATTGGTATGGCTATCTTAATGAAAGAATTAATCCGGCCTCAAAAGACTTTATAAATTTTCTCCAGATGAAATATTTTATTTATCTGGATATTTTTAATTTCTGGTTTGTTTTTATTTTTAGTTTTTTACTAGGAATATTTGTAGGCTGGCTTATGGAAAAGAAATTCCGCTTTCTTAATAAAGTTAATCTTTACTGTCAGAAATAGCAAGCTGAATTTTATCTTAATACAAGTGGTGAGAGAAGAATTTTTTTACCTTGGCTAATAATTGAATTTCCGGTCCTAGTTATTACAGTAATCAATATTATTATTATGATAGTTTTTGATTTTTATAGTAATAAAACATTTGCCTCCCTCTTCTTTATTTTTGGTTTTCTATTAGGGCAGCTAATTGAAATAGTAAAAGGGTATAGGACAATAATAGAGCTTGACCGACCTGAAAAACCACCAACATCTATAATTCAAAAAATTAATCCTTCATTCCCTTCTGAATATTCATTATTTCTGGGTCAGTTATATTGCAGAGCATTGGTTCCTTTTTTCTTTTTATATCTTTTAATTCTTGTACCCGGCTGGATAATAGTAATCCCTCATCATAATGATAACTCGCTGATTACAATACTTTTTGCAATTATGCTGGGTATTTTCATTCGCTGGTTTTATGATAAATCCAGTCCTTTTTATTTTAGTAAATTAACGATAAAAAACTTTGGTTTTATTACCCTAAAACTGATTATTTTAATTTCTTTTATAATCTTTTTTATGATAAAGATACCCAGCCTTTATCTACTAGCTTTAATTTCTGTTTTTACAGGATTTGTAATTCCCTGGCACCCTGAAAAGCTAAGATAATGTTTTTTAAAATATAAATTTGAAATCATTTACTATGACCTTTATAATTTAATTATTACTATAAATCATTATCTGGAAATCAAATATGCATTTTCTGAAATTTTGAAATAGTTTGGGCTAAATTATTTTATTTTTGTGTGCTCTATCAGTAATTTCTTCCTGAATTTTAAAACATTCCTGGTAAATAAGTTCTTCATCATAACCTTCTCTGACAATACCTGTATATTGCAAATACTCTGCAAATGAATCGACAGGAGAATCAAGCTGGTTATTTTCAAAAACATTTTTTGTATAATTTCTAAAATCATGATAATTTTTTCTCAGGCATTTTACTTTATATTTTTCCGGATTATTTAAAAGAGGTGAACCTGGTTCGATTATTACCGGGCTAAGAGTAATATTATATAGATTTGAGAAGTTTTTAATCAGAAAATCACAATACCTGTAAATCTCATTGATATCTTCCTGTGTTTCATGCGGTACTCCAATTAAACCGGCAATATTAACTGCTATATTTCCTTTATTTAGACATTTTTTCAAAATAGAATTAAAGTATTCATTAGTATAAAATACTGGTTTTATAAAATTCATTCTGGCTAATTTCCCTCTTAAAGGCTCTGAAAAAATTTGGATATCAAATTCAAAAATCAAGTAACTAAAAGTATCGGAAATCAGGTCTAAAAAGTCATCAGAAGGTAATGCCCAGAAATAAAATTCGCAACTGTATTTTTTTTTCGGTAATGATTTAAATAATTTTTTATAAAACTCAGTTTTAGCGGGAGCTAATGGATCAAAATCAAGCATAAATAAATTATTTTTTAGTTCTGCAGTAATCCTGATATCATTTATTACCTGTTCTACAGGCCTAAATATATACCCCTTACGCTCAAATATTTCTTTTTGGCCAACTCTGCCACCACCACAAAAAAAGCAACTGAGAGCACACCCTTTTCCTGTCCATATATAATTGGTAATTTGTTTCCAATCCGAGAATATATCTTTAATATTTTCACTCAGCTTTAAACCTGTGATTGTTTCATTTGTCTGAACATAATTTAAAGGATATGAATGAAGTATTTCATTTTTTTTTATTTTACAATTTACCGGGGTTTTACCTGTAATAAGATTATACAAAGGGACTTCTGCATCTCCTTCAATAACTGCATCGAAGCAGGTATTATCCAGTATTTCCTGAGAATACCAGGTGGCAGTCTGACCACCACAAAAAACAAAAATATCTTTGTTAAAATCTTTTACTATTCTGGCAATTAATTCTGAGCTATATAATGTATCCCACCATTTACTGCTAATACCAACAAACTTAGGCTGATACTTTTTAAGGTTTTCTATCAAAACATTCTGGTAATTTTGACGTAAAAAAATTACTTTTACTGAAAGTTTTTTTTCTTCAAGATAAGAGGCAAGCCAGAGAAGGCTATTATTAAAAAGAGAAAAATTTCCATTTTCCTGCCTGGGAGGGTTTATCAAAAGTAGATCAAGCATTAAATTAAAAGTTACTCAAAATATTGATTGAAAAAAGAATTTTTTTTTTAAGAACATATTGCTAATTTAGTAGCAACAATCAGGTATGTAGAAACATTACAGTTCATAAAAAACTTAGGATTGGGGATAAATTTATGTAATAAGCTGAGTATCGGTTCCTCTCCTTTGGATAGGGCTGAAATGTTTTCTCTGATAGGTATTTCATTTAAAATATTTAAATTTAAACAATTTAATTTTTCCCTTAAATTGTCAATATTAATCTGGTTAAATTTGTCGAACTTTTTAAAACCAGCAATACCAAAATCCCAACGATTATGAAATATATTTAATAAATTCTCTATATATTGTGGATTTTTTACGATAATTATCAGTTTTCCGTTTTCTTTTAAATTATTTCTCACAAAATTTTCTAAGACCTGATAAGGATGATAAAACTGATCAAGGGAATTATTAAAAACCAAAACATCAAATTGTTTATCCTTAATAGTCTCTACTTCATATTTATCTATTTTTTCCTGCTCAGAAAAATAAATCCAGTGATCAAATTTTGTTACAGCTTTGTTTTCTTCAAACATATTTTTGATACTGGGTACGAAATAGGTACCAACTTCAAGAATACTATCATCAGAGGAAATATTATAATTTTGCAGAAAACCAAAAATTCTTGAATACTGTGAGCTTTCTTCTTCAGTTCGTTCGTTATAGCTAAATACTCTTCCTTTGTTACTTAAAGGAACAAAATGATTCATGTATGCTTCCTGAAAAAAGTCAAAGTCATAATGTTCATTAAGAAAAATCTGACTGTGTTGTTCACAGTTTGTATAATTATAATTATCCCAGTTTTCTGTTTCAGCATTTACTAAACCTTTAGCCTCTGCATCATCCCATGTTTTTGTACCAGGAAAGGGAGTAAGACAAAAAGTACCAATCAGGTTCATTGGTGGATAATTTTGCCTTAAGAACCAATATGTTTTATTTAAACCTTCTTTTGTTTCAGGCGGAGCACCAATAATAAAATAACCAGCACAGTGAATTCCATATTTGTTGCATGAATTAATTGCCCGAATATTTTCTTTTACTTTTGAGCTGTCTTTTTTCAAATATTGAAGTGTTTGCTCATCACCAGACTCAAAACCAAAAGCGATAATTTTTGTATTCATTTCTTTCATCATTTCAGCTATTTCATCATCAAAAAGATTTGATTTACACATCGAAGTGAAAGATACTTTACGATTTATCTTTTCTGAAACGATCAGATCAACTATTTCTTTCAGGCGCTTTTTACTGATTGTAAATAGGTCATCATGAATAGTAATATTTTTTTGATTCGGATATTTACTTATTATTTCGGAAATTTCTTCAACGACCCTTTGAGGTGAATGATATCTGGTTACAAAACGAATTTTACTATGAATACAAAATGGACACTTATAAGGGCATCCTCTTGAAGTATAAAGAGTCTGAGGCCAGTATTTCCTTGTTTCCGAACCAGGTAACCGGGCATTAAGTATTGCTCTTTTGGGAGGTGGTAAAATATCAAGCTCTTTAAGAGGAGACCGTTGCTCAGTAAGATAGAGGCTTTCACCATCTCTAAAAGCTATACCCTGGATATTAATTAAATCTTCAGGGAAAAAACCTTTTTTATCGATATAAGTTTTCAGTAATTCGGTTAAAGTTATTTCACCATCACCCACGACACCAACGTCAAAACAACTTTTTAATTGTGAGGGTAATGCTGTAATATGCTTTCCGCCTATTATAACAGGTATGTTTAATTCTTTTTTTACTCTCTCGGCAGCTCTAAGTGCTTTGGGAAAATTTTCAGTATAGGCAGAAATCCCTAGGATATCGGGCTTACTTTTTATTATATGCTCAACATCAACTTCAATTGATACATTAACTTCATTATCCAAATGTTTATCAAGATAGGAGGCAATATATGCAAGACCAAGAGGTCCACTTGTACCACCGTGATAAAAATATTTATCACAAGCTTCTAAAAAAGTAACTTTCATCTATTGTGAGTACATTAAACAATTAATAGCTATGTTAAATTATATATAATTAGAATGGTTTAAATCCACAAATATTATTTAAATCTTATTATCATTGGGATAAATGTTTTTTTTATTAGTTTTAAGAATGTCTCGAAGTTCTACTTCGAGACATTCTTAAAACTAACAGGGGCCCCTTTAGGGGATTTATTTTAATAAATCGCATATAGAATATAGAAATAAGCTGGAAAAGCGATAAAAATATAGCTGTCTACTCTATCAAGAACACCACCATGGCCAGGAATCAAATCGCCTGAGTCTTTTTTTCCAACATCACGCTTAAATAAAGATTCAATCAAATCACCCATTTGAGAAATAATGGCTGTAATCAGACCAAGTATAACTGCATGATACCAGGGAATTCCAACGAGGAATGTGCCTCCCACAAAACAAAAGATAGTGCAAAATAAAGTACCACCAATTGCTCCTTCAACCGTTTTATTTGGGCTGATTTCCGGTAAAAGGTGATTTTTACCAAAATTTTTACCAAATACAAAAGCCATAACATCACAGGCAGCCCCACTAACCAAAATCAGCAGCAAAAATTCTGCTCCTTTTGGCATTGAACGTAGAAGTAAAATATAACTTGGGAAAAAACCCAGATACAGGATTCTCATTAAAGCAAATGAAAGATCTCCGATACTGACTCTTGGAGTATAGTTCAAATTAACTATAATAATCAGTAGAAACGCTACACCAAGTATCAAATCCTGAAGTGCTATTATCGGATGAGTAATATTTGTTTTCCAATGAATTGGATCAATTAAATGAGTTTGCGGGAAAATAAGATCTTTGATGTTATCTGTTAAATTATCATGAGTAACCGGAAGATTCGCCGCAATATAGGTAACTCCAAGGAATAAAATAATAAAAGTAGTAATAAGCTTATAACTATGTCTATATTTTTTTTCTTCAATTATTTTCTGAAGCTCATAGTTTCCAAAAATAGCTATTCCGCATACAGCCAGAAACCATATAAACGGAGAAAACCACTCTGCTAAAACGATTGAAACTCCAACGACAAAGCCACTGATGATTTTTTTTAGTAACAAATTAATTATTTAGCTCTACTAAATATCAGACTTCAGTTAATTCTTTTGCTTTTATTTCGGTTAATTTGTCAATTTCACCAATAAAGCGATCTGTAGTTTTTTGAACTTTCTCCTGCCCTTTTTTGCTTTCATCTTCTGTTATTTTAACTTTGGAATTTTTTTCAAGAGCTTTAATTTTATCAACAGCTGTCCGTCTTTCATTACGAATTGCTACTTTGCCTTCTTCGGCAATTTTATTAACAATCTTTGCCAGTTCTTTCCTTCTTTCCTGAGTCAGAGTTGGTATTGTAAGAACAACTGCCTGACCATTATTATTAGGAGTGAGATTAAGATCCGATTTTTGGATTGCTTTTTCAATCAATGACATTGTATTTTTTTCATAAGGAGTTATTACAATTGATCTTGAATCCGGAGTTGTAATATTAGCAACATGTTTTACCGCTGTAAGAGTTCCATAGTAATCTATCTCAATTCTGTCCAAAAGATTTGCACTTGCCCTTCCGGTTCTGACAGATAAAAACTCTTTTTTTAAGGACTGAATGGTTTTATTCATTTTTTCTTCAAGCTCAGAAAAAATCTCATCTAGCATTTAAACTGTACCTCCAACTATAGTACCTATATTTTCGCCCAAAACTATTTTTTCAATACATCCGTGTTTTGTAAAATCAAAAACAATTATCGGGATCTGGTTATCCCTGCAAAGAGAAAGAGCTGAGGTATCCATAACTTTCAGCTCTTTATTTATTACATCTTTGTAGGTAATTCTTTCAAATTTTACTGCGGAAGGGTTTATCTTTGGATCACTATCATAAATACCATCGACTTTATTTTTTGCCATTAATATTACTTCAGCACCAATCTCAGCAGCCCTCAATGCAGCGGCTGTATCAGTAGTGAAAAATGGATTACCAGTACCAGCAGCAAATATAACCACCCGGCCTTTTTCAAGATGTCTGATCGCTTTCCTTCTAATAAAAGGTTCAGCAACTTCATTAATAGTTAACGCACTCTGAACTCTGGTAGCAATTCCCTTTTTTTCCAGTGCATCCTGTATTGCCAAACCATTCATTATAGTTGCCAGCATTCCCATATAGTCCGCAGTAGCCCGGTCCATACCTTTAGCACTTCCAGCCAGACCACGGAAAATATTTCCACCCCCAACAACAACAGTAACTTCGACTCCAAGTTCAACAACGGAACTAATATCGTTAGCAATATCATTAACGACTACAGGATCTATACCATATCCTCTATCACCCATAAGAGCTTCACCGCTAAGTTTTATAAGTACTCTACGATATTTAATTTCCATTTCTTTGTACCTGATTATTCCTCACCTAAGGCATATCTTGTAAAACGTTTTACAGTAATATTTTCACCAAGCTTTGCTATTTTTTCCTTGATCAGATCATTTATTGTCTGATCAGGGTTTTTTACAAAAGGCTGTTCCAAAAGACATACTTGTGAATAAATTTTTTCAAGACGACCTGATACGATTTTTTCTTTTAAATTATCCGGTTTACCTTCCAAATCAGGTTGAGCCATCATTATTTCTTTTTCTTTGGCAATAAAATCTTCAGAAACATCTTCTTTTCTGACATAACGAGGTTTTGAAGCGGTAATATGCATTGCTATATCTTTTATCAGGGAAGTAAAATCATCGCTTTTGGCAACAAAATCTGTTTCACAGTTTATTTCAACCAGAACTCCGACTT
>CAYRDV010000270.1:0-8753 GCA_964422885.1 uncultured Candidatus Sericytochromatia bacterium
GACTCTTGGATTAGTTGGAGAATCCGGATGTGGGAAGAGTGTAACTTCCATGTCCATATTAAGGCTTGTTCAACAACCGCAGGGAAAAATTGTTAACGGTCAGATAATGTTTAATGGTCAGAATCTACTTGATTTGACAGAAGAGCAGATGAGAAAAATCAGAGGTAATAAAATTTCCCTGATTTCTCAGGATCCTATGACATCTTTAAATCCGGTTTTAACTATTGGTGAGCAAATAATGGAAGCAATTATGCTTCATCAGGGACTAAACAGAAAAGATGCTCATGAAAAAGCCATTGAAATGTTAAAATTAGTTGGAATACCTTCTCCAGAAGAGCGTGTAGATCAATATCCACATGAATTTTCCGGAGGTATGAGGCAGCGTGCTATCATTGCAATGGCACTGTCATGTGAACCTCAACTCCTCGTTGCGGATGAACCTACTACAGCTCTTGATGTAACCATTCAGGCACAAATTCTTGATTTAATGAGAGATATTAAAACAAAAAGGAATGCCGCTATTGTATTAATTACCCATGATCTTGGTGTAGTAGCGGAAATGTGTGATAAAGTTGCTGTTATGTACGCTGGAAAAGTTGTTGAATATACAGATGTTTATTCATTGTTTAAATCCCCATCTCACCCTTATACTTTAGGCTTACTTAATTCAATACCAAAAATAGAAGAACAAAAAGAAAGACTTGAACCGATTGATGGTCAACCACCAAATCTTGTAAATCTACCTAAAGGATGTAGTTTTGCAGCAAGATGTAAAGAAGTTCAGGCAATATGCCATACAAAAGAACCTGAATTAACAACTATCGCACCAGGACATCAGGTCAGGTGTTTATTAAGAGAAGGGAAATAAATATGACTCAAAATAAAGAGGATCTATTAGTCGTAAAAAATTTAAAAAAACATTTTCCAATAAAAAGAGGAATTATTTTCTCAAAGCAGGTTGGTGCAGTTAAAGCAGTTGATGGTATAGATTTTACTATTAAAAAGGGTGAAACCCTTGGAATGGTTGGAGAATCTGGATGTGGAAAATCTACAACCGGACGTTTAATCTTAAGATTAATTCCAACCACTGAAGGAGAAGTTTTTTTTGAAGGAAAGGATATTTTAAAAGTCGATAACAATGAAATGAGAGCCTTGAGAAGGCAAATGCAAATTGTTTTTCAAAATCCTTATGCTTCTCTTGATCCACGTATGACAATAGGTGATTCGATTGCAGAACCAATAAAAATTCACAAAACTCATACTGGTTCCGGTGTCCCCAAAAGGGTAAGAGAGCTTTTGGATATAGTTGGCTTAAGAGCAAATTATGCTGAACGTTATCCACATGAGTTTTCCGGGGGACAAAGACAAAGAATTGGTATTGCCAGAGCTTTGGCTGTTAACCCTAAATTTATCATTGCTGATGAACCAGTTTCTGCTCTGGATGTATCGGTTCAGGCCCAGGTACTAAACCTTCTTGATGATTTACAAAAAGAATTTAATCTAACATATCTTTTTATTGCCCACAATCTGAGTACTGTTAAACATATAAGTGACCGTGTAGCAGTTATGTATTTAGGTACAATGGTTGAGCTGGCAGAAAGTAATGAGTTATATAAAGATCCCAAACATCCTTATACAAAAGCTTTATTATCAGCAATTCCTATTACTGATCCAACAGTAAAAATTGATCGTATTCTTCTGGAAGGAGATATTCCAAGCCCTGTAAATCCTCCCAGTGGTTGCAAGTTCCATACAAGATGCTTTATGATTACTGATAAAATAAGAGACAAATGTTACAATGTTAATCCTCCCTTTATTGATACTGGAAATGGTCACTATGTAGCATGTCATCATTATATAGAAAGTACAGATAAAGCTGGTTAAATACTATGTCAGAATTTATTGGGCTGTCCAGAGAGGAACTCGAACAGATCCAAGAAGAATTAAAAAATAATCTGGGTCAGCAAATTCAAAAATTAATTCGTGAAATACAGGAACAACCTGTCGGGGAAGGTATTGATCTTGTGTCTATTATGGCTGGTAAGGACTCAATTGCTTTACAGTCATCAATAGAATTTACACAAAAAGCAATGGAAGCAAATAATAGTAAAATTGCTGATATTATGATTGCCAGAAATACATTGGTTCTTCAAACTGCAATAGAATTTACCCAGAGAGCAATAGAAGCAAATAATAAGAAAATTTTTGAATATATAGAAAAGAAATTCAAAAACCCTAACTAATGTACAAGAATCACCGGGCATTTTGTATGATGAATTACATAGTTACTAACACTACCAAGTAAAATACTTTTTAAAGTATTAAGGCCCCGGCTACCCATAACAACAAGCTCACACTTTTCAGTATCAATTGTTTTTATAATCTCATGGCTAGGTTTGGCACTGACAATAATTGTTTTTACAGTAATTCCATCTTTTTCAAATTCATTTTTTATTTTATTTAGTATAGCTTTGCCATAATCTGTCATATAATGCTCCATATCCTTTAATTGCTGACCAAGGATATTATCAAATTTACCAACAATTCTGGTTAATTCATCAGAAACTTCAAAGGTATGTAGCAAAACAACTTCTGAGTTAAATTTTTTTGCTAATTCATGAACATAGTCTACGGCTTTATTAGCATTATCAGAACCATCTGTAGGTAATAAAATTTTTTTATACATAATTTTTATTTTAATATTTTAAATAATTCCCCACAAGGTGGGGCCTCTGTTAGTATTGAATTTAAAGCTTCCTTCAACAACAGAAAATTCTGTCGTAATATCTTTAAGTATTATCAATACCAATAAAAGCACTTAAATTTTACTATATATATGAGAAAAATATAATGTTTTAAATCATGTGTTATATACTTTTTAAATACTTAACTTTAAAAAGCAGAGGTTTTTTATGGAATCAGCTCTAAAAACGATCAGGGAAATGCCCAAAATAGAACTTCATTTACACCTTGAAGGAGCAATACCAGTTGAACTGTTATTTGAATTTATAAAGAACAAAAACCCCTCTGAAATAAGAAACCTAACTGAGCTTAAAGAAAAAATGAAATTTATAAATTTTGAACATTTTATTAAAACCTGGATATGGCAAACAAAATTTATTAATAATGAAAGTTATTTTAAAGATATTGCTTATTATGTATTAAAAAATTTAAGTGAGCAAAATGTAAAATATGTTGAAGCATTTTACTCACCTTTTGATTTTCTGAAAAATGGGATAAGTGTACAAGGTATTACAGAAAACATTATTGAAGGGAAAGAAAAAGCATATCAGGACTTTGGTGTAAAATGTAATCTAATTGCTGATCTTGTAAGGGATTATGGAGCAGAAACAGGAAAAGAAAGATTAAAACTATTAACCCCTTATCTTGGAAAAGGGATAATTGGAATCGGTATAGGGGGTAGTGAACAAATGTTTCCACCAGCTCCATATGCTAAAGTTTATCAGGAAGCAAAATCTCTTGGATTCCGGTTGACAGCTCATGCCGGAGAGGCTGCTGGTGCTGAGTCTGTGTGGTCAGTGATAAAAGATCTGGGTGTGGAAAGAATTGGGCATGGTGTTAGAGCAAATGAAGATCCCCAGCTTATAGAATTTTTAGCTGTTGAGCAAATTCCCCTTGAAGTATGTGTCACAAGTAATATAAAAACAGGAGTCTATAAATCTGTACATGAACACCCGATTAAAGATTATTTTTCTAAAGGATTATTAGTTACCATTAATTCCGATGATCCAACCATGTTTAATACATCAATAACAGAAGAATTTTTATTATTATATAATGAGTTAGGTTTTACTATAGATGAACTAAAAGAATTATATTTTAATAGTGTTGATGCTACGTTTTTGCCTCAGGAAGAAAAAGATAGTTTAAAGTTACTTATAAATACTTAAAACTACAAATAGAACTAATTAAACAAATTTTAACGAATTTTTTATAGATGTCAGGAAATGAATAAATCTTCCTGTTAACTTATTTATTTTATTCGTATTCATTTGCTAAATTCGTATAATTCGTAGTTAAATCTTATCTATATTAAATATACTTAGAATACGAAAAGGAGTATTTTGATATGTCTGTCATTAATAATATTTTATTTCCTGCTGATGGTTCCGAAACCTCAAATAAAGCTCTTACTTTTGTTAAAAACCTGGCACTTAAGTTTGAAGCCAAAGTTACTGTAATTCATATTTATGAGTTTCCTGTATTGATTGGTGGTTTTGAAATAAATCCTGTTTATATAGTGGAACTTGAGCAGAATTTACAAAAAAGAGGAGAAACTATTTTAGAAAACGCAAAAAAAGAGCTGGATTTAATGGGTATAGAATCTGCAACAATTCTTTTACAAGGAGATACGGGAAAAACTATTGTTGATTTTGTTAATGGCGATGCCTATGATTTACTAGTTATAGGAAGTCATGGTACAGGTGCAATAAAAAGCTTCCTGATGGGTAGTACAAGTAATTATGTAATTCACCATACCAACTGCCCTACTTTAGTAATTCAAAAAGAGTAAGCAAAAAAAAAGAAGGCTAATTGCCTTCCCTTTTTTAAATTTTCTTAAGCTGGTACATGATTTCCGTTATTAAATTTCATATCGTTCATTAAACCGGCAAACTCACGTACATTTAATAAACCATCAGCATTTTTATCATTATTTGCGAATGAATTTTTACCGCTATTACCCTGAGTAACAACCATGCCTCTTGCAGTTGCTTCAGCCAGATTTACAAAACCATCAGCACTTGTATCAGAAGCGGCAAATTCAGCATCAACCAGAGCTTTTACTACTGTTTTAAATTCACCTTTGCTAATTTCCTGGTTAGCATTGCTGTCAACATCAGTAAAAGATTTATTTACTATAGCACTTACTGCTGAAAACTCACCGGCAACAATTTTATTATCATGGTCTGTATCAAAATTGCTGAACTGTGCCTTTGCAATTTGGGCAAAGGTTCCGAAACCCATTATATCAGCAATTTTACCAAATGCATTACCAACATGGTTCATCATCTTTTTTCCAAAACCAGCCTGTTTATTACTTTCATCAGAAGGCGTTGTTGTATTTGGTGAGCTGGCAGCAATATATGAACCGGCAAATTTATCTGAAGGAGAAGAAATAGTAGCTTGTGTGGTTGTGGTTGTTGCTACTGATGATACCAAATTAAAATTTGTGATACTTGGCATTACCATTGTTGAATTTTGTACATTAACCATTTTTCTATCTCCTCTTTAAACATTTAATAATCTTATGTTAGTTATATAGTAATCTCCTTAACTTTCTTTCTTATGCTTTAGTTATAGTAAGTTAAAGGTTTGGTTAATTTAATATTTTTTTTTAATTATGATAAACTAAATGAGTTATAAAAAGAGGTCGATTTAAACATTTTTTAAATTTTGCAGCCGTTCAATCTACCAGAATATTGTAGTAATAAGATTATCAGGCTTAGTGTATAAGCTTAACCAAATTAAAATAATTTTGAACGAGAAACAAAAAGCATACATACAAATCCATATTTGTGTTTTTTTATGGGGCTTTACAGCAATAATTGGAAAACTTATTGAGCTTAAAGAAGTGCCATTGGTATGGTTTAGGATTTTTATTACCTGTTTAAGTTTATTATTTATACCTAGATTATGGTCAGGCTTAAAAGAAATACCACCAAAAAGCATTTTACAACTTGCTATCATTGGTTGTCTGGTTTGTGTCCATTGGATTTGTTTTTATGGCTCAATAAAATATTCAAATGTATCGGTTGCCCTAAGTTGTCTTTCTACAGCTTCATTGTTAACTTCGCTAATTGAACCTTTAGTATCCCATAAAAAAGTTAAATTATATGAGATTTTTCTGGGGTTAATCATTATTCCTGGTATTTATCTTATTTTTTATTTTACAAAGTTTTATCTGACAGGAATTATACTGGGTATATTAGCAGCCTTACTTTCATCCATTTTTACAATTTTAAATAAACATATGGTAATGAAATACAATAGTTTAAGTATTACATTCATTGAATTGGGAAGTGGTTTAGTTTTTTTAACTTTTTTACTGCCAGTTTATATAAAAATATTCCCAGATGTAAATTTAATTCCTTCAATTCATGATTTAATTTATCTTACAATTCTGGCCCTTTGTTGTACAACATTTCCATATGTACTTTCATTAAAAGCGTTAAAGCATATTTCTGCTTTTACTTCAACCTTCACAGTAAACCTAGAACCAATATACGGAATTATCATGGCAATAATTATTTTTCAGGAGAATAAAGAACTAAATTCTGGATTTTATCTAGGTACCAGTATTATTCTTGTGGCTATATTTATCCATCCGCTCTTAAGAAAAAAATTTGATAAAACAGGAGTATAAAGATGTTTATCCTTTTTTATAAATTTCACTTAACTGAGTTACAATACTGATTAATAAATCATTATATCCACTTACAAGGATCGCCTTAAACATTTCTTCAGGATTTAAATTTAGCTGTTTGGCAATATTGGCTCCATAATCACCAAAATTAACCACAGCATTAGGATTCTGTTTATAAACCTGGTTTACCTGAATAGCCATTGCAACAAGTTGATCGTGACGCCCAACAAGTTTTAATTTTTGTTCCAGCTCTTGTTTAGTTAAACGAAGATCCCTTGCAAAATTTTCTAATAATTGCTCATTAGATTCAAGGCAAAATTTTTCAAAATCCATAAAACTACCTACTTTTTAATAAAAATATATCCCGAATGACCTTTGGCCTCCGGGTCCCGATTCTGATTACAGAATTATTTACTACAAGGGGCACTTGTTTTTTGTTAAAATAGTAAAGTAATTCCCCTAAATATCAAGTTAATTATAACTTGATATTAAAAATAAAAAGTCATTAAAAAATAAAAAGTCAATTTTTATCCATTTTGTAAAATCAGAAAAAGTATTTAATTATTTGTAACAATTAGGGAAAATTTGAATGTTTTAGGATAACATTTATAATTGTAACACTCAACAAAGTTTTATCATTACATAAAAAGGTATTTTAAATGCTTCTTAAAGCCAGTGCAATAAAATATTTGGATCTGACTACTGACCAGGATCTTGAAGAAGAGTTCCTTGAAGAAGATATCTTTTCAGAAGAAGATCTTGAAGATATAATTCTTGGCCCCACAATTTTACTTGGTGGCATGGAAACAAGATTCCTTGAAGAAGGAGAAGAACTTGTATTTGACGAAGATATACTTGATGAGACTTTTGAATATGATGAGGAAAATGATGTCTACATTGGCCCGACAATAACCCTTGGAGGGGAACGTGAACACATCGAAGAAACATATGAGGAAGTTGAAGATTACATAGAACCTGAAATCGATGATATAGAATCGCTTCTTGAAAATGAAATTATTGAAGATGAAATTATTGAAGAAACTGAAAGAAAGATAGTTTCTGAAGAAGAAGGCCTTGTAGATGACTTTTCAAACGCATTTAGCTCCCTAGAACAGGCTCTTGAAGCTGATTTACCTTCCTGGCGGCAGGTTAGAATTTTACCAACACCGGATTCTGCTGCTAACTCAGTTTTAGAAGACTATAAATCTGAAAATGAAATAGATTTTTCCAATGTAAAATTTATTACCGATGAAGAACGGGACAATCTCTTAGCAGAAGCAGCACAACTGGTTAGTCAGGCCAGTGATTTTGATTCAATGAATAATGTCTTAAAGGATCTCGAAGAGAATGTTAAACGTATTGTAGACACAAATAGTGATGGTTTCAGGCAAAACTTCAAAAAAGAAAAAGAACGAATTTTTATTGAGATGGAAAAGCATATTGAACATATTTTAACAAAGCAAAGAGAAAACATCCAAAAAGAAGCTGAAGAACATATTGAAACAACTATTAAATTTTACAAGGAAAAAATTAGTGACGATGATCAGTTATTTAGCGCAGCAAATAATATTATTGCCCGTAGAGAGCAAATTCTTGATGAAGCATATTCAAGAAGCCTAAAGCTTGTTGAAGAAGCAGGAGAACAGGCATCACGAATAATTGAAGATGCTGAAAATGCCAGCCAGGAGGCAGAAAGAATAAAAGAAGAAGCAAAATTTGAAGCAAACCAAATTGTCCAGAGATATGAAGATGATTCTGAAAGAATAATTGCTGATGCAAATGTTGAATCCTCAAAAATAATCCAGTCAGCAGAGGAACAACACCAGGAAATTGTTGAAGCTGCAACTCAGGATGGCTTTAATGTTGGCTATCAGGAAGGGCGTGAAGAAGCAATCAAAGAAAATGCACAGTTGTTAATGGATACAACAAATGCATTAAATGAGTTACATGCTGCTTTCCCAGCTGCTGTAAAAGAAAATGAAGGAAAACTAATTAAAATTGCTATTAAATTATCTGATGCCCTTACAAAAGAAGAAATAATTGGTAGGCCGGAAATTTGTGTAAAAGTTTTAGATAGAGCTGTCAGAAGGGTCAGTGACCTGGAAAGAGTTCTGATTAAAGTCAATCCTTTAGACCTGGATTTAATTTTACCTAAAGAATCACATTTTAAGGGTTTACTTGCTGATGTACAGGATTTTGTTATTACAGGCCACTATGCCATTCCAAGAGGAGGGTGCCTGATAGAAACAAACTCAGGTACCATTGATGCTCAGTTCCATACTCAGCTTGCAATTGTTGAAGAAATTTTTAATAAAATAAGATCAGAATATGATGATGAAGCTGGTGAAAGTACCGAAGCTGCTGAAGA
>CAYRDV010000271.1:0-3355 GCA_964422885.1 uncultured Candidatus Sericytochromatia bacterium
TTTTTTCCTGATGATAAATATTTCTCATGGTATTGTTTTGATTCAATTTGCTGTAATGCTTTTTTTGCAGTTCCAAGCTTAAATTCAATTATATAAATATTTTTGTCTGATTCTATTATTGCATCTATCCGACCTTTGTTGGTATGAACCTCAGCACTTATCCTTACTCCTATCAATATTAATACAAGATAAATGATACTATGATAATATGCTTCTTTATCTGCGATAAACAGGTTTGAGGGAATTGAAGCAAATAATGATTTGAGCATTACAAAAAACTCTTCCAGATTATTTTTTAATAGACTTCTAGCCATTTTATTTACCATTATCCCTGTACTCTCGAAACTTTGGGAAAAATCTGCAAGTATATGTTTTAATAATGATTCCTTTACTTCAAGATTTGGATAAGAAAGAATATATTCATTTAAGCCTAAATCAATTTCTTTTATTTTCTTGATTGTCAGATAGCCTGTTTGAAACAAAAGAGATTGAAATTGAATTCTATCAATATCATAAGAGTCAAATATATCAGACTCTGCTTCATAATTATCGATATCTTCGATACTTATATTTTGTTCCTTTATCAGTTTTATCAAAAATGAAGGTGTACCTGAAGTAAACCAGTAATTACTTATCTTATTTTCAGTAAATAAATTTAAAATAGAAAAAGGGTTATATACAAAATTTTTTGCATCCCAGGAATAACCGTTATACCATTTCTTTATTTCATGTGATAAATGTTCATGACTTATATTCAAATCATTTGCTAAAGGTTTCATTCGATCCTTAAAATAATGATTCAATTCATCCTGTGTATATCCCAGTAAAGTTGAAAATTTAGTTGATAATGTAATATCTCTGAGGTTATTTAAACCTGAGAAAACTGAAACTTTGGAAAATTTAGAAACACCTGTTAAAAAAGCAAATTGTATATATTGCTCAGACTCTTTCATTATTTCATAGAAACCCTTTAATATATTTCTGTTTTCAATAGCTAAAGGAATATTATCAACATGTTCAATTATTGGTTTATCATACTCATCTATTAAAATTACGACTTTATCAATTTTGGAAAGCTCAAAAATTAATTCTTTAAAACATGATTTATACTCTTTTGCCTTTAATTTTATTTTCCCTGACGGGACGTCATAATCTTCTGCAATACTTTTTATTTTATCAAAAAAAGTTGATTCAAATAGTTCCGAGCCTTTTGAATAATTCATGCCAAGAAAATCAATATGTATAACAGGATATACTTTCCACTCTTCTCCAGGTCTCCCTCCGGGAATCATTTTGTCATATATCCATAAATCTTTAAAAAGTTCTTTTTCACCTGAAAAAATAGATTTTAGGGTAGTAACAAGTAATGATTTACCAAATCTTCTGGGACGGGATAAAAAGTAGTATTTGCCACCATCTGAAAGAAGATTATAAATACCTTTGGTTTTATCAATATAAAGATAATTGCCTTCTATTATATTTCTAAATGTCTGTATTCCCAATGGTAAATTTTTCATAGTATTATTTTATCACAAAAGGCCCTTAGTAAAACAAGCTAAGCTTCTTAAGGTAGTTTTTGTATTCCGGGATTTTATCAATTATTTGCAAAGTTCTAGCTTTTAATTTGGACCAGTGTAAAGTTGGTTTTTCATGATGAGCTACATGATTGTCTAAACTAAAAAATATATACGTTTTCATCAGTTTCTACCACGGCATCTATTCTGCCTTTGCTAACAGAAATTTTTGATTGAATATTTACTCAAAAAAGTTTAAATAAATAATTTTTTTGTTGTTCTTTTGTTGTTCTTTTGTTATTATATGTAGAGTTCTTTTTTTATTTATGAAAATACTTAATAATAAGAGATGGTTTAGCTCTTTTATTTATTACTCTCAGCTTCAGCTAAATTAAAATAATCTTTTTATTCTTGTTAGGAAATACCAGGTATATGAAAAAAACAGTAAAAACTTTAAGTGTTTATTCAATATTAGCATTAATTACGGCTTGTTCCGGTAATATACCTGTTAACCCGGTTTTGTATAATAACCCACTAAATTCAAGCATAAAAAGTAAATACGTTGTTACCGGGAAAGTTGAGTTTCCCAATTCTTACTCACCCCCAGCCCCTCTCTTGAACAAAAGAGAGGGGAGCAAGAACAATTCCCCCTTTGAAGGGGGCCAGGGGGATGTCTCTTCCCTCTCACGTCTGATCCAAGGGAATGCCGATATGGTACAAACCTCCAAATATCGGCGCACTTCTCCATCACTTCGTCCTCACTCCTTCGGAACGAAGGCGACTCTTGCCGAGGTAGGAGACAGGGCTACAGTTGCTTTGATTTATCCCCACAGTGATGGTTCTAACCCCAATGTCACAATTGCAACAGGTTTAACAGACAACCTTGGCGTTTTTACCCTGAATCCGGTTGGTTCATTCAATGCTGGTGATATATTTATATTGGAAGCCAGGAAGAGAATCGGTACAGCCGGAGATTCAATTATGACAGTCAGGACATATATTCAAAGGAATGTATCTAATGACGGCTGGGATAGTATTACGTTATCATCAATAAAGATAAATTCAAAAACAACAGCAATAACAATAATAGATAAATTTGATACTTCATTTGTAGCCACTGATACAATTGGTAAGATAGACAGTGGTGGAACAGTTTCTGACATTGGTACAGCTACTTCTGCGACGATTCTTGAAGTTGCTGATTATGTAACCAGTATATTGGGAAAAAATGCTGATCCCACAAGGAATATAGATTATCAAAACGGTAAGTATTATATTTACAGACCGGCTAATCCAGAAAAACAAAGTTTAATAGATACAAACAAGTGTCCGAATTGTGATTTAAGCTATCAGGACTTAAGTGGTCTTACGGGTTTGACCTCACCTGATCTTAGTAATGCGAATCTGGAAGGAGCAAATTTTCAGAATACGAATCTGAATGGAGGAAGCCTGACTGGTGCGACTTATACAAGTGCTGATTTCACAGGTGCAACCTGGACAAATGGCGATATTTGTAAATCCGATTCAATAGGCGTTTGTAATCTTGAATTCCGGGCTAATACCTATACTACAGGTGCTCAGAGTTTACCATCATTAGCAATGGATAACAGTGGGAACTTTGTTGTTGTATGGTCAAGTTCACAGGATGGCAGTAGTAATGGAATCTATGGTCAGAGATACACTTCGACAGGCTCAGTGGCCGGAAGTGAATTCCAGGTTAATTCCTATACTACAGGTAATCAGTCTTTTCCATCAGTATCAATGGATAACAGCGGAAACTTTGTTGTTACCTGGATGAGTGCTCAGGATGGCAGTTTGTATGGAATCTATGGTCAGAGGTA
>CAYRDV010000271.1:3455-8711 GCA_964422885.1 uncultured Candidatus Sericytochromatia bacterium
TGATAGTACGGGAGCTACAGTAGGGTCTGAATTCCCGGTTAATACCTATACTACAAATAATCAGCGTTATCCTAAAGTAGCAATGGATAACAGTGGAAACTTTGTTGTTACCTGGCAGAGTAGTGCTCAGGATGGCAGTTTGTATGGAATCTATGGTCAGAGGTATGATAGTACGGGAGCTACAGTAGGGTCTGAATTCCCGGTTAATACCTATACTACAGCTAGTCAGAGAGAGCCCTCAATAGCAATGGATAACAGTGGAAACTTTGTTGTCACCTGGTATAGTGATACTCAAGATGGAAGTAATTATGGAATCTATGGTCAAAGATATGATTCTAACGGAGCTACAGTAGGCTCAGAGTTCAGGATTAATACCTATACTACAGGTAATCAGTTTTCTGCCTCAGTAGCAATGGATAACAACGGAAACTTTGTTGTTACCTGGGAGAGTAATCAGGATGGCAGTAGTTATGGAATCTATGGTCAGAGGTACACTTCGACAGGCTCAGTGGCCGGAAGTGAATTCCAGGTTAATTCCTATACTACAGGTAATCAGATTTCTGCCTCAGTATCAATAGATAACAGTGGAAACTTTGTTGTTACCTGGTATAGTGATACTCAAGATGGAAGTAACCTAGGGATCTATGGTCAGAGGTATGATAGTACAGGAGCTACAGTAGGGTCTGAATTCCAGGTTAATACCTATACTACAAGTTCTCAGTTTCGTCCCTCAGTAGCAATGGATAATAGCGGAAACTTTGTTGTTACTTGGTCTAGTTATGGTCAGGATGGCAATAACAATGGAATCTATGGTCAGAGGTATGATAGTACAGGTGTGCTACATTAATCAATGCCTCTGATAAAAACTATTTCAGTCATAAAAATTACATTCATTATTTTTTAGATAAATTAAGGAAGAGGGTATGATAAAAAAAGTAAAGTTAACCTTGAGTGTATATATGGCACTGGCTGTAGTTACTGCTTGTACTCATGATATACCCAATAATCCCGGTAATGTTTCTTACCCGGTTAAATCAAATCAGTTTACCAGTAAATACAATGTTTCAGGTATTGCCGATTTTTCTTCATCAGTCACAAAGGGGATGTCTATCAAAGCGACTCTTACTGATGTAGGTACTGCGGCTGTAGTTTCAATTCTTTATCCACCCGATGATGCAACAAACCCTAATGTAACTGTGGCAACAGGTTTGACAGATACTTCGGGAGTATTTTCGATTAATCCAGATGTTGGATTTACCCCTACAAACGGTGATATTTTTGTTTTGGAAGCAAGCAAACGAATAGGTACAGCCAAAGATGCGGTAATGACGATAAGAACGTATATAAAAAGGAAAACCGGAGGTTGGGATAGTATTACCTATCCTGGTTTATATATTAACAAAAAAACAACAGCATTAACAATAATAGATAAGTACGATAGTGGTATAACTCCGGCAGATACTATCAGTACAATCAATGTAACTTCTAGTGGGAGCACTCCATCCCAGGTAGGTTCTGTTACCGTTTCCACAATAAATGAAGTTGCTGATTATGTAACCAGTTTATTGGGACAAAACGAAGACCCAACCAGACATATAAATTATCAAAACAGTAAATATTATGTTATCAGGCCTGAAAACCTTCAAAAACAAGGTTTAATAGATACGAACAAGTGTCCGAATTGTGATTTAAGCTATCAGGATATTAGCAACCTGAGTTTGGTTTCTCCTGATCTCAGTAATGCCAACCTGAATGGAGCAAATTTTCAGAATAGTAATCTGAATGGAGGAAGTCTTACAGGTGCGACTTATACAAGTGCTGATTTCACAGGTGCTACCTGGACAGATGGCAGTATTTGTCAATCCGGTTCAATAGGCTTTTGTAGTCTTGAATTCAGGGTTAACACCTATATTACAGGTAATCAGAGTTTATCATCAGTATCAATGGATAACAGCGGAAACTTTGTTGTCACCTGGCAGAGTAATAATCAGGATGGATATGGAGATGGAGTCTATGGTCAGAGATACACTTCGACAGGCTCAGTGGCCGGGAGTGAGTTCAGGGTTAACACCTATACTACGGGTAATCAGAATTCTCCCTCAGTAGCAATGGATAACAGTGGAAACTTTGTTGTCACCTGGCAGAGTAATGCTCAGGATGGCAGTAACAATGGAATCTATATTCAGAGGTACACTTCGACAGGCTCAGTGGCCGGAAGTGAATTCCAGGTTAATACCTATACTACAAGTAATCAGTCTAGTCCTTCAGTAGCAATGGATAACAGTGGAAACTTTGTTGTTACCTGGCAGAGTAATAATCAGGATGGATATGGAGATGGAGTCTATGGTCAGAGATACACTTCGACAGGCTCAGTGGCCGGGAGTGAGTTCAGGGTTAACACCTATACTACGGGTAATCAGAATTCTCCCTCAGTAGCAATGGATAACAGTGGAAACTTTGTTGTCACCTGGCAGAGTAATGCTCAGGATGGCAGTAACAATGGAATCTATGGTCAGAGGTATGATAGTACCGGAGCTACAGTAGGGTCTGAATTCCCGGTTAATACCTATACTACAAGTCATCAGCGTGACCCATCAGTATCAATGGATAACAGTGGAAACTTTGTTGTCACCTGGTATAGTAATTCTCAGGATGGCAGTAGTTATGGAATCTATGGTCAGAGGTACACTTCGACAGGCTCAGTGGCCGGAAGTGAATTCCCGGTTAATACCTATACTACAAGTAATCAGAGTACTTCCTCAGTAGCAATGGATAGTACTGGTAATTTTGTTGTCACCTGGAGAAGTAATAATCAGGATGGCAGTAGCAATGGAATCTATGGTCAGAGGTATGATAGTACAGGAGCTACAGTAGGCTCAGAGTTCAAGGTTAATACCTATACTACAAGTAATCAGATTTCTGCCTCAGTATCAATAGATAATAACGGGAACTTTGTTGTTACCTGGCAGAGTAATGCTCAGGATGGCAGTGGATATGGAGTATATGGTCAGAGGTATGATAGTACCGGAGAAGCAAGGTGAAAAAGAAACTTCGTTTCGTGAAGGTTGATGGTTTTAACTCACCCCTGTCCTAACGGACGACCCCTCTCTTGACATCCCCCTGGCCCCCTTTCCCACAGGGATTTCCGTTGGTCACAAAGGGGGAGCAAGAGAGGGGTGAAGAGGGAAGGAAGAAAAGAAGTGAAAAAGTGAAATGGTGGCAGGAAAGAAAATGAATAACTCCCCACAAGGTGGGGCCCCTGTGAGTATTGACTCCAAAGTAAAACTTTGGAAACAAAACAAAGTTTTGTTAAACCCCGATGCAAAGCATCGAGGTATTCTAATTACTGATAAAAATAATTTTGAGGACAATTTATGAATGAAATTAATGATAAACCAAATATCAAAAAAACCTGGAAAAAACCTGAGCTAATCAGGCTTGATATTAACAATGATACTTTTGTTGGCACTGGTAATGGTGTTGATGGAGCTATTGGCTCGGCCTCATAACATATTAGCTTTTGAAAATTTCATAGATTCTTTCTTTAGTGAGAATAAATTTGCTTAATCAGATAATTTTTTAGATTTCGTTCTTTTATGCTAAATCCTATGCCAATTAAAATAACACTTTTTCCTGATGATAAATATTTCTCATGATATTGTTTTGATTCAATTTGTTGTAATGCTTTTTTTGCTGTGCCAAGCTTAAATTCCATTATATAGATATTTTTTTCTGATTCTATTGTTGCATCTATTCTTCCCCTGTTTGTATGAACCTCTGCACTTATCCTTACTCCGAGCAATGTTAATACAAGATAAATGATACTATGATAATATGCTTCTTTATCTGCGATAAAAAGATTTGATGGTATTGAGGCAAACAACGATTTCAATATAACAAAAAACTCTTCCGGATTATTTTCCAAAAGGCTTCTTGCCATCTTATTTACCATTATTTCTGTACTTTCAAAACTTTGAGAAAAATCTGCAAGTATATATTTTAGTAATGATTCCTTTACTTCCTGATTGGGAAAGGATAATAAATATTCATTTACCCCTATGTCAATCTCTTTTATTTTCTTGATTGTAAGGTATCCTGTCTGAAATAGAAGTGATTGAAATTGTATTCTATCAATGTCATAAGAATCAAATATATCAGATCCTGTTTCATAATTATCAATATCTTCAATCGGAATATTATTTTGTTTTATCAGTTTTATCAAAAATGAAGGTGTACCTGAAATAAACCAGTAATTACTTATCTTATTTTCGGTAAATAAATTTAAAATAGAAAAAGGGTTATATACAAAATTTTCTGCATCCCAAGAATAACCGTTATACCATTTTTTTATTTCCTGTAATAACCGCTTATGGCTTATGTTCAAATCATTTGCTAAATTTTCCATACGATTATTAAAATAATGAATTAATTCATTCTGTGTATAACCCAGAATAGTAGAAAATTTCCCTGATAAAGTAATATCTCTTAAATTATTTAATCCAGAGAAAACAGATACTTTGGCAAATTTAGAAACTCCTGTTAAAAAAGCAAATCTTATGTTTTTATCTGAAGCTTTCATAGTTGTATAAAATTCTTTTAGAATATTACGCATTTCAGAAGCTATTTCCATGTTATCTACAAATTCAACAATAGGCTTATCATACTCATCGATCAAAATTACTACTTTGTTTATCTTTGAAAGATTATCAATCAACTCCTTAAACATAGACCTGTAATCAAATGACTGATTGAACGAAATATTATACTCAATTGCTATTTTTTTTATTTGTAGTTCGATGCTTTTTATCAGGTTATCCGGTGAACTTAAAGTCATATCAGAAAAATCAAGATGAATTATAGGATATTCCTTCCATTCAATTTTGTTATAAATCCATAACCCTTTGAATAGCTCCTGATTTCCTAAAAAAATTTCTTTTAATGTTGTAACAAGTAAAGATTTACCAAATCTCCTCGGACGTGATAGAAAATAATATGTTTCCTGCCCGAGAAAAAGATTGTAAATATCTTTGGTTTTATCAATATAAAGATAATTTCCTTCAATTAATTTTCTAAATGTCTGTATTCCGAGCGGTAAATTTTTCATAATATTATATTATCATAAAAGGGTTTTGTTAAAAGGATTTAAGAAAGGGTTATTTAATTATTTGTATAATATAATACTTTTATTACAAGCTGTTATTTAGAAATTACTAAGGTAGTTTTTGCAATATATGATTTTCTGGAATTTTATCGATT
>CAYRDV010000272.1:0-8625 GCA_964422885.1 uncultured Candidatus Sericytochromatia bacterium
GTGAGAAAGTGAGGGGGAAGTGAGGCGATAAGCAAGCTTATCTGTGAGGAGGAAGTATTAATCTGATGTTTTTCTTCTCACTACTCGCCTTTCATCAGTCACAAAGTGACTCTCGTACTTCTCCCTCACTTCCTCCTCACTCACTAAGATAGCTTTAGCTGTCTGACCTCACTTAACGAAGTGGCCTCACTTCCTTTCTTACCTAGTCATGTAATATAATCAAAAATTATGACTAATAAAAAAAATAAATCACTGATTTTTGGAATATCTGGTCAGGATGGAGCTTATCTTGCCAAACAATTAATAGAAGCAGGGAATGAAGTCTTTGGAACATCCCGTGATATTGAAACAGCAAATTTTTCCAAGCTCCGGGAACTGGGAATTTTTTCAGATATCAAACTTTATTCTGTTTCATTAACCGATTTCCGAAGTGTTATGCAGGTAATAATGAAAGTAAAACCTGACGAAATCTATAACCTTGCAGGCCAAAGCTCTGTTGCCCTTTCATTTGAATTACCTTTTGAAACTCTTGAAAGTATTAGTACAGGTACATTAAATATTTTGGAAAGTATCAGACTTATTGATACTGGTATTCGATTTTATAATGCCTGTTCCAGCGAATGTTTCGGTAATACTGAAGGCGCTGCTGATGAAGAAACTCCTTTCAGACCACGAAGTCCTTATGCAGTTGCCAAAGCTTCTTCTTTCTGGCAGGTTGCTAATTACCGTGAAGCTTATAACATTTTTGCCTGTTCCGGTATTTTGTTTAACCATGAGTCACCTTTAAGACCACACCGTTTTGTCACAAAAAAAATAATTTCTACGGCCTGTAAAATCGCCAAGGGAAGTAATGAAAAACTAATTCTTGGTGATTTATCAATAAAAAGAGACTGGGGATGGGCACCAGAATATACTCAGGCGATGCATCTGATGTTATTAAATGATAAGCCTGAGGATTTTGTTATTTCCACAGGAGAAGTAAATAGTTTGGAAACATTTGTAAAAACTGTATTTTCAATTTTAAAACTGGAATTTGAAAAGTATGTCATATCCGAACCATTATTATACAGACCAGTAGATATTCAGATTAGTTATGGAAATTCGGCTAAAGCAAAAGAAATTTTAAAATGGCAGGCTAATTATAAAATGAAAAATGTTATTGAAAAAATGCTCGAAGTTGAAAAAAATGCTCTATAGAATTAATTATTTTTTTCTTACTTCTTCCTCACTTAACGAAGTGACCTCACAGAAAATATTTATCTTTTCGCCTCACTTCCCCCTCACTTTTTTACTGCTCTGATTAATACCCATTCGCCATCATATCTTTTTTTCTCAATAAAAATACCAACTTTTTCCAGGGAGTTTTTTACATCATCTTCTTTTTGCCTGGTAATACCAGCTCCAATAAAAATGCCTCCCTTATTTAACTTTTGTGACAGCTCATCTGCAAGTGATTCAATAATCTCCGCCAATAAATTTCCGGCAATGATATCATAGGTTTCGTTACAATCTTTTAACTCACCAAAAAAAAGATTAATGTTCATTTTGTTTATTCTAAAATTTTCTTCAGATGTTCTTATGGCAATAGGGTCAATATCAATAGCGGTTATTTTTTTCAGACCATAAAAATAAAAAGCTAATGATAAAATTCCTGAGCCTGTTCCCAGATCAAGAATATTAAACTTTTCATTATCTTTAATTTCAGTTGTTATCTCTTCTATTTCTTCAAGACATAATCGTGTTGATGGATGAGGTGTTGAACCGAAAAAACCTCCAGGATCAAAGTCAATTACAATATCATTAATTTGTGGTGAATATTCAGCCCATACAGGCTTAACAACCAGGTGCTTACCTACATGAAAAGCAGTAAAATGCTTTTTCCAGTCATTTTCCCAGTCTGCTTCTTTTAGATTAATTACGGAAACAATTCTATCTCCGGTATCAAATCCTGAATTATGTAATGATTCAAGCTCATGGTTTAGCTCAATTAATAATGATTCCAATACAAAATCAGCAGGAAAATAAGCTTTTAAAATAACTTCATTTTCAGTATCTATCGAAATCCATTCAGCACCCTTTAAGCTTAAAAATTCTGATAATATTTCACTGACAACAACAGTTGTATTTATTGATAGCTCTTTCCAGATTTTATGGTTCATATAAAATTATTTTCTATAAAGGAATCTAAATTTACTATATATTATAAGTTTTTTTTATCAGATTCCGTCAAGACTTTTTGGTTTTGAACCAACAGAAATTAGCTCAGGCAATATTTCTTCTGTATTACAATCAAATATAGAAATATTATTAGAGTCATAATGGGAAATGTATATCCTAGAACCATCACTTGATAACTTAAGCTGATTTATCTGTTTCCCACCAGAAAATATATTTTCTTTTTTAATATTTCCATTTGAAATATCAATAATTGTTATAGAGTTTGAAAATGCTGAATATAAATTATTGTTATTTACAACTAAAGCAGAAGGAGTTGTATTTACAGGATATAATTTAGTTTCTCCTGTAGAAATATTTACTTGAATAATGTTACCTCTCCCATTTAAAAATATGCTATTTTTTTGAGAAGAGAAAAACATATTTTCTCCAGTTGCATTATTTACCCTAAAAGTGTTAATCAAATTCCCTGAATTTGAAAGAATTGAAATACTGTTATTACTATAAACAATAATGTTACCTGAAGCTGGATCAATTTTTAAATCTTTTGCAGATTGTTGAAGATTTATAACTGATTCAAACATAATATCATCATTTGTATTAATTATAGATATTAATGGCTTGTTTTTATTTAAAATATATAATTTATCATTTGCTGGAGAAACAGCAAGTTTGAAAGGACCAGACAGTCTTTCTAACTGAATTCTTTTTATTTCCTGGAAGCTATTTAAGCTAACTATTGATATACTGTCATCACCTATATTTGCTGTATAAATCTTATATTTGTTTTTTATAGAAATAATACTGTTTGGAGTTTTACCAACAGAAATAGATTTGGATAAGTGTTTATTCTTTAAATTTATTGCAGAAATACTATCACTACCTGAATTTGCAACAAAAACTTCATAATCATTTATATTTACCTGCTGTTCCTCTGTAAATAAAATTACTTTTTGCTCAATTTTCTGACCAGATTTTATTTTAACTTTTATAGTTTGCTCTTCAAAACCTTTACCTTTGAATTTTAATGTATGCTCACCAGGTTTAATATCCTGTATTAAAAAGCCCCCACTTACATTGTTACTTTCAAATGACTTATTTTCATCCATTGTTATTAATATTCCTGATAAAGGCGTATTACTTGAACTATCAATAACGAAACCAACAATTTGTCCACTGCGGTTTTTAAAGAAAAAAATCAATAAACATATGCAAGTAATTGTAATAACAGAATTTATTAAAATTTTTTTAATAGCTTTTTTTGAGGCATTAGTTTTATTCTCTGTATTTGTGACGGATTTAATACTAACAGAAACCCCTTTAGGAGTTGTATTAGCATTTTTTACACTTGCAGATAATCCCGGAGCAGAAGCAGTTTTCGAACTTTTATTATCATCTTTTTTATCCATATTATTTTTTACTTTTTAATCTCCTGCCATGAAACAATCTGAGGTCTAAACGCGGATCTATCATAATGAGGGACAACAAATGCTTCCAAGGCTGATAAATCAGAATCTCTTTTTATTCCACCGGAATTACCATTTGAATTTACATCTCCTTTAGTAATTAATGCACCAAAAAAACTAACATTACCTGAAATTGTAGATGTAGTATTTTCATTAACTGAAACAAAAACAGAACCGTTTGCTCCCGTAGTACCGGGATTTCCTCTGATAGTAATTGCTTGTGTATTAGGTAAAGCTCTACTGATAAATAATGCTTCCTTGGTATTAGCATTATTAGAACCACCAGCTAAGTCAATGGCCCCGGTATTTGAAGTAACACCATCTCCAACAACTACTCTTACAGCAGTTGTTCCGGTAGTATTTAAGTTTGTATTACCACTTTGAGTTAAATTACCTGTAATATATACTGTTCCCTGAAATTGAACATCCATATTGCCACTTATGTTAAGATCGCCAGTTACAATACAATCTATTAATATTGCATCATTAGTAACAGCAGGGCAAGGAGTAGTTGGTAAACCACTAACATCAAAATCTGGAATTGGAAACTCGTTAACTCCACTTTTTGTTCCATCTTTGTCTGTTACCTGTGTTGTAGAAAATCTTGGATCACTTGAGTTTGTAGAGTCATAGGTTGTTGTTGGAACATCTCCGTTAGCAAGATGAACAGTACCACCAGCAGTCGCTTTTCCATTTACTTTACCATTCGCCCCAAAAGTCAAATCTCCATTTGCGTGAACATCTCCATGTTGTTCTGTATCTAAGGTTGTTGATGTTGTTCCTGATGTAGTATCTTTATTTCCCAGATCTGCATTTCCACCAGTTAATATGGCATGGGCAAAATTATAAGGTACACTATCGCCAAGCTTGATCGGCCTGTTTATGATTAAATCAAGCGTTTTTGTCACTTTTGGGTTTTCAATACTTGGTATATAAGCAATTGCCCTGATTTTCATAATATCGTAATGTGACATTATTGAACCATTCCCATTAGTTCCTCCACCATGCAATTCAACATCATCCCTGTTTTTTATATTTGTTCTGATAGGAAGAACACTGATTTTAAAATCCGCCTGAAATTGGCCCTTTGAATCATCTACATAATGATATGTTGTATAACCTTTCTCATGTAATGAATCAAGCTTAAAATTAGCACTATCAATGTTGGAAACTGCGTTTGGATTGCTACTTGAATCATATGTAAATAACTTTAAACCCAGATTATTTGATGTGTTTTGAGCTGTTGAACTGGCAGTGTTTTGAATTGAATAATTTGTATTACTAAAAAAATTAGAAATTAAAGTACTATGATTAGGATTTGTATTTAAGCTTGTAATAAAACTATCTGAGGATAAATCATCCTTACTATAACCGGATTTAGTGCTAAATTTGGTATTATTGGTAGTATCTATCCAATCTGTTGTATGTACCTGCTGTGCAATTTCTGCGGCTGTAAGTCTGCCTGCATTAGATACATTACTTGATGAATATGATAAATCCGTCATTTTATTTAAAAGATGGTGTATTGCTGATTCTGCAAACTGTAATGATTTATCTTCATTTTCTCTTCTGACAATATCCTTGCCGTTTGATGCCACCTTATATACTAAAACACTTGTAACTATCAGTACAATAGTTGAAACTATAAGTGCTGTAATAAGGGCAAGACCGCTCTGCCTTTTTTTTAAAATCATACTAGCTCCCTTCAAAATTTCTGATTGTTATATCCATTGTTTTTTTCTCTGTTAATGAATAATTTGAATATTCCTTTTCTGCCCATAAAGTTACTCTTACAGATGCGATAGTATCGCAGTCTGCCTGTGATGAGATTGAACCACTAATATCTGTTCCACTTGCATTAAAATAGGAAAATACCCCAATATTTTCTGGAGTTATTGTACTTGGTAAAATATATTCTTTTGAACCTGTATCTACAGGCATCAGTAATGAGGTTAAAATCTGATCTGCTAAATTAGTTGTACGGTTACTAAATAAGGAACGCTGAACAGTAAATTTTATCCTGTTATGTAATACGGGTGGTGTTCTAAGGTTAAGACTACTTCCATCATTTTCAGTATATATAACCATTTTATCCTTTGCAGGAACACCTGTACTATCAGTTACATAAAACCCCAGCGAACTAACAATAGGTGCTTCCAGAATCAGTTTATCTTTTCCGGTATTACCAGTAGTTATAGAATCACTATATAAAACTTTATTTGCTGGTAACATTTCTTTCTCTAACCTATCAATAGTAACTCTAAGTTCTTCAAGCATATTATTTTTTATAATATTTCTGTTAGAAACTTTGCTAAAATAATGTAAAAATGTCATAGAAGATGCAAAAATAGCCATAGTAATGCCAATACTGACTAGAATCTCAACTAATGAAAATCCTTTTTGTTTTTTGAAATTAAATTTTTTCATTTTTTTTCTTTAATTACAATATTTAGGGCTGCCACCATGCCAATCGCCTGAACAACAAGCACTCTTACTGGATGTTTCTGCATTAGTTGGAAGGCATGATACACACGACCCGCTACTACATTTTGAATTTGTTGCTGTACAGGTATTACCAGAGCAACATGTAGAACCAATTGTTCCACATGTAGTACAAAGTTGTGAACTTGTGTTACATATCAAACCCGAGCCCGTACATGAGCTTCCTGAACAGCACGATTGCCCTGAACCACCACATGCAACACATAGGTTGGATGTTGTGTTACATATTCCACCTGAGTTACATGAATTACTACCACAACAGGGACTTCCTACAGCACCACATGAAACACACTGATTTGAACTATCACATGCCAATAAGGTAGGAACGTTGCATACGTTACCGCTGCAACATGTCTGTCCAGAATTACCGCAGGTTGATTCGCATAGATTTGTACCTGTGTTGCATGAAAAACCACTACTACAAGCATTTCCGGTACAACATGGCTGGCCGGATCCTCCACAGGCAACACATAAACTTGATGAATTACATAATAATCCAGTAGTACAGGCATTTCCTGTACTACAACAAGCTTGCCCTGTTCCTCCACAAACTGAAGTTACGCATAAACCAGTAGTTGTATTACAACTTAAACCAGAGCCACTACAAGTATTACCAGTACAACAGGAAGAGCCCGCTGTAAGACCACATGTAGTATTTGCAGCCTCACATATATTAGATGTATTACATGTATAGCCAGAGCTGCATGTGCTGTTACTACAACATTCCTCATTTAAACCTCCACAATCAGAAGGTTCTGTCATTATCGGAAATTTTAATTCTCTTTGTGAAGGGTCCTGACTATCGCTTACAACTGTAGAAAGCTCTGTTGAATTTCTAAGAGTAGTTGGTGTTGCAGAGTTTACACCCCATGAAACCTTTATTTGAATATTTATTACATTATCAGAGTAAGTGCTTGAACCAGTTTTCACTGGAGTAATTATTTGTTCAATTTTGGCTGGACCTAATTTTGACTTAATATCTTTTATAACTGAATCAAAACTTGTTGGTAAAGTATTAGTGGTAGATGTACCTGTAAAATCGTATAATGTAGTTGTAATAGGAGTACTACTTGTTGGAGGATCAGGGTCAGTTCCAGCATCAGAGCCATCAGGATAAGCATCTTTATATAAATCAGTAAATTTTGAGGTTTTAATCATTTTAGAAATAATATCTCTTGCTAAATCTTCTGATAAAGCTTTCTGATTCTGATAAGCATTTGATTTCAGGGCATATGTTGTAGCTGCGGTAATACCAGCAACAGTAAGTAATACAACTATAATAGAGATCAAGACTTCAACTAACGTAAAACCTTGCTTCGTAATTTTATTCATAAAAACCTCAAATTTTATTGATAAGATTTTTATTGTTCATATACTTAGATACAATAAATCAATAATATTATAGTTTTTTGTTAATAAAGAAAGAATATAACCAAAGTTATATATCAACGTTTTGTGCATCAAGGTTTAGTCAATCTTTTAATTACTATCAATTATTTATTAACTAAATGTCAGTTATTTGTAAATAATACAGTTATTTTGTAAGTAATTTATTAAATAATAGTTTCATCAAAAATTAAATTTGTCAGGGAGGTTATTCAACATTATGATTTTTTTTATTAAACAGAATTGCTAATAAACCATAAAAATATATTACCCTACATACCTATATATATTTTTTACTTTCAGTAGTTTTCTTGGTGGAGATAGATGTATTTTTTTCTTTCTAAAGAAGCACACCTCTTAAATTAAATAGATTAAAAGATATATCTTTAGTTATATTCCAAATCGCCAGAACATAGTATATAATTGTGCTATAGATGTTAATTTACGGTTAATAAATTGTTAATTTAAAGTTAGTTTATTATCATTTAAAAGTAAATTTTTTGTTTTATTAATTGTTGACAAGTTTTAACCTTAAAAGGGGAAAAAGAGAATGCTCAGAAAACTTTTAAACAGAAATGGTTTTACGATGGTAGAAACCCTTATTTCTGTTGGAATTGCTGTTATAGTTATTGTATCTGTTGCTTCTGCGGCTACATTTTCGCTTAAATTTAACACTCTTGAAAAATCAAAAACATTAGCCCAGGATGTTGTAAGGAATGTAATGTCACAGCAGGTAAGGGATGTTTCCTTTGATTCTCTTGAGACAGAACTTGGTACTTACACATCAAAGGAAAAAGTGTTATTTGATTTTAACGGAACAAATTTACTGACAACTTCTTCACTAAGCGATGATTTAAAAAAATTACAAAGAGCAAAATGTGTTGTAATGATGAAGAAAATTCTTCCGACTGGAAGCGATCCATTAACTCAAATTAATGTAAAAGTGAGGGTAATGTGGGGATTAAATGAAGATGGAACTGAAAGTGATACTAAAACAAGAAGTGTTGAATTAGCAACAATATTCAGCGATGGTTATTTTAACCTAAAAAGAGCGGCTGAAATTGCCCAGGCATCACCTGCACCATGTATGCCCGCC
>CAYRDV010000273.1:0-4075 GCA_964422885.1 uncultured Candidatus Sericytochromatia bacterium
CTAACAGATATTGTTTTGTGATAAGTTATCTTTTAGAAATTACTAAACAAATTTATCAGGAATCAAATGGTCTTAAATATACTTATCTTCAAAGTGGCTATGAGTACAATTTAGATGCTTATACCATTTAATTTTTTTTTATTAGTGTTCATTCACAGTTAAATTTTTAAAAATTTTTAACCAGTGCAATCATCATATAACCAACAATAAACAAAAATAATGAGATACAAATACTGGAATAAACCGGCTTCATTCCCACTCCCCTTATTTTATTTAAATTAGTTTCCATACCCATTGCCCCCATTGAAATCACAAACAAGTAAATATCAAAGGTAATAATCGTTTTTACTATGTATTCCGGTAAAATATTCAGCGAATTTAGGCCAACCATTAAAACAAAACCAATCACAAACCAGGGAATATCAATTTTTTCTACTTTTGCATTATTAGTCGCATTTTTTTTGTTTAAATAAAAGCTTAAGCCGATAAGCATGGGGGCCAGCATGATTACTCTTGTAAGCTTGGTAATTGTAGCCGTATTACCAGCAACATCAGATACTGAAAAACCAGCGGCAACAACCTGAGCAACTTCATGTATAGTCGCTCCGGTGAAAATGCCATAATCAGTTTCATTAAAACCGGGCATTATTCCTGCTTTATAAAGCAGTGGATAAAGAAACATCGATAAAGTGCCAAAAATTGTGATTGTACCAAGAGCAACGGCATTCTGGTGATTTTCTGATTTTACAACCGGTGAAGTGGCTAGTACAGCAGAAGCCCCACAGATTGAGCAGCCAGATGCCAGAAGATAACTAAGCTTGTCATCAATTTTAAAAACCTTACGGGAAACCCAGATACAGAAAATAAAGGTGCTTATTACCATGAAGGTATCAACCAATAATCCTTTTAGACCAATTTGGCCAATGCTTTGAAAAGTAAGTTTAAAGCCAAGAAGGATAATTGCCAGCCTTAATAGTTTTTTTAAAGAAAATGTAATTCCAGGTTTAAAATCATCTTTAATTTTAAATATATTTCCGCTAATTATTCCGATAATAATTGCTAATATCAGGGGGCTGAGATTAAGGCTATTTTTATTTAATTCACTGGTTGCAATAAAAGTAGATATTATTGAAATAATTATAGATAATCCTAAACCCGGTAAAATCCTTTTCATTCAATTCACCAAAAATTTTCTTCTATGTTTGTACAAATAATTCATCTCATCAAGTTTACCTATTATTTTTAACTTGTATAGTTTTTCGCAATTTATCTTAAAATACCATTCTTTTTTACTTTTTTAATAATTATTTCCAGATAGATACTAATTAGTAACGCTTTTTATCTCCTTTTTAAAAAATATAGTGAAAGGTTATACAAACCTGAGATATTTTACACACTGAGCAATACTTCTTATATAATTTAATAGATGTTGAGTTATGGATAATAATATTACTTAGAATAAGGAGAAAAAAATGGTGAGTTTTGGCAATCTTATGACTGCAATGGTTACACCATTTGACCAAAAACTTGAAGTAGATTATAAAACTATGCAAAGCCTTGCCTTAAGATTAATGGCAAACGGAACTACCGGGCTTGTAGTTTGTGGTACAACAGGCGAATCTCCTACTCTCAGTAAAGAAGAAAAGCTAAATATAGTAAAGTGTGTTAAAGAAGTTGCGGCAGGAAAAGTTCCCGTAATTGCTGGTACCGGCTCATATGACACAAAAGAAAGTGTCAGCCTTTCAAAAGGTGCTGAAGAGGCTGGTGCTGATGCTCTTTTGGTAGTAAATCCCTATTATAATAAACCGGATCAGAGAGGTTTATATGAGCATTTTAAGGCAATAGCAAATGCTGTTTCCATACCTGTTATTTTGTATAATCATCCTGGCCGGACAGGTGTTTGTATTGAAGCAGAAACATTGCAAAAACTTGCCAAAATTGATAATATTACGGCAATAAAAGATAGCTCTGGTAATCTTGAACTGGTATGTAATTTCAGGCGTTTAACCCCTGATAATTTTAAAATTTATAGTGGGGATGATCCTTTAAATTTCCCTATTTATTGCCTGGGAGGTTTCGGGGCTGTTAGTGTTGCCTCTCATATTGCCGGAAAACAGATTGCGGACATGTTTTTAGCTATAGACTCAGGTAATCTGGTAAAAGCGAGGGAAATTCACTATTTACTCCTTGACTTATTTAAAGTGTTATTTTGTGCTCCAAGTCCGGCTCCAACCAAAGCTGCTCTGGAAATAGCAGGTTTTCCTGTTGGTGGTGTCAGACTGCCATTAATGGAATTGACTGAAGAAAATTATAATAAAGTAAAAAATGTTATTAATAAATTAATAACCCATGAAAGATAATATGGAAGAAACTGAATTAGAAGAAACAATAAGTAAATATCCTGAAGTAAATGGTTTACAGATAATACCTTTGGGTGGCCTTGGTGAAATCGGCAAGAATATGATGGCTATTCGTTATGAAGATGATATTATTGTAGTGGATACCGGTCTGGGTTTTCCTTCTGAAGAGCATTATGGAGTTGATTATACTTTACCGAATTATGAATATCTGATCGAAAATCAGACTTTAGTCAAAGGAGTAATTTTAACTCATGGTCATGAGGATCATATCGGTGGTATTAATGATTTTCTAAAACATTTTGATACCGATCTGCCGCCTGTTTATGGAACAAAACTTACCCTTGGCCTTGTTGAAGACAAATTAACTTTCAAAAGACTGATGGGTAATGTTTCTTTAAGAATAATTCAGCCACGGCATAAAGTACAACTGGGACATTTTAAAGTTGAATTTTTAAAAGTATGCCATAGTATTGCTGATTGTATCGGACTTGCTATCGAAACACCTGTCGGAACATTGGTTCATACCGGAGATTTCAAGTTTGATCCAACTCCTATTGATGGAATTACCACAGATTATTTTAAGTTTGCTGAGCTGGGAGAAAAAGGTGTTTTAGTGCTTATGTCCGACAGTACAAATGTTACCCGTCCTGGTTTTACTCCTTCTGAACGGGAAGTTGCACCAGCATTGATTAATGCAATTGGTACTGCAACCGGAAGGGTTGTTGTTACGACGTTTGCTTCAAATATTCACCGTGTTCAGCAAATTCTTAATATTTCTACTCGTTTTAACCGTAAAGTAGCTCTGGTTGGCAGAAGTATGGAGAGAGTTACAAAAAAAGCTATTTCTTTGGGATATATAAATTGCTCAGATACTGTATTTATTAAGCAGGGAGAAATTCAAAATTATCCTGAATCAGAGATTACAATTTTAACTACCGGTTCACAGGGAGAGCCAATGTCAGTGCTTTCAAGGATTGCCAAAGGAGAGCATAAAATAGATGTTTTACCGGGTGATACTTTTATTATTTCTGCCGTACCAATACCAGGAAATGAAAAGATGGTTTTTAATACTATCAATAAATTATTTGCCAAAGGTGCAGAAGTAATTTATGAATCATATAATCAGTTGCATGTATCAGGCCATGCCAGTGCTGAAGAATTAAAGCTAATGATTAATCTGACAAAACCAAAATACTTTGTCCCAATCCATGGTGAAAGCAGGCATCTTATTCACCATGCTGAACTAGCGGAAACTCTTAATGTAAAAGGCGAAGATATTTTTATTATGCAAAATGGTGATGTTTTAGAAATTACCAGTGAAAAAGCAGAAATTGTCGGGCAGGTGCCTGCCAATAAAATATTAATTGATGGTTCTGGTATTGGCCATGTTGAGGAGGAAATTCTTAGGGACAGACATGTGCTTTCCCGTGACGGGGTTATTTTTGTTTCTGTCACTATTAATGGTGAAATGAAGGTTGCTTCTGAGCCAAAGCTGGTTTCCAAAGGCTTTATAATGCATGAAGGAGATAAGTCCTTTTATAATAATGGCAGCCAATATTTGAAAGAACATCTGGAAAAGGCCCTTGATAAAAAGGAAGAAGCTGAAACTTTAGATATAACTAAGGCGGTAATTAATATTACCTCTGATTTTGCTTATTCGGTAACAAAAAGAAAACCAATTGTAATTCCAGTAATACATAGAGTTTAAAAAGCAT
>CAYRDV010000273.1:4085-8624 GCA_964422885.1 uncultured Candidatus Sericytochromatia bacterium
CCCTTTGGTTACACCAAAGGGGTTTCGAATTATTAAATGTTTTTTCTATGCAAGTCTGAAGGTATGTATTCCATTATCATCGTAGAAAATAGAGAATTTATCCCAAACTATTCCTCTGTATAATGTATGAGTTGGTTTTCCATATGTATCAAAAGCTTTGTATATATCATCACCTAATCTTAAACCTTTACTGGTTTGTCCTGAAAAACCTTTGCTAATATTTATTTCTCTGACATTACCACTTTCATTAAAAATTACTGAGAAATAAAGTTCTTTAAAATTATATTCTTTGGAAGACATAAATTTTTTATAATCGAGATCTGAACAATATTCAGACATAATGTTATAAACCTGTTCTTTGTTTGTTTTGCCGATTTTGATATCAAGAAATGTTCCTGTTTCAAACACATCAAATCTTCTGGCAAAATTTTGCTGAGAGCCACCAATAAAAGGTAAGTTTTTAAGTTCTACATCTGTTAATGTAGTTGTCTTACTAATATCAGGCGCATTTGGCTTTAAATTTAATTTACTTGTTGTTGTAGTGTAGCTACTAGAAGGTTGAGATGTTTGTTCATTAGTAGAGCGGGTCACAATTGTTCTTCCGTTAATTGATAGTTTCATCAGTCAAACTCCCTAATTTAAATTTAATAATTTCTTATATAGTTAATATATAGACCTTAATGTAAAAAATATACGTGAAGATTGAATTAAAAATTGGTTAAGGGGTGGATTGGTTATTATAATTGTGTTTTATGGAACTGTTTTTTTATAATAATATTTTTTGTTAACCTTTAGGTTTTTAATGAGTTAAATTAACTAAATCTAAAAGGTTAAGAAAACTATGTTTTATCGTTAATTCAGTAAAGATTAAAATGTTTTTTATCAGATAAACGCTAATGAATTAGCTAATATTATAAGCATTTATAAAACTTACCTTAAATTTAAAAAAAAATTAATCAATGATAACATATTATAAAAAGGTAATTAATGGTGGAAATCAAATAATGAAAAAAGGAATTTTGTTAGTTAATGTTGGAACTCCGGCAAGCACTGAGCCCAGAGATATCAGTAAATATTTAAATGAATTTCTTTCTGATCCCAGAGTAATTGATATTCCCTGGCTTGCCAGATTTTTGCTGATACAGTTGACAATTTTACCAAAACGCCCCAAAAGAATATCAGGCCCATATAAAAAAATATGGATGGCAGAAGGTTCACCATTATTAGTATATGGCAAAAAGATAACAGAAGAATTACAAAAGCAACTAGGTGATTCTTATCAAGTAGAACTAGCTATGCGATATGGAGAACCTTCTATTGAAAAAGCCTTAAAAAAATTTAAACATTCAGAATTTAAAGAAATAAAGGTTATACCACTGTTCCCTCAGTATGCTTCAGCATCTACAGCTACTGTTACCGAAAGGATAATGGATGTTGTAAAAAAGTGGACAGTAATACCTTCAATAGAATTTAAAACCCATTTTTATGATAATGAAGATTATCTAAATGCCTGTGCTGAAATTGGTAAAAAATATCTTTCAGAATCTTATGATCATTTTTTATTCAGTTTTCATGGTATCCCTGAAAGGCAAATAAAAGCAGGTGATTATGATAATGCCTGTAGTTTTGATTCATGCTGTGAAAAAATTAGCGGAAAAAATCAATATTGTTACAGAGCCCAATGCTTTCAGACTGCTTATTCTATTGCTGGAAAACTTGGTTTTTCCAAAGAAAATTATTCCATCAGCTTTCAGTCCAGATTGGGAAAAACACCATGGATAAAGCCTTATACAGATCACATTTTAAAGGATTTTGCCGATAAAGGTTATAAAAAAATATTAGTTTTCTGCCCTTCCTTTATCAGTGATTGCCTGGAAACATCATATGAAGTCAGTGTGGAATATGATAACCTCTTTAAATCATTGGGAGGAACTAAGATTCAACTGGTAGAATCCCTTAATGCCAACCCTTTATGGATTCAAACACTTAAAAATATGGTTAGTGATTAGGAAAGTGAGGCCACTTCGTTCAGTGAGGCCAGACAACTAAAGTTGTCTTAAGTGAGGAGGAAGTGAGGGAGAAGGAAGATAAAGAATTTTTGACTTCTCACTTTTTTACTTCCTCCTCACAGGCAAGCTTGCTTGCTGCCTCACTAGTCACGAAGTGATGGCCTCACTTCCTCCTCACTCTCTTCTTAATGTGCTTCTGCGGTAATCAGCTCATTATTATAGGAAATAAAATTTTCAAGGGATTTAACATCTTCAACACTAAAAGCGATTCTTGATTTGTCAATTCTTTTAACCATTTTACTGAGAACTCTTAGAGGACCAACTTCTACAAAGGTTGTAACCCGCTGAGAAATCATACAGTTTACACAATCCTCCCATAAAACAGGGGAAATAAGCTGCCATTTAAGCTTTTCTTTAAATCTTTTGCCATCTCTTGTAATAGAACTATCTACATTTGTCACAATCGGAATTCTGGCATCAGAAAACTCAGTGTTTTCAATTGCTTCAACCAACTCTTCCAGGGCCGGTTTCATCAGGTGAGAATGGAAAGCTCCACTGACATTAAGTGGTATTACTTTTTTTCCTTTTTCCAGCATCAGTTCTGAAAAACGCTCAATAGCCTCGAGAGTTCCTGAAATTACAAGTTGCTGCGGCCCGTTGTAATTTGCAATAACAACGGAATTATCACTTGAAAAACCCATACATTCCTTTTCAAGCTCTCTTTTATTGGCCCCTATTATCGCAACCATTGTGCCTGGTGATATTTCGCCAGCTTTTGCCATTAATTCACCACGAAGCTTTACCAGTTTGAAGGCTGCTTCAAAAGTCAGAACACCACTACATACCAGAGCAGAGTATTCACCAAGGCTATGACCTGCCAGATAGTCAGGGGTAATACCTTTTAATTCGAGGATTTCACATATTGCAGAACTGACCGTTAACATAGCAGGTTGAGCAATTTCTGTTTTCTGTAAATATTCTGAAGAACCGGAAAAACAAATTTCGCTAAGGTTTGAGCCAAATAATTGATCGGCTTTTTCAAAAATTTTTTTTGCTTCTGGAAATGTATTAAATAGTTCAAGGCCCATTCCTGGAGCCTGAGAACCCTGACCTGGAAAAATAAAAGCAATTTTTGATTTCACGGTCTTCCCCATTGAAGATTATTTTATTCTAAAAATAATACCTATTATCAATAATACTAATCGATCTAATCAGGAATCAAGATAATTTAATATAAAATTTATTCCTTTTAGATTTCTTAATTATTTATATTATAACTTTTTCCATTCAGATAAATGAAAAAAATTTAAGTTAAATTAGGTTAGTCTTAGTATTTCAACTGTCTAAATTTCGGGTAAAAACAAAAGCAGTTCCTTTATAAATTTTATACTCAGGAATAGTTATTTCTTCTATTTTAAATTTTAGGGTATTAGGGCTTTGGGGGGTCATTTTTATTCTTAAACTGGCATTATTATCGATACTTTCAATAATTAAAAACTCATTTGGTAAATCCAGAGAATATTTCCCTTCCCCAGCATAGGTTTTTTTATTTAATATTGTTTTACCGGAAAAAACTCCATTTCCCTTATCAACTATTACTACATTAATTTCAAATTTGTTTATCGTGCAAATCCAGTTGCCAATATAATTAGAAAGTGAGCTTATTTTTTCTATATTATTTTCAATACTTTTTTTATCATCTTCTGTGCCATTATTTTCACTTTTTTGAGCTTCAGGTAAATCTTTATTATTTTCGATACTTTCTTCTAATTGATTAAGCAGATATAGTTCAGTCTTATTATCTGAAGTAATAACTTTTAAATACAACTCACCCTTCTCATCATATGAAACTGAAAATGTAGGTTTCGTTTTGTCCAGGCTTCCGTCTTTTTGGCTAACTCCTCCAAATATTGATATTTGTCCTTTATCGTTTTGTTCTATTGTTGCTCTGATATTATCACTGATTAATTTATCCAAAACAGGTATTACTGCTGGGCTTTCATTATTTTTTAGATATATTTTAAGAATAATATTTTTTACATTTTCATCTACTTTAAGAATAAAATTTCCACTTCCGTCAAATGAAAGAGAAATCTCCGGGTCTGTAGCTTTTATTGCAAAATTTGTTTTATTTAAAATAATATCCTGGGCTTTTAATATTTTTTTGCCTTCAGGTATGATTATTTCTATTGATTTAATATTTTCAGGTATCAGAGGGTTTTCTATATGATTTATTTTTTGGGTTAAAAGTAAATGTGTTTCTTTTTCCTGTTTACCTAATTTTATGCTTCCTGTTGAATTTGGTCCTTCCTTTAGTGCCCCTGTCGAGTTTGGCCCCTCATTCAGGCTTATTGTTTCATGTTTTTGCTTTATAGCAGGCTGAATAGTGGGAATAATTTTTGGTAAAACTTTATTGCTATTTTCAGTTTGACAACCAAACACGAATATGTTTAATAAATAAGCTAAAAATATAAATCCCCTAAAGGGGCCCCTGTTAATTCGGTATTTCCGAATCAGGCTCCAGGTACTC
>CAYRDV010000274.1:0-8612 GCA_964422885.1 uncultured Candidatus Sericytochromatia bacterium
GCCCGTTAACCTCAGCTCCTTCTACCATCGACATAAAACAATTGATTGAATTAATATTTTCCATTGCAAAATAATAAAATATTTATTAAAAATAATTCAAATTATCATTTTAAATTATATTTCTGCTATAGTTAAATTATATCTATTTGGTATATGGGGACGAAAAATGATACTTTAAATATTATTGGTTTTATAGAAAATTATCAGGGATTTTAAATTTATGAAAAAAGGAAATAAATACGGTATTCATAGGGTAATAGAGCCCAAAGGCGTTTTACCCCAGCCAGCCTGGAAAATTGATAATAATATGGAAATTTATGATAATGAAATCCTGATTGATGTCAAAACACTGGATATTGACTCTACCAGTTTTACCCAGATTAGCAATGAGGCAGGGGGAGATATCGAAAAAATAAAGGAAAAGATGCTGGAAATTGTCAGTACAAGGGGTAAGCACCATAACCCGGTTACTGGTTCCGGCGGTATGTTGATCGGAACTGTTGAAAAAATAGGTACTGCTCTTAATATTGAGCTAAAAGTAGGTGGCAGAATTGCTACTCTGGTCTCTTTATCATTAACTCCTTTGAGAATAGATGAAATTAAAAAGGTTAATACTAAAACAGGTCATGTTGATGTAACTGGAAAGGCTATTTTATTTGAAAGCGGTATTTATGCAAAATTACCTGATGACATTGAAGATTCTCTTTCATTAGCTGTACTTGATGTCTGTGGAGCTCCGGCCCAAACAGCCCGGCTTGCACAATCTGGATTTACAGTATTAATTATTGGAGCTGGCGGAAAATCAGGTTTACTTTGCCTGCATGAAGCAAAAAAAAGAGTAGGAATAACCGGTAAAGTAATTGCCCTGGAATACAGTAATGAATCTTGTGAAATAATAAAAGAAACCGGACTGGCAGATATTGTTTTGCAATGTGATGCTACAGATGCATTAAAGGTACTGGAGCTTGTAAGTGAAGCAACAGATGGAAAATTAGCTGATCTGACAATTAATAATGTGAATGTCCAAAATACTGAAATTGCTTCAATTATTTCAACAAAAGATGGAGGTATGGTTTATTTCTTTAGCATGGCTACCAGTTTTAGCAAGGCTGCTCTGGGTGCAGAGGGAATTGCTAAGGATGTAAATATGCTTATTGGTAACGGTTATACACCAGGAAATGCAGATATTGCTCTTCAGGTTTTAAGAGAAAATCCAAAATTAAAAGAGTTATTTACAAAATTATTTTGTAGTACTTAAAATGTTATGTCCAATACTAAAAGTAAACAAAATTAAAGATGTGTTTGCCGTCCATAACAGGCTAAAAGGTATTAAAAAAAAAGCTTAAAAACCTAGTCAAAACTGGATTTTAAGTATAAAATGACTTTAAAGGAAAATTTTTTAATGCTTAAAAATGAAGCTACAGCAAGAATAAAAATTAACAAACTGCTTGAAGAATCAGGTTGGAGGTTTTTTGATGATGAAAATGGAAAAGCTAATATTGCTTTAGAAAATAATGTAAAAATTACTCAAGAATTAGTAGATGATTTAGACGGCTCAATACAGAAAAGTACAAATGGTAATTTAAGGGATGATGATAAATTAAAAAATGATGATTTAGTTTTTGTAAGATCAAATGGTAATCCTAATTTGATTGGAAGATGTCTTATAATAAAAGGAATTAAAGAAGATACAACATTTTCAGGTTTCACAATCAGATTAAGATTTACAAGTGGCATTATTCTACCAATGTTTTTTGCTTATATTGTTAAACTACCTCAATTCCGCAAACTTATGGTTGATGGTGGAAACGGAGCAAATATTAAAAGTTTAAGTCAGGGTGTTTTAAGTTCTTTAAAAACCCCATTACCACCTTTTGAAACCCAAAAACAAATCGTAGAACGAATTGAAAAAGAACAAAGCCTTGTAGAATCAAATAAAGAGCTAATAAAAATATTTGAACAAAAAATAAAGGACAAAATATCTGAGGTATGGGGAGAAGTTAATGCCCAAAATATTTGAAGCTGATGGTTTTAAGTTTTTCTTCTTTTCAAATGAAGGAAATCCTTTAGAGCCTTGTCACATTCATGTCAGAAAAGGTGAATACTTAGCTAAAATATGGATAGAACCTGAAATAAGAATAGAAAGTTCCTACGGCTTTAATTCCAAAGAACTTAGATTTATAGAAAAACAGGTAAGAGATAATGAAAATATTATAAAGGGGAAATGGAATGAGTATTTTAACGCTTGAAGCAAAAGCCTCAAAAGTATTTTTTGATGAAGATAATCTTTGGGTTATATTAAAAGATGGGAGACAACTTTCTGTTCCTCTTGTATATTTTCCAAGATTGTTAAATTCAACTCCTGAACTAAGAGAAAAATATGAAATAAGTGGAGGAGGAATAGGATTGCATTGGGATGAACTTGATGAAGATATAAGTGTTCCGGCTTTATTATCAGGTAATGTTTCAAAAATATAAATGAAGTAACCGCTTGAGCTTTCCGTGGTTCAAGCTAAAAAATGATTCCCAAAGGGAGCCTTGGAGAAAAAGTAATGAACTCTGAAATAATTTTCTTAGTTGAAGAATCAATTGAAGGTGGTTATGAGGCTAAAGCTTTAGGCCATTCTATTTTCACTGAGGTGGTTTCATATGAAGAATTGAAGGAGGCTGTTAAAGATGCTGTTCAATGCCATTTTGAAGAAGAAAACATGCCAAAAATGATAAGACTTCATCTTGTTAAAGAAGAAGTAATAGAAGTATAAACTTATTAAAGTAATTTATAGAGATATTTAATAAAAAGAAGTAAAAATAGAAAAATGAAATTAACTAAAGATGAAATTTTTAATATATTGTTTTAAAATAACTGCTTTCGCTGTACATAGCTCAAGTTATATAGGAGCGAGCTGATATATATATTTTATAATTTGATATTTTATGAAAAGAAAAAACTATTTAATAAATTTATTACTGGTTCTAATTCCCCTTATTTCTTGTACTCCTGGATATAATAAACCAATTCAATGGGCAGAAATAAAATCTCAGGTATATTCCCCTTATATTTGGGAGCAGTTGTTCCTAGTAGGAAACATACCGGAGGTAAGTATAACTGGGATGGAGATATCTGGACAATGAGTAAAAAAAATTAACCAAATTTTTACTTCGGAAAGATAATTGAGTAACAATGAAAAGCGATAATTAAAGATAAAAAATTATTTATTTAAAAAAGGATTTTATGAACAAATTATTAAAAGTAACTCTGACTCTGGCATTCAGTACACCTTTCCTGATTGGGTGTGGTAAAGGTCCTTTTAAGAATCCTCTTGGTAATATGTTCAGAACTTCCGTTTTAATAAAAGAAAAAGGTGTGGCTAATTTTAAACATGATATGAAAGGAGAGCATCTTATGCCTCCGGGAATAGGTTTTGGATTTCCTCCTGACTTAAATCTTACTGCTGACCAGAAAAAGCAGTTTGAGCAAATTATGCAGGAAAATCGTCCCCCTATGCCTGATCTGACAAAAATAGAGGAAGTAAGAAAAGCGATAAAAGAAGCTTTTCTGGCAGATACTTTTGATACAAATGCCTTAAAATCAAAGCTGGATAGTTTAAAACCAGATGAGGATGCCAGGTTTAAGGCTGAAGCAAATATTATTATAAAAGGTTATAATCTGTTAACTTCAGAACAAAAGCAAAAGTTAGAAGCCAAACAGCAGGAAATTTCAAAAAACTCCCCTTTTGAAAAACTTGTCACTGATTTAAAATTAAGTGATTCCCAAAAAAATAGCCTGAAGGAGGCAATGAAGCCATCTGATATTAAACCTGATTTTGCTAAAGATGAAGAAAAAAGAAAAGCAAGCCGTGAGGCAATAAATGCTGAGCTGAAAACAGGTAATGCCAGTGTAGATAAAATAAAAGAAATTCTGAAAAGTTCCGCTCCTATAAATGATATGGCAACAAAACAAAATGAAGGTTTATCCAGATTGGCAAAAATCCATGATATTTTGAATGCTGAGCAACGTAAAACATTTATTGAGAAAACTCCTGATGCAGGTTTTGGACCTGGTTTACCGCCTGGACCCCCGGTAATGAAACATCCACCTGGCCCTCGTCATGGAAAAGGCCACCCATTTGGACCACCTAAAAGACATTAATTAATAAAAATACTAATAGGTTTTTTTCTGGGGTCTGATTCTACTTTGTATTTTTACCTCATTTATTAGTTTTTGGGCAATGGAAGTAAAATCCAGTTCTTTGGGTTTATGGATAAACGCTGCCGCGCCTAATTTTAATAATTCATCTTTCATTTCTGGAACAGAACTAACAACAATAATCGATGTTGGCACTTCACTCATAATTCTTTTTATTGCTTCATCTCCATTCATTTTTGGCATTCTGTAATCCATTAAAATTACATCAGGTCTTTGTTTTACTGTTTCAAGATATGCCTGCTCACCATCTGCAACAATACCTATAATTTCAATTGTTTTGTCAGCCTGTAAAGTTACTTTTAACAATCTTTGTACAACAATCGAATCTTCAGCAATTAAAACTCTAGGCATATTTTTCCCCTTTTAAATTTCTGTAATTGAAAAATGATAGTAAAACTTCCTTGTTTTATAATAATTAATTATGAATTTGCTTTATAATTATTGTAATATTTTAAAGTAAAACTTTTATTACATCAAGTAATTTTAATTGGGATTTTAATAATTTGCAAACTGGTAAACCTAAACAAATATTAACTGATAATAATTTTATCAGTAATGAGAAAACCTCGAAGCTCTGCTTCGGGGTTTAACAAAACTTTGTTTTGTTTCCGAAGCTCTGCTTTGGAGTCAATACTCACAGGGGCCCCACCTTGTGGGGAGTTATTCTGGCTGAATTACCAAAGATTGTAAAAGACTTTACTTGCTCATATAATATTATAAATTAATTGATCAAAGGAAAGTAATTTATAACCAAAATGATAATTAGTGATTTAGCCAGAAGTGAGAGAAAATTATTTCTCAGAGATCCTGAATATAGTGAATTGGGACAAAAGATAATAAATCATAGCATAAAGCTAATTGATGAAATAGGTTTTGAAGAATTTACTTTTAAAAAATTAGCTTTGGAAATAAATTCCACCGAAGCCTCTATTTATAGGTATTTTGAAAATAAGCATAAATTACTTCTTTATCTGGTTACATGGTATTGGAGCTGGCTAAAATATACGATTGATTTTCAGATAATAAACCTTAGGGAACCTAAGGATAAATTAAAGGCTATTATCAGTGTTATCTGTAAATCATCAAAGGACGAACCGGCAACTAAATATGTTGATGAAGCTATACTTAGTCGTATTGTTATTATCGAATCAGGTAAAGCATATATTAGTAAATTTGTAGAACAAGACCTTAAATATGGCCTTTTTGAAGCATATACAGAAGTTTGCAATAAAATATCAGGGATTATTAAAATTATAAACCCAAAATACCCTAATCCTAAAGCTTTAGCTATTACCCTTATTGATACAGCGCATAGGCAAAAATTTTATAATTTTAACCTTCAGTCACTAACAGATCTAAAGTTATTTCAAAATGATACTTTACAACTTGAAGAGTTTTTGGAAAACCTTATTTTTCAGGCTCTAAAATTAAAGAAAAAATAATTACTATTCTAGTATATAAATAATAGTAATACTTTAAATATATTAAATGAAAAATAATACCCTTTTGTTACATTAGCTTTTCTAAATTTGTAATATTGGAAACTAATGGGACTTTGATTTTTTAAAAAATAATATTAAAAATAAACATAAAAATATTAAAATTATTCTCTCCCTGGTTAATTTTATTTTTCTTATCAATTTTCCATGAAATATAAAATAAAAGTAATCCCAAAAATAATGAACTGGTAGCAAAAACAAGGTGGCCCAGAGTAAAAGGAGGAGCAGGTAAAACTATCCAGTTAAGGAAATTATCAAATAAAACAAAATAATCAAAAGCTACCAAAATTGTAATCCATATAATAATCAGTCTTTTTGTAAATAATTTATTTAATGTTCTTGTTAAAAAATAGAGGATGGATAACAACTTCATTTTTTCCCGAAAATACTGTATTTTCTCCTTTTCAGCCAAAAGGACAATAATATCATTCTTTTCAAAAGTTTCATTGATAGAAGGATTGGAGATAATTGCACCATTATTTTTTTTCAGGCCAATTATATTAATATCTGTAATTTCTTTAATTACATGTAATCTTTTATTATTTAAAAATGAGTAATCTGAAACATTTATTTCTACAATACAGGGATTTTTTTCAAAAGTGGCAATAGAGTTGATAAATGAATCAATTTTAAATGAATTTTTGGATAATTTAAACAAATTAAATTTAATTTTTGGAGAAGTAATAACTTTATTTGCTCCAGCTAATTTTAGTTTTTTTATTGATTGTGATTTACTTGCACAGGAATGTACAAGTATTTCTGGATTTAACCATTTAGCTGAAAGGATACAAAGAGCATTCAGGTTATCATCAGAAAACGTACAAATTATTCCCTGGGCATATTTTATTCCTGCATTGATTAATATTTGGCTGTTTGAGGCATCCCCCTGAAAACAATCATAACCATCACGAATAATTTTTTCGATAATTAAACGGTTTTTTTCAATAACTACAATCTGGGATTTATATTTTTGCTGGAGAACCTGACATAATTTACGGCCTGTATCACCATAACCGCAGATAATAACCATTTTGTAGTTCAACTCTAAAATACCTTCAAAAAAATATTAAACCTATCACTATTATGATTGTATTTCAGTATAAAAAACTATATGGAAATTAAAAATAGCAAAACTTTAGAAATCTAGATAACCCTTTGTGTTATTCTCAATATTAATGGAAGATATGTTTGAAAATATGAAACAGGGTAACTTTCTAAAAGAAAAGTACCAACTGATAAAACTTCTGGGAAAGGGAGCTTTTAGCTCTGTTTATCTGGCAACAGACATTGAAGAAAACAAAAATTATGTTATCAAAGAAATGCATATAAAACCCTTTTCTTCAGAAAAATTACTCGAAATTTTTAAAAGAGAAGCTAAAGTTCTGGCAAATTTTTATCATCCAAATATCCCCCGGTTTATTGATTTTTTTATTCTTGATGAAAAAAATATTTATCTGGTTCAGGAATATATTGAGGGTAATAATCTTTCAGTTTTAATCAAAGAAGATAAATTTTTTACAGAAAATGAAGTGATAAAAATTGCTTTGGATATTCTGGATGTATTAGAATATCTCCATCATTTTTCACCACCAATAATTCACAGGGATATCAAACCAGAAAATATTATTTATACAAAAGAGGAAAAAGCATATCTGATTGATTTTGGTGCTGTTATAGATGAGTTATTGTATGACAAAATGATGCAACAGAGTATTTCTACAATTATTGGCACACAGAGTTATATGTCTTTTGAACAATTGCGGGGTAAATCTATGCCTGCATCTGATATTTATTCTCTGGGATTAACATTAATTTTTTTACTATCACATAAAGAACCAAATCAAATAGAAACAAATGGCCTATATTTAAATTTCCACCCTTATGTTAATGTTTCACGTAATTTCAATAAAATAATTTCAAAAATGATTGAACCTGATTGGCAAAAAAGATATCAAAATGTTGAGGAGCTAAAAAAGGAGATATTAAAATTAAATTCAGTTACTGGTTATAAAAAAGCATTAAGTATATTTTCCAATGAGAAGAAAAATATTTCTTTAAACCAAAATTTATTACCGGAAAAAAATCAAATTAGGGAAACCCAACCCAAAATAGAAAACAATCTAAATGATATTGTTCTATTAGTAGAAAAAAATAATTCTGAGGATTATAAGGCTGATATTCTAGAAAAAATTGCCCAACAGGATGATTTAACAACAAGTGAGCAAATATTGTTAATCTCTGTAACTGTAAATAAAATAATTGATGAAACAAAAAAAGCAAAAGTCCTCGAAGCTTTGGTTAATAAAAGTTTCCTTAATGATGAAATTATTAAAAACCTTCTTTTACAGATTGGCAATGAAATAAGTTCTGATACGATCAAAAGTGACCTTCTGGTTAAACTGCTATCAAAACATCAAATATCTTCACAGGATCAAAAACTGGTTATTGATCTTGTTTTTAATAAAATGTCATTAGAAATATATATTCTCCCTATTTTCAGTACTCTGGCAGGGTATAACTTTTTAAATGATTCTATTTTATCCCACCTTTTAAATGAGATTTGTCATAAAATCAAAGAGATTAAAAATAAAAAGGAATTATTAAAAAAAATTTTAAGTCGTCATAGTTTGTCAGCAAATGAACAAAAGTCGCTTATTAATTTTCTTAGAGGAAACTTATTTACTGAAGAGTTTAAGAGTGAAATTTTTTCTATAATGGTTAAAAATCAGTTTTTAAATAATGATCTTAAACTTTATCTTCAAAAAATTGTCAATTCAGAATTTTTAATAAATGAAAATAAATTAAAAATTTTAAAGCTATTGGATTAATTAAAAGCGTAATATAATAAAGAAGTGAGGGAGAAGTGAGGTCACAAACTTCGTTTGTTAAGTGAGGCAGCAAGCAAG
>CAYRDV010000275.1:0-8606 GCA_964422885.1 uncultured Candidatus Sericytochromatia bacterium
ACTGAGATAAAACCCAATAAAAAGACATTTGATCTTGCATCTGTGGCAAACGAATTTAAAATTACCAGTAATAAAAATGATTATATGAGAAACCTTTTGAGTCATAAACACAGGCAGATTCCTGTCCAGGTGGAAGGGGCCGATATTAAGACAAAAACAAATACGCCACAGGATCCTGTACAGATTATAAATGACCTTTCAAAACATTTTGATGGTAAAGGTAATCTCAAAGATCCAATCGGATTTGAAAAAATGGTATATAAGGTTTTGGATAATCAGGCTGCCAGAGGTGAATTGATAAATCATTTTAAACTGAACAGTAATCAGAATATTGAGGCTCTGATACCAGGGATTACCTCAGAAGGTGGTTCAAAAGAATCACAACGTGATTATAACAGCTATTTTGCTGTTGGCTCTGTAATTTTAAACCGTACTTTGGGCCGAAATATCAGACAGGCAGCTCAAAGTGAAGCAAAGGGAATATCTCCTGAGAAAGTTAAATTATTTACAGTACATGATATTTTAAATGAAGCGAAACAATTTGAGGTTATGGATAGAAAAGTAGAAGGTACGAATCAGTCCTTTTATCAACAGCAAAAAGCTTTACATAACAGTTTCAAAAAAGATAAACTTGCTGAAGGACCTAGTAAGAATGCCTTTGAAATAGCTTATGAAGTGACAAATGATTTAATGTCAGGAATAAATAAACTTAGTGCTGAGGTTGATGGTTCTCCCCAGAAAAATGCTGGAAGATCTACATCAAACCTGTTTTATTTTAACCAATCCCGTAGTGTAGATCATTCAAAGGTAAGCAAAATAGATTCTGCTGTTACAATGATCGACAAAAATAATACCCATGTTTTCTTTAAAGAGTGGAATGACAGGGCATTTTTCAGAGACTAGCTTCAACCCCGCTCAGCTGCCATCATTATGATAAAAAAAGCAATTTTATTTAAAGAACCCTCATTTCCTTTAATCAGTTTCCTGACTACAGGATATTGGATGGGAGAAGAAACCCTGACATATTATGATGATGAGGGAAGACAAGCTCAGGGAGATCTACTTGGTCGGCTTGTCCTGGCAGAAAAATGTATCCCACTTATTCTTGAAGAATTACATACAGGAATATATGAGGCCGAATTTATGTATGTGGAAGTGAAGCAAAGTGACTTTAACCGGAAATACGATACTTCCGGTTTAAAAAACTGGGTTGGCTGGACAACCAAACATAAAAAGTTTGAGCTGATTGAACCTGAAACTTATAACTGGATAAAAAAGCTAAAGCCCTAATCGTTTGCCAATTATTTCCTTCATTATTTCTGAAGTTCCGGCACCAATAGTAGTTAATCTTGAATCTCTCCAGAATCTTTGTACAGGATACTCCATCATATAACCAGCACCACCATGTAACTGCAATGCCTGGTTTAATACCCTAAAGCACATTTCGGTGCAATAAAGTTTTGCCATAGAAACTTCTTTTACACATTCCATTTTCTGATCATAAAGCCAGGCAGCATGATAGGTCATTTGCTTACCCACTTCAATTTCGGTAAGCATATCAACAAGCTTATGAGTATTTACCTGAAATTTTGAAATAGGCTGACCAAAAGCTTTTCTTTCATTACAATAAGTGATTGTATCTTCCCAAACTTTCTGAGCACTTCCATAACCAGCTACCGCAGCAGCAAGACGTTCTCCCTGAAAATTAAACATAATATTGTAAAAGCCCTTATTTTCTTCTCCCAAAAGATTTTCTGCCGGAATATGTACATCTTCAAAAGAAAGTTCTGCTGTATCAGAAGCTCTGTTTCCCAGCTTATCAAGTTTTTTCCCAATCCGATATCCAGGTAAATTTGTATCCATAATAAAAAGGCTTATTCCTTTGTAACCAAGCTCTGGTCTTGTTTTTGCAGCCAAGATTACATAATCGGCTCTGGTTCCATTGGTAATATATAATTTTGAACCATTGACTACATAATAATTACCGTCTCTGATTGCTTTGGTTTCAATACCAGCAACATCAGAGCCATGATTGGCTTCAGTAACTCCCAAAGCACCAATTTTTTCTCCGGTTATCGAAGGGGATAGGTACTTAAGCTTTTGTTCATGAGTTCCCAGTAAATTAACCAGAGTTGCCGAGATATCTGTATGGGCAAGAAGACTAAGAGCAACTCCACCAGAGGTTCTTGATAATTCTTCAAGTAAGACAACATTACTAAAATAATCCAGGCCAAGCCCGCCATATTCTTCAGGAAACTTTATACCTAAAAATCCCAGTTCACCCATTTTTGTAAAAATTTCTCTGGGGAAAATGCCTTCTTCTTCCCATTTAACTTCATTTGGAATCATTTCAGTTTCGACAAATCGTCTAATTGTGGCTCTTAATTTTTCATGATCTTCGTTGAAATAAATTGAACTCATAGTATACCCCTGCAATTCTTATTATGTAAGAAATATTTTAACAGAAAAAAATTTTAACTTAAAGTGAAACTATTTAAGTAACAGGAATAGTAAAAAAGAATGTGCTGCCTTTGCCTAATTCTGAATCTATCCAGATTTTTCCCCCATGTGATTCGACAATTTTTTTACAGATAGAAAGGCCCATTCCAGTACCAGCAAATTCTTCTCTGGAATGAAGTCTCTGAAAAATAATAAAAACACGATCATAATATTGTGAATCAATACCAATCCCATTATCGGTTACTGAAAAGAGCCATTCATTTTCTTTTTGCTCAGCAAAAATTTTTATTTCAGTACCTTTATATTTTATGGCATTAGAAATAAGGTTTTGAAAAAGCTGAATCATTTGTGCGTGTTCCACTTTTAACGCAGGAAGTTTACTTATTTCGAATTTTACATTTTTTTCAGTAATTAATAGCTCTAAATTAGCGAGAACATCTTTAATAATATCATTTAACTCCTGAATTTCCGGTTCTTTTTTATGAGTATTAACTTTTGAATATGACAGAAGTGCGTTTATCAATTGGTTCATCCTTTTTGCTCCTTCAACAGCAAAAGAGATAAATTCTGTAGCATCATTATCAAGTTTCTCCTTATACCTTTTTTCAATAAGCTGAGTATATTTTGTAACCATCCTTAAAGGCTCCTGTAAATCATGAGAAGCAACATAAGCAAATTGCTGCAAATCTTCATTTGCTCTCAATAACTCTTTTTCAACCTTCTTTCTTTCTAAAACTTCCTGATGTAAAAGCTCATTAGTATTCATTAATTCAGCTGTTCGTTCCTTTACCCTTTCCTCAAGCTGATCATTTACTTTTACTAACTGCTCATGAGCATGTTTTAATAAGCTTTCAGTTTTTTTTCTTTCTTCTATTTCCACCCGTAATTGCTCTGGACTTGGAAGAGCAATAGCTTTGGGAATTAAAAAGACCAGTAAAATGGCAGTAGCAATCGAGGCAATACCTGTAATAAGTCTAATAACACCATCTAACCAGTAATATGGATGCCATATTGTAATAATATCCATGATATGTGTTGTTCCACAAGAAGCAATAAAAATTGAAAACAGGATAAACATCCATTTAAAAGCAAGATCTTTCCTTTTAATAACAAAGTATCTTAGGCCTATAGGTATCACAAAATAAGCAACAGCAATTATACTGTTTGAAATAACATGTAATCCAACTAATTCTGGTAACCACTGATAACAGTGGCCATGAGGCATAAAAGAGGAAGTAAAAGTATCTAAATGGTTAAGATGTTCCAAAATTATTCCCCTTTACTTAATTTTCAATATCAATTTAGCAGAAATATAGTATTTCTATTTTAAATAACTAAATTATGAGATTCTTCATTGTGGTTCAGAATTATGATAACTATTTAGCCATCAGATTTTTGAAAGTCTGTTTGGACAGAGGCAATTGTTACCATATTTTTTCCTTCTCTTTTTGATTTATATAAAGCTTCATCAGCTCTCATTATGATTTCTTCAGATGTAACACCATGTTCAGGTACACATGAAACTCCAATACTAACTGTAATTCTCAAAGGCTTCATATTATATGCAAAAATTTCCATTTCCGATATTGATTTTCTAATACGCTCTGCAAGCTTGTAAGCACCTTCCAGGGAAGTCTGAGGCATAAAAATAACTATTTCTTCGCCTCCAAATCTTGCCGCAAAATCTGTTTCCCTAATACATTCCTTTACTTTTGAAGCAACTTTTCTGATTACTTTATCACCAATAAGATGCCCATAAGTATCATTACACATTTTAAAATTATCAATATCCAGCATCATCAGGCTAAGTTCATTTTTATAACGAAGGGATCTTTTTAACTCTTCTTCAAGTGATTTTTCCATATATCGCCTGACATAAAGCTTACTTAGGGTATCTACAGTAGCCATTTCAAACAGGAAAATATTTTGCCAGATAGATGAAATTAATTTTCCAATCGTCTGCATTGTTGTAATATCTTGTTTTTTAAACAATTTTAGTTCAGCTTCATCCTTTTTATTTAAAATAAAAATAACCCCTTTTAACTCATTATCAATAACCAGAGGTGATATTAATGCTGAACCAAAATCTTCGCCAAATAAACGTCCTTTTTTTTCTAAACTGATTGTTTCTCTTTTATCATAAACTTCTTTTAGGATTTCAGTCTCAACGATTTCTACTCTTTTTATAATATCAGGAGTTTCTAATGATAAAATTACCTGAAAAACCTGTTCATCAGGTAGATGTTCGACTATAAATCCTTTTTTACCTTCAACAAGATCAATTGCCGTTTTTAAAGTTAGTTCCATTAATTCATTAGTATTTTTCAAGACAACTGCTTTTTCAGCAAGATCATTTATTGAATTAAGAATATAAGTATATTCCTTTAAATCTTTATACATATGTTCCATTGAAGTCTGGATTGCCTGAATTTCTTTAAAATCAGAGTATTTAATTTTTTCAGGATCAAGTTTAAAATTGGCAATTTGTGCCATATCAACACTTAAATCCAGTAATGGTTTAGTAATTCGGGAGGTAATGATTATTCCGATAAATGTGGAAATCAGCAATGCGGCAAGTATTAAAAGAATAGTTTTTTGGGTATTAATATTAATATGCTCCATAAAATCAGCTTCGGGAACAACTACAGCCAAAATCCAGTCTAAACCATAAGCGTCTGTAATAGGAGTAACCTGTAGTAGCTGTTCTTTTCCATCAATATTAAAACGCATTTTATAACTTGTCTGGATAGAGTTTAAATTGGGGAAACGTTTGGCAATACGTTTTGCAGCACCTTGAATCATTGGCTCAGAAATATCTGTCGCTTTCACTCTTTCTATTTTATTATTATTATCATAATAAAGGCGTTCATAAGTAGAACTTGCGACTAAAAAACCTGAGCGCTCCATAATAAATGTTTTACCTGTACTACCAACTATCAGGCTCTTTAAAAAACTATTAATGTCTTCCAGAATAAGTGAAGTACCAAGTACCCCGCTTAATGCCCCAGAACTACCATCAAAGATTGGGTATACAGCAGTAATTCCAAGCCTTAAATTATATTTGGTAAAAAAAGGATTTACCGAACTCCAGATTGGTTTTCCGGCATCCTCAGCAGCTTTATACCAAGGCATTTTTCCAGGAACAAAATCATTGCTTTGAAATAATAATTTGGTTCTCACTCCATAGTTATCAATTAAATAAGTATTTAAATAATTTTTTGTAGTATTATCCTTAACTTCTACATGAAGCTCGTTTTCCAGCCTTCTTTCAACACCAATAAAATTACCTTCTTTATTTCCAAAGCAGATATAACTTACTGAATCAAAAAGCTGGCTTTGTCTCCAAAACTGGTATTCAAGACTTTTTATATTATTTGTTCCAAGTTCACCGGAAATCATAGCTTCTCTATTAACTGAGTTTACAAGATGAGGTGCCCGAAGGTAATGTTTAAGATTATCTTTAATATGAGTTGTAAGTTCACTTCTTAACTGTTCAGCAACATCATTTACAGCAATCTGTCCGTTTCGAAAAGAAAGCCACTCGGTTATTCCAACAGCAAGAATTATTTGAACAACAAATAATAAAATCAGTACTGTTCTTATTGAAGTATTTTTGTTATTTAGAAACTTCATTATATTACTTGCAAATCCAGAACCCAGATAAATATATTCCACACCAGGTGTGGGCCAATTTTTAGTAAAAAAACAAATTCACAAAAAAGAGGCATTTTATAAAAAGGTAAAATATTACGTCTCTACCAATAATAATTCAATTAAATGATTTTATTTAATTAATTTTAAATAGTCTGTGATTAGGATACAGTTTTTCAAAAGTTTGCCCTAAACATATTAAATTATTAATCATTCAATCAAGTTAAGTTGACATTATTAAATATTTTGATTATATAACTAAATGATGGTTTGGATAAATATTCCTAGATAAAATATTTTATTTTTCTTTTGGTATATACGAATTATGAGGGTAAAAGATTTTAAAACTTTATATAACTGTAATACCTGTGAACTTTGGTTTTATGAAGAGCAGTCAGATATTATCCAATGTCCTCAATGTACAAAAAAGATCGAGCCAATACAAAATTACCTTGACAGGCACAGAGAACAATGTGAAAACTGCGAAAACATATTTGAAACTATAAAAAAGTCACCTTATGAGAACGCTCATTTTCTTAATTGTGACTCATGTATGTCTATCCTAAAAATTAGTTATAGTGATTCAATATTACAAAAAGCAATCAGTGAAATTGATTTATCAAATATAAACATTGGCATAAATGAAGTGGAAGATTACTGGTTACATGTAGAGGATAAGCTTATTAAATGTCTTTGTGGTGGGCAATTCAAACATTCAACCAGTAAAAAATGTCCATTTTGTCTAAATGAGATTAATAATATTGGTAAGGAATATCTGATTGTAAATAACCCAAAAGCTAAGGTTACAATTCCTGTTATCTCAAAACATATCTGGAAAAATCTAACTCCCGATAGCAGAAAAAATTTACTAAATGAAGACACCAGTATTCCTGTCCTTAAAGCAATGATTTCATATATGAAAACGCTTAAATACTTCCAGGAGCTTTATTTTGAAAACAAAAAATGCTGGGCAGAGAATATTGACACTCTGAAAAAACATTCACGGGTTGAGTATCTGGTTTATTTATATTCTTTTATGGATAATGAAGGATTATTACAAAAATATTTTAAATTTGCTTTTGAAATTTTCCCTGATACCTATCATCTTATTGCTTTACCAATTAGCAATGAGTTTAGCCAAGCTTACCTTTTGCAAGGAAAGACGGGTGAGATTGAAATTCATCCTTCTTTTTAAGAGTTTGGCTTTTCTTTAGCTCTCTCATAGCATCATAATAACCAATGTTAAAAGCGTTTTTCAGTTTTTGAGGATCTGTCGTGGTTCTGGTAATTCCAAGATTATATTTTGGCCTGATAATAATAATCTTTATACCTTCAATCTTGCTTTCAAGCAAGTCAAGGCTTTCATTATAAATAATATGCCTGTTTAAAATAGTATCTTTTAATTTTGGGTATTTTTTAAGGGTATTACTAACGATATTATCAGCAACAGTTTTCTTTTTTCTGTAACCCTCATGTCTGGTCAGAAAAACATAAATTTCTTTTGCTCCCAGTTCTATTGCCTTTTTAACAGGTATGGAATCAGAAACGGCTCCATCAATATATTCCATTCCATTAAGTCTGACCGTTTTATGATAAAGAATAGGAATTGAAGATGAGGCTTTAATAACTTCAAAAAATGATTCAGGTTTATCATTAATAAAATATTCTGCTTTACCTGTATGGCAATTTGTTGCAATAATATAAAAAACTGGTCTTGCCTCCAATGCTTTAATGACATCCACAGGATGTTTTTCCATCATAATATTCTTAACAACATAATCCACATCCACAACTGGTTTTCCTGGAGTTAAAAAATTACGAAAATTGATAAAATCTCTTGTAATAAGAGACTTACTCCACATTTCCCAAAAATATTCCGTCTGGCCCGATAAAAAATAGGCCATATTACATGCCCCGGCACTGGCACCTAAAACAAAGTCAAAATGTTCGGGAGTAAATCCAAGTTCCACTAAAGCAGTAAGGGCACCAGCCGAGTGTACACTCCTCATAGCTCCGCCTTCCATTATTAATGCCCTTTTCAAGGTTTCTCCTTTTAAAATTTATCATTTTTACTAAAAAAGATATTCTATTGAAAATTGATTATAGTTAAAAAGAAAAATTTATACAAGTAAAGATTTAAGAAACTCTCTCCAAACCTCTCTCTTGCAAAGAGAGAGGCTTAAAGAATGAGTATATAACTTTTTTTGGCAGATAAACTTAGAATTCAATTTTTTGATCGGTTACCTTAAATTTCAAGTGAGGTAAGAGACCTGAGAAGGAATCGCCTAATTTTATTTCAAATTTTGCCTGAACCAAATCAGTTAAATTATTATTGGAAAGCTCAATACCATCTAGTTTTACCAAACCTTCTACTTCTAGTTTAGGCAATGGATGATACCAATTTTTTAACCCAAATTTTTTTGCCAGCCTTTTCCAGTTTACAGCTGTTTCTGCTTCTTTTTCAGGCGAAACATAATGAAAAATATGGTAACTGA